>JALWSQ010000094.1 GCA_026993645.1 Thiohalobacter sp.
CCCACGCCCCCGGTGGCCGCAGCAGGGCCATGGCCAGGGGATTGACCACCGCGATCACCAGGGCGCCGCGCTCGTGAGCCCAGTCGGTCAGGGCATCCACCTCCTCCAGCAGGCCGAAGAAGTTGGGCTGGGCGACCACCACGGCGGCGATGTCCTCGTCGCCATGGACCTCCAGCCCCGCCACGGGGGTCTGGCCGCTGGCCGGATCGAACGGCACCTCCAGCAATTCGATGGCCTGGTTGTGGACGATGGTGCGTACCGTGGCGCGGTAGGCGGGATGCAGGCTGCGTGGCATCAGCACCCGCCACGAGCCGGACCTGCGGTTGGCCCGCACCGCCATCAGGACCGCCTCGGCCAGGGCCGAGGCGCCGTCGTAGAGGGAGGCGTTGGAGACCTCCATGGCCATGAGCCGGGCCATGAGTGTCTGGTATTCGTACAGGAGCTGCAGGGTGCCCTGGCTGGCCTCGGCCTGGTAGGGGGTGTAGGCGGTATAGAACTCGCCCCGGGTGGCGATCTCCCACACGGCCGCCGGCACGTGGTGCTCGTAGGCCCCGGCACCGATGAAGTTCAGCGGCTGGCCATCCGCGGCCGCTCGCGCCTGCATCAGGCGGGTCACCTCCTGTTCGTTGAGCGCCGGCGGCAGCGCCGCCGAAGGCACGCGCTGCAGTTCGGGCGGGATCTCGTCGAACAGCGCATCGACATCGGCCACGCCGATGGTCTCCAGCATGGCCCGCACGTCCTGCTCGGTGTGGGGAACGAAGGGCATGGCGGGTGCCGGCCTAGTGGCCCTCCTCCAGGAAGGCGGCATAGGCGGCCGCATCCAGCAGGCCCTCCAGGGCCGCGGCGTCGTCGGCCTCCAGCTGCAGGATCCAGCCGTCCCCGTAGGGGGATTCATTGACCAGCTCCGGGCTGTCGGCCAGTGCCTCGTTGACCGCGGCCACCTTGCCCCCCACCGGGGCATAGACGTCGGAAGCGGCCTTGACCGATTCCACCACGGCACAGGCGTCGCCGGCGGCGTAGTGGACGCCCGGTTCCGGCAGCTCCACATACACCATGTCCCCCAGCTGCTGCTGGGCATGGTCGGTGATCCCCACCACCAGCAGGCCGTCCTCCTCGCGTACCCACTCGTGGCTGCGGCTGTATCTCAGGTTGTCAGGGATTTCGCTCATGTCGTCTCCTCGTTGTCCCGTACCCGTCCTGTACCGGCGCCGTGTTCAGACCGCGACCAGCGCCTTGCCGTGGCGCACGAACGGCGGCCGCACCACCCGGGCCGGCAGGCGGCGGCCACGGATCTCCACGCTGCAGTCGCTCCCCGGTTCCGCGCCCGCCGCGGGCACCCGGGCCAGGGCGATGGAACGCGCCAGGGTGGGGGAGAAACCACCGCTGGTGACCACCCCCTCGCCGGACGCGGTGAACACCGGCTGGTGCGCCCGCATCACGCCCCGCCCCGCCAGCACCAAGCCGACCAGGCGCCGGGACAGGCCCGCGGCGCGCTGTGCCTCCAGCGCCGTGCGACCGATGAAGTCACGCTCCGCCGGGTCCCAGGCCACCGTCCAGGCCAGGCCCGATTCCAGCGGCGTGGTGTCCTCGGTCATGTCCTGGCCGTAGAGATTCATGCCCGCCTCCAGCCGCAGGGTGTCACGCGCACCCAGTCCCGCCGGCCGCACACCGGCAGCCTCCAGCTGGCGCCACAACGCCACGGCCTCCTCCGCCGGCAGCATGATCTCGAAACCGTCCTCGCCGGTATAACCGGTACGGGCCAGGAACCAGGCCTGGTCCGCCACCGCCGTGAAGGGTGCCAGCCCCTCGGCGGCCCGGGCCAGGGCGGCCGGCAGCAGCGGCAGCAGATGCTGCCGGGCCTCAGGACCCTGAACCGCGATCATGGCCAGTTCCGGGCGTTCCCCGACCCTCACCTCGAAATCCGCCGCCTGTTGCGCCATCCACGCCAGGTCCTTGTCCCGGGTGGCCGCATTGACCACCAGCCGATACTGCCCCGGTGCCAGGAAGTACGCGATCAGGTCGTCCACCACCCCGCCCGCCGGATTCAGCATGCAGCTGTAGAGTGCCCGGCCCGGTTGCCGCAGCCGGTCGACGTCGTTGGCCAGCAGCCGGCGCAGAAAATCCCGCGCCCCGGCACCATCGACATCGACCAGGGTCATGTGAGAGACGTCGAACATGCCGGCGCTGCGGCGCACCGCGTGATGTTCCTCGATCTGGGAACCGTAGTGGAGCGGCATGTCCCAGCCGGCGAACGCCACCAGCCGGGCGCCCAGCCGCCGATGCTCGTCGTAGAGCGGTGTCCGCTGAGTGGCCAGGTCCCCCATCAGCCGTTCTCCAGCCCGGCCTGGGCCATGGCCACGGCCCGAAAGATGGCCCGTCCCTTGTTCATGGTCTCCTCCCATTCCCGGGCCGGCACCGAATCGGCGACGATGCCGGCACCAGCCTGGATGTGCAGGCGGCCATCGCGGATGACCGCGGTGCGGATGGCGATGGCGGTATCCATGTTGCCGTACCAGGACAGGTAACCCACGGCCCCGGCATAGATGCCACGCTTGACCGGCTCCAGCTCGTCGATGATCTCCATGGCGCGGATCTTGGGCGCCCCGCTCACGGTACCCGCCGGGAAGGTGGCCCGCAACACATCCATGGGGCCCAGGCCGGGTCGGATCCTGCCCACCACGTTGGAGACGATGTGCATGACGTGCGAGTAGCGCTCGATCACCATCTTCTCGGTCAGGCGCACGGAGCCGATCTCCGCCACCCGGCCCAGGTCGTTGCGGCCGAGATCGATCAGCATCAGGTGCTCGGCCCGCTCCTTGGGGTCGGCCAGCAGCTCGGCCTCCAGGGCCTGATCCTCCGCCTCGGTGGCTCCCCGCGGCCGGGTACCGGCAATGGGACGCACGGTCACCGTGCCATCCTCCAGCCGCACCAGGATCTCCGGCGAGGACCCCACCACCTGGAACGCCCCCAGGTGCAGCAGGTACATGTAGGGCGAGGGATTGAGCACCCGCAGCGCCCGGTACAGGTCCAGCGGCGGTGCGGCATAGTCGATGGACAGGCGCTGGGAGATCACCACCTGCATCACGTCACCCTCGACGATGTACTGCTTGATGCGTTCCACCGCCGCCTCGAAGCCCTCGCGGGTGAACCCGGAGACGAAATCCGCCTCGGTGGCCACCGCGCCGGGCGCCGCCGGCAACGCACGGCGCAGGGGCTCGCGCAGGCGCGCCACCAGCGCATCCAGCCGGGCCTCGGCAGCGGCCAGGGCATCGGGCCGGGCCGGGTCCGCATGCACCACCACGTACAGCTTGCCGGAGAGATTGTCGAACACCACCAGCTCCTCGGACAGCAGCAGCAGGATGTCCGGGGTCGCCAGCGGATCCGGGCGCTCGGCCCCGGCCAGCCGGGGCTCGATGTAGCGCACGGTGTCGTAACCGAAATAGCCCACCAGGCCGCCGGTGAACCGCGGCAGGCCGGCGGCCTCCGCCACCCGGAACGACTGGCGGAAGGATTCGATCCAGGCCAGGGGATCCTCGGCCTCCAGCTCCTCGGCCAGGCGCGCCCCCTCGTACAGGCGGATACGCCGGCCCCGGATCTCGACCCGCTGCCGGCAGGGCAGCCCGATGATGGAATAGCGGCCCCATTTCTCGCCGCCCTGCACCGATTCGAACAGGTAGGACCAGGGGCCGTCGGCCAGCTTGAGATAGACGCTCAGGGGGGTGTCCAGGTCCGCCAGCACCTCGCGGCTGACCGGGATGCGGTTGTAACCCTTGGCCGCCAGTTGCAGAAAGGCTGTGGACTCCATCGCTTTGCGGCCGCCTCAGTGGGTTGGGAACAGGGGGCGACAGCCGGGGGCCCGCCCGCCCCGGCGTCCGGCCCCGGAGCGCCTGCCCTGGGCCCGGTCAGGCCGCATGGCGCAACCTCGGCGGCAGCTCGGCCAGGCTGGCGATCACGGCGTCCGGCGCCGCTTCGCGGATGTCGCGGCCATGGTTGTAGCCATAGGGCACACAGACCACCTGGAACCCCGCCGCCCGCGCCGCCCTCACGTCGTTGACCGAATCCCCCACCATCAGGCAGCGGGCGGGATCGGCACCCAGGGCGCGCGCCGCATGCAGCAGGGGGGCCGGGTCCGGCTTCTTCTGCGGCAGGCTGTCACCGCTGACCACGATGGCGAAACGCCCGGCGATGCCCAGGGCCTGCAGCAGCGGCCGGGTGAAGCGCTCCGCCTTGTTGGTGACGCAACCCAGGGGAAAACCGGCCTCGCGCAGCCCGTCCAGTCCCTCGCGCACACCCGGGTAGAGCCGGCTGCGCTGGCCGTTGTGCCGGGCATAGCAATCCAGGAACAGGGGGTAGCCACGGTCGAACAGGTCCGGGTCCGGCTCACCCTCCAGGCGTCCCACCAGCGCGCGGCGCACCAGCCGCTCCACGCCGTTGCCGACCCAGTCGCGCACCGCCGCCTCGCCCCGCTCCGGCAGTCCCAGGGCCTGCATCATCCGGTCAATGCAGGCCGCCAGGTCCGGCACGCTGTCCACCAGAGTGCCGTCCAGATCCAGCAGGATCATCTGCGGCCGGGTGAGCACCTCAGGCCGCTGCCTTGCCCAGTTCCGCCCGCATGGCCGCGATCACGCTGTCGTAGCGGTGGGCATCGCTGTCCTTGCCGGCGCCGAAGATGGCCGAGCCCGCCACGAAGGTGTCCGCCCCCGCCGCGGCAATGGCGGCGATGTTGTCCACCTTGACCCCGCCGTCGATCTCCAGGCGGATGTCACGGCCGCTGGCATCGATGATGCGGCGCGCCTCGCGCAGCTTGTCCAGGACGTAGGGGATGAACTTCTGCCCGCCGAAACCGGGGTTGACCGACATCAACAGTACCATGTCCACCTTGTCGATCACCCACTGCAGGTAGTCCAGCGGCGTGGCCGGATTGAACACCAGGCCCGGCCGGCAGCCGGAATCCCGGATCAGCTGCAGGCTGCGATCCACGTGCTCGCTGGCCTCGGGATGGAAGGTGATGTAGGTGGCCCCGGCGGCGGCGAAATCGGGGATGATGCGATCCACCGGCTTCACCATCAGGTGGACGTCGATGTCCGCGGTCACGCCGTGGTTGCGCAGGGCCTGGCAGACCAGGGGACCGATGGTGAGGTTGGGAACATAGTGGTTGTCCATGACGTCGAAGTGCACGATGTCGGCCCCGGCCGCCAGGACGTTCTGCACCTCCTCGCCCAGGCGGGCGAAATCCGCCGACAGGATCGAGGGTGCGATGAGGTAATCTGCCATCTTTGCGGTTCCTCTTGCAGGTTGATCTGCGGCTGCCACCGCGGTTAAAGTCCCGCACTCTACCGCATCCGCGCGTGTTTTTTAAGCGTGGCGACGACCGGCCGTGACCGGCCCGATACCGGAGGCGCACCGACCCATGCACCGGCGCTCCATGCTCAAGCGATTGTTTGCCATCGCCTTTGTGACCTGCACCGCGACGGCCGCGGCGGCCCCGCAAGCACCGGCGGCCAAACCGGCCCCGCCCCGGGCGGCCAAACGGCCGGCCCAGCCCGACCTGGCCAAGGAAAAGCGCTGGGCGGACCAGATCGTCGATGCCATCGTCACCGGCGAGGCGGTCTGGCTGCAGGCCGGCAAGCAGCGGTTCCTGGCCCTGTTCACGGCGGAGGAAGGCGAACACCCCAAGGGCGCCGTCGTCCTGCTGCACGGCATGGGCCTGCATCCCAACTGGCCCGATGTCGTCTATCCCCTGCGCACGGAGCTGCCTGAACACGGCTGGGCCACCCTCAGCATCCAATTGCCGGTGCTGCCCAACGCGGCCAAGCCGGCGGACTATGCCCCCCTGATCCCCGCGGCCGGGCCGCGCATCGACGCGGCCATCGCCTACCTGCACAAAGCAGGTTACCAGGACATCGCCCTGGTGGCCCACAGCCTCGGTACCCTGATGGCCGCCAGCTGGCTCACCGGCGACGACCATGCCCGGCAGGTATTCGGCCTGGTGGCCATCGGCATGCCGGGCACCTCCGCCGACAAGGCCCTGGATGCCCCCGGCTACCTGGCCCGGCTGCAGCTCCCGATCCTCGATCTCTCCGGCAGCCGCGATCTGCCCATGGTCATGCGCGGCCGCGCGGCCCGGCTGCGGGCCGCGCGCAAGGCCGGCAACCGCCATTACCGGCAGCGGGTGGTGGCCGGCGCCGATCACTTCTTCCAGGGCCTGGACGCCACCCTGGTGGAGCGGGTCGCGGCCTGGCTCGGCGCCCGCTTCGAAGAACGCCACCCGTCCCCCGCACCGGCGGCACAGCGAACAGGAGCCCCCACGCCATGAACCCGACCGCAGCCATCGCCATCGCCCTGCACCTGCTCGCCGCCGCCATCTGGGTGGGCGGCATGTTCTTCGCCTACATGGCGCTGCGACCGGCGGCCGCCAGGATCCTGGAGGCCCCCAACCGGCTGGAACTCTGGACCCTCACCTTCGGCCGCTTCTTTCCCTGGGTCTGGCTGGCGGTCCTGGTCCTGCCCCTGTCCGGCTATTGGATGCTGTTCCGGGTGTTCGGCGGCATGGGCCACGTGGGGATCCACGTGCACATCATGCAGGGCCTGGGCTGGCTCATGATTCTGCTCTTCATGCACCTCTACTTCGCACCCTACCGGCGCCTGCGCCAGGCCATGGCCAACCGCGACTACCCGGAGGGCGGCCGCCACCTGGCCCGGATCCGGCGCATCGTGGGGACCAACCTGCTGCTGGGACTGGCGGTCATCGCCATCGCCGGTGCCGGCCGCATGGTCTGAACCGCCCCCTCAGCCGGCCGCCCGTCGGGCCCGGCGGATGGTCTCGTAGGCGGACTTGATCTCCTGGGTCTTCTCGGTCGCCAACCGCACCATCTCCTCCGGCAGCCCCTTGGCCACCAGCTTGTCCGGGTGATGCTGGTGCATCAGGCGCCGATAGGCCTTCTTGACCTCCTCGTCCGAGGCCTCGGGCCCCACCCCCAGCACCTGGTAGGCCTCCTGCAACCCTCGCCCGGAGGCCGCCTCCGGGCGAGGGTTGCAG
>JALWSQ010000095.1 GCA_026993645.1 Thiohalobacter sp.
CCTCGGCCTCGGTTCGCGCCTGGACCTCCACCTCCAGGTCCGTGGTGACCAGCCGCAATCCATTCTCGTCGGCTTCCAACAGGAGGTTGGTCAGCACCGGCAGGGACTGGCGCCGTTCCACCACCCCTACGATACGCCCGAGGGGCCTGAGCAATGCTTCCCGGGAAATCTCGAATCTCATGGTCTGTCCCGTTCCTTGCAATAGAAATCGATTTTAAGATCTTTGAATACCCTGTTTGTTACTACCGCTGTCGATAACTGGAATATACCCTGATTTACTATTTATTTCAATGTGTTATATTGATATTTTCGGGATGGAAACCGGCTCGTAAACTGTGCATCGGCTGTGGATAACCCGGGGCCGCCGGCCATCGCCACAGGCGTGCACAGGTTATCCACATCAAGTGGTCAGGGTTCTCAACAGGTTGTAGTAGTCCTCCTTGATGCGCGCATCGCTCTCGCGCAGTTCCGCGATCTTGCGGCAGGCATGCAACACCGTGGTGTGGTCCCGGCCACCGAACGAGTCACCGATCTCGGGCAGGCTGTGGCTGGTCAGTTCCTTGGCCAGGGCCATGGCCAGCTGGCGCGGGCGGGCGATGGAGCGGTTGCGGCGAGACGAGAGCAGTTCCGATACCCGGATCTTGTAGTATTCCGCCACCGTCTTCTGGATGTTTTCGATGCTGATGAGCTTGTCCTGCAGGGCGAGCAGGTCCTTCAATGCTTCCTTGGCCGACGCCAGGTCCAGCGGCTGGTGGGTGAAGCGGGCGTGGGCCACCACGCGCCGCAGCGCCCCCTCGAGTTCGCGGATGTTGGACTGGATGCGCTTGGCGATGAAGAAGGCGACCTCGTTGGGCAGGTCGATGGCGCCCTGTTGAGCCTTGGACATGAGGATCGCCACCCGGGTCTCCAGTTCGGGCGGTTCGATGGCGACCGTCAGGCCCCAGCCGAAGCGGGATTTCAGCCGCTCCTCCAGCCCGTCCACCTCCTTGGGGTAGCGGTCACAGGTGAGGATCACCTGCTGCTGTCCTTCCAGCAGGGCATTGAAGGTATGGAAGAATTCCTCCTGCGACCGTTCCTTGCCGGCGAAGAACTGGATGTCGTCGATGAGCAGGGCATCCACCGAGCGGTAATAGCGCTTGAATTCGTTGATGGCATTGTGCTGCAGCGCCTTCACCATGTCGGCGACGAAGCGCTCCGAGTGCAGGTAGATGACCCGCCCCTCGGGGCGGGACTGCAGGATGAGATTGCCGACCGCGTGCATGAGATGGGTCTTGCCTAGGCCGACACCGCCATAGATGAACAGCGGATTGTAGGCGCTGCCGGGGTTTTCCCCCACCTGCATGGCCGCTGCCCGGGCCAGCTGGTTGGATTTGCCCTCGACGAAGTTGTCGAAGTTGAAGTTGTTGTTGACCGTGTGATTGCCCGCGGGGCGCCGGTCACCCCGACGCTCCGTCGCCCGGTCGAAGCGGGTGGCAGGGGCCGCGCTGGCCGCCGGCCGGACACGGGTGCCCACCTCGAGCTGGATCCGGGCCTGGTCCGAACCGGTGCAGTCGCGCAGCGTGCGGTGGATCTGTTCCAGGAGGTTGTCCCGGATCCAGTCCAGTACGAACCGGTTCGGGGCCAGCAGCCGCAGGGCCTCACCGCTCTCCTCCGCATGCAGCGGGCGGATCCAGGTGTTGAACTGCTGTTCCGGCA
>JALWSQ010000096.1 GCA_026993645.1 Thiohalobacter sp.
ATTTGCCCAACCTACGAATGCTGGTGTCGCACCTTTTGCGGTGAGGGGTGAGGAGACCCCCGTAGGATGCGCAAAGGCCCGCAGCGCCATGCGCGTCGATTGCCTTCGTCAGGCGGATTCCTCGGAGAAATCGTACAGCGGCTCGTTCATGGGCGGCTGCAGGAAGTAGCCCTGGATGAGGTGCACACCCTGCTGGAACAGCACCGACAGGCTGCTGGCATCCTCCACGAATTCGGCGATGCACTTGCGCTTCATGGAATGGGCGACGTCGACGATGGATTTCACCATCGCCTGGTTGTCGCGGTCGCTGCCCAGGTTGTGGATGAAGGAACCATCGATCTTGATGTAGTCGACCGGCAGGTGTTTCAGCAGTTGGAATGAATTGGGACTGCGACCGAAGTGTTCCAGTGCCACGCCACAGTGCAAGGCCTGCATGGCCTGGATGAACAGCTTGGCCCGCTTCAGGTGCTGGGCGGCATCGGCCTCGGCGATCTCGAATACCAGGGCGTCACCTTCCAGCCGTAACGTCTGCAGCTGCTTGCGGATCCAGAATGCCAGTTCCTCGTCGTCCAGGGTGGCACCGGCGATCTTGAGGAAGAAGACGGTATCCTGGCCCTGGGCGCGGCGTTCCGCCAGTAACGCCATGGCCATGGTCAGGATGTGGCGGTCGATGGCAGGCATCTGTCCCTTGGCGATGGCACTGGGCAGGAACTGGCGTGGCGGGATTTCGTTACCCTCGGGATCGCGCATGCGCAACAGCACCTCGTAGTTTTCCCGTTGTTCACCCAGCAGGCTCACGATGGGCTGGTAGGCGAGATGGAACCGGCCTTGTTCCAGGGCCTCCTGCACCAGGGTGGTCCAGGCTTCAGCCCGTTCCTGGCCAGCCGTCTGGTCGGTCTCGGGATGGTGGAAGTGGACGCGGTTGCCACCGGCCTGGCGGGCGACCTCGCAGGCGACGTCGGCGTTGGCCACCACCTCCGTGGGATCCTCCACCTCTTCACTGACCATGCTGATACCGATGCTCAGGCTATAGGTCAGGGTCTTGCCTCCCACCTCGATGATCTGTGCCTCCGCCGTCCCGCGGATATCCTCGGCCAGGCTGGCCACGGCTTCCTCCCCGATGGCCTCGCACAGGACCACGAAGCTGTTGTCACCGAAGCGGGCCACGATGTCCTCCTCGCGGCAACAGTCCCGCAGGGTGCGGGCGATGTCGGCCAGGGCCAGGTCGGTACCGCCCAGGCCCACCCGTTCCTTCAGTGCCCGGAAGTCGTCGATGCCGATCAGCAGGACGGCGCTGCCGGTGGTGCCGGCGCGGGCATTGTGGCAGGCGATCTCGAGTTCCTCGAGAAAGTACTGGCGATTGTACAGGCCCGTCACCATGTCCTGCTTGGTGAGGTACTTCAGCTTCTCCTGGACCTCGGTATCGGCGCTGCTGCGCTCACGGATGATGACCTGGGTGCAGGGTTCACCATCGATGGAGGCACGGGCCAGTTCCACCTGGGCGGGGAATTCCCCCTGACTGGGGCTCAGGCAACGGATCTCGATGGCCTGATCCTGTTCCGGGTTACGGGCATGTTCCCGTAACAGGGCCTTGAAGCGGGCCTGCTCATCACTGGCCACCATGTCCAGGATGGTGGTGCCCTCGACCTCGCTCAGGTCATCGAAGCCGAACATCTCCAGGTAGGAAGGGTTGGCATAGACATGCATGCCGTCATGGACGTAGGCAATGGCATCGCGGGAACTGTCGAGCAGGACCCGGGCCCGGCGTTCACTCTCCAGGCGGCAGCACTGGAGCTGTTCCACGGCAGCGAGCAGGTTCAGGTTGCGCCATTCCCGTTGCACCACGAGCTGCAGGTGCTGGGGCCGGTCGAACGACACCAGGTCGGTGGCGCCCAGTTGCAGGGCCTCGATGACCTGGGGTTCGTCGGCCTGGTCGCCGATGGCGATCAGTGGCCGCTCGATCTCCCGGGCCTGCAGCAGGGCCCGGACCTCGGGCAGGGGCGCACCGGCCAGGCCGGTGGCACAGACGATCATGTCGGCCGGGTCCTGCGCCAGTAGCCGGTCCAATTCGTCCAGGCTGGGTGCATACTGGTACCGTACGGAAAGCCCGCCATCGCGCAGGACATTGGCGATGGCCTCGGCGTCGTTGCGGCTTTCCTCGAGAATGTACAGTCGCAGTGTCTCTCTTTCCCTGTTATCCACGCGGGTCTCCTGCCTGCTGTTTTCTGCCATAGGGTTGCATCGGCGGCGGGAGGGTGATTCTTGAGCACCGGCGGTACGGTGCCCTGGTTTGCGCCCGCCGGGATTCCTGCTAGCATTCGGGCGACGGGACGGCCGACCGGCGGCCGGGGTGCTGGGCAGAGACAGGCAGACGGCGGGAGGATCTATGCACGAAGTCATCGTCCGGGCAGAGTCGCCCGAGGACCTGAAGGCCATCGACGTGGTCAATCTGAGTGCCTTCGAGGGGGAAGCCGAGGCCCAGCTGGTGGACGCGGTCCGCGGTTCCGCTGGATTCGTGCGCGACCTGTCGCTGGTGGCGGAGATCAATGGCCGTATCGTGGGCCATGTCCTGTTGTCCAAGGTGACCCTGGAACGGGACGGGCAGCATCAGACCGTACTGGCCCTGGGGCCCATGTCGGTGGTGCCGTCCCAGTCACACCGGGGCATCGGCTCGGTACTGATCAAGGCGGGCATCACCCGGGCCCGTGATCTCCGGTTCCCGGCCATCGTGGTGGCCGGCCAGCCGGAGTACTACAAGCGCTTCGGTTTTCGCTCGGCCTCCGACTGGGGTCTCAGCACCAACCTGCCGCTGCCGGACGATGCGGTCACCGCCATGGAGCTGGTGGAGGGGGCCCTGGCAGGAGGTGGCAAGGTGATCTACCCCGACGTCTTCGCCGAGCTGTTCATCTGAGTCCCTCAGAGTTCCTCCCACAGGCGGGCGAAGGCGCGGGGGTCCTCGGGGATGTCGGTTGCCGCCGGTGATCGGACCGGTGCCTCCCCCGTCGCCTCGAAGCGAAACTGAAACAGCAGCCCGGTGTTTTCCACCAGCCGGGTCAGCCGTACGGGCAATTCGTTCCCTTCCTCGACCATGAGCAGCCGGCGGCCGATACGGTAGGCGGGCAGACTCGGGGTGATCAGGACCGGCGATTGGGGCTCGCCGCTGGCAGGTGGATCCAACATCAGGGCCGGGCTGAAGTCCGGTAGCGGCTCGTCGCCCTGCTCGGGACGGACCAGGACCGGTCGTACCCGCTGCGCCAGGCGTTCGACGCCCAGTTCCATGCCATGGCCAGTGCGGCACTTGAGCCAGCGAATGATCCCGACGCGCAGTTCCGCGCCGGGTGGGGCATCCGCTGGCTGGATACCCACCAGGTCACCGACCCGGGCCAGGTCGGTTTCCTGGCCCAGCCACAGCAGGCAGCAGCCGGCATCGCTGGTATTGAGGGTTTCCCACCGGCGCAGGGGGTAGGGGACCCGGGCCGGTGGTTCGGGTTCGTCCGTGAGGGTGAATTCCATCACCTCGCCGGGCGGGATCCTCGTATCCTCCCGATCCCCGGGGATTCCGGCCAGCATCCAGACGTCGGCCGTCTCCCGGATCCCATCGTCGAAGGCCGGCTGCTGGCCGGCACTGCCGTGCTGGATGCCCTGCAGCAGGGTTTCGCCTCCCAGGTGGTGGTGGAGGGCGCTGAGGCCGATGACCACGCGGCTGTCCGCTGTCCCCCGGCGGCGCGGGCGCCGGGCGGGCATGGCGCCCCAGCCCAGCAGCAGGCGTCGCACCGTGCTCGGGTCCAGCGCTTCGATGTCGTTGCCGGCGGCGCTGCGGCGGGCCTCGAGTACCCGGTCGGTCATGGGCCGGGGATCGAGGATCAGGCGCTCACCATCCTCGGGGTGCCGCAGGATGGCCGGGTATCCCGGTGGGTCGTCGGTTTCCAGCGGTACCACAAAAGGCCCGTGGATATCGCCCTGACGGGCCACCCGGAGTTCAGCGGCCGGGGCCCAGGTCGCCAGGTTGCGGTAGACGCGACCGGTCTCGGCGGGTTGCAGGCGGTAGGACCCGGCCAGGGCCAGGAGCAGGATCTGGCGGAACAGCCCGGAGATGCGGTGCGCGGCCAGGGGGGGCAGAGGATCCCCGATCGGCAGGTCCGCCACGCCCTTCTGCTGTGCCAGACGATGGAGTCCGTAGATCCGCTGCCAGGTCCCCTTGGGGCAGGGCAGGTAGACCTGGTAGGTGTTCAGCAACACCAGGCCGAGGTAGCCGAGGGCGCCATGGACCGCCCGGCCCAGCGGTTCCGCATCGCGCCGGTGCAGCCGGCCCTGGCCCAGGTCCAGCGCCACCTGGCGGCAGCCACGTGCCATCTGGTACCAGAGGGCACGGGTCAACTCGGCCACCCGCTGGTTGTGCGGGGCCAGGGGGAAGGCCTTGCCCCGGTAACGGGCCTGGAGGCTGGCCACACAGTCCGCTACCACCGGTGCCAGCCGGTCGAGGATGACCTGCCGCTTGCGTGGTGAGAGCGGGGTGTTGGCCAGTTGGACCAGGGCCTCGAACAGCCGGCGGCTGGTTTCCCCGGTATTGCCCAGCGGCAACTGGTCGATCCAGCGTCCGACGGTGCCGGGATCGGGCTCGAACCGGCCACTGCCCTGACCGCGGCGGTGGAAATGCAGGCGTCCCATGATCTCGCTTCCCCCCTCTGGTGCGGAACGGCGGCGGCGCAGGGCGGGCGGGAGGTACCCGTGCGCCATCCGTCGTTGCTGATCGTTTAACGACGGTCGGTACGAAACATTGAATATCGCCCCTGTGCGCTGGCCGTGCCGGACGATGAGTTCTCGTGGCCGCGAGCTATAGCAGATTCCGGGGTAATGGAGAATGGCGGGTATCAGTTCAACCAGATTTTGGCGGGCTGACCGGGCGCCTCGCGGGCCAGGCGGGGCACCAGGTAGCCCGGCAGGCGGGTGCGGAGCGTCGCCACCAGGGCCCGGGCCCGCGCGGTGGGCACCTGGAAATGGGCGGCCCCTGCGACCGGGTCGAGCAGGTGCAGGTAATAGGGCAACACTCCGGCCTCGTCCAGGCGTTCGCTGAGTTCGGCCAGGATCGCGGCAGAGTCGTTGATCCCCCGCAGCAGGACGGACTGGTTGAGCAGCCGGGTGCTGCGGCCGAGCCGGCGCAGTCTGCGGACCAGGGCGGTATCCAGTTCGCGCGGGTGGTTCACATGCAGCACCAGCACGGTGGCCAGTCGCTCCTGGTCCAGCCACCGCGCCAGTGCCGGCGTCAGCCGTTCCGGCAGTACCACCGGCAGCCGGCTGTGGATGCGCAGCCGGCGCAGGTGCGGCAACTGGTCCAGGTCCGCCGCCAGCCGGGCCAGGCGCTCGTCGGTGAGGCTGAGGGGATCGCCGCCGCTGAGGATCACCTCGCGGATGTCCGTCCGCCGGCGCAGGAAGGCCAGGGTGCGGGGCCAGTGGCTGGCGAGGGGGTTGGCACCGCCATAGGGGAAGTGGCGGCGGAAGCAATAGCGGCAGTGGATGCCACAGGCACCGGTGAGGGTGAGCAGCACGCGGCCAGGGTACTTGGCCAGCAGCCCGGGGACCGGCTGGGCATCGCCTTCCTGCAGGGGATCCCGGGTGAAGCCGGCCACGGCCCGATCCTCGGCGGTGACCGGGAGCACCTGCAGCAGCAGCGGATCCCGCGGGTCGCCGGGACGCATGCGCGCCACGAAGCTGCGCGGAACCCGCAGCGGGAATTCCTGGGCCGGGGCCATCCAGGGTTCCCGCCGGAGCTGCAGCAGCCGCAACAGTTCATCCAGATCGTCCACCGCGGCGGCGAGGGCATGCTGCCACTCCGCCACCTGCCCGTCGCGGCCGGTTCGCGGTATGATGGCGGCCTCGTTATTCATCGATCGAAGCACGGACAATGGAAGGAGTCGATGGCAACCTACAGCACCAATGAATTTCGCAGCGGCCTCAAGATCATACTGGATGGCGACCCGTATAACATCATCGAGAACGAGTTCGTCAAGCCGGGCAAGGGCCAGGCCTTCAACCGGGTGCGGGTGCGCAACCTCAAGACCGGCCGCGTGGTGGAGAAGACCTTCAAGTCGGGCGAGTCGGTGGAGGCGGCGGACGTGCTCGACCTGGACATGCAATATCTCTACACCGATGGCGAATTCTGGCACTTCATGGTGCCGGATACCTTCGAGCAGTATGCCGCCAGCGCCGCCGCCATGGGAGATGCCGCCAAGTGGCTGAAAGGGCAGGAGACCTGCGTGGTCACCCTGTGGAACGGGGAGCCCCTGGCGGTGACGCCGCCCAATCACGTGGTGTTGCAGATCACGGAGACGGATCCCGGCGTGCGGGGGGACACCTCGGGCGGGGGCAGCAAGCCGGCCACCCTGGAGACGGGCGCCGTGGTGCGGGTGCCGCTGTTCCTCAACGAGGGCGACCTGATCCGCGTGGACACCCGTACCGGCGAATACGTCGCACGGGCCAAGGAATAGCCCCCGCGCCATGACGGCCGGGGACTGGCGGCCGAGGGCGTCGCTCCGCCTGCTGCGCATGCGGGCGGAGGTCCTGGCCCGCATCCGCGCCTTCTTCGCCGAGGCCGGCGTGCTGGAGGTGGAGACCCCCATCCTCTCCCGGGCCGCGGTCACCGCACCGGAGCTGGCCAGTCTCCGGACCCGCTTCCATGGCCCGGGTCCGGCAGCCGGGTCCTGCTATCTCCAGACCTCGCCGGAATTCCCCATGAAACGGCTGCTGGCGGCGGGCAGCGGTTCCATCTATCAGCTGTGCAAGGTGTTTCGGGACGGCGAGCGCGGCCGCCGCCATCACCCGGAATTCAGCCTGCTGGAGTGGTACCGGGTCGGCTGGACCTGGGATGCCCTGATGGACGAGGTGGAGGCGCTGCTGGGGCGGCTCTGTCCCCCCTGGCGGCCGCCGCCCGTCTGCGCCCGCATCAGCTATCGCAACCTCTTCCTGCACCATACCGGCGTGGACGGCCTGGAGCCCGCGGTCGCGCC
>JALWSQ010000097.1 GCA_026993645.1 Thiohalobacter sp.
CCCCTGGGCCGGGCACTCTATCCCCACCCGCGCAATTTCACCGACCGGCGCCAGATGGAGCACCTGAGCGATGCCGATATGCGGCATGCCATCCTCTACGGCAAGCCGGGAACGGCCATGGCCTCCTGGGGTGGCATTCTCAACCCCGAGGATGCCCGCCGGGTGATCCGCTACATCCGTGCCCGGCTGCAGCACCAGCACTGAGTCATGCGGCGGCGGCAATGTCCAATCGCGACAGGGAAGGTTGCGCTCCTGTTGGTCACCGGCCTGGCCCTGGTGGCGGGTTGCAGCACCACCAGCCGCCAGCGGCTGATGCAGCTGGTGTTCGACAACCCGCCGGCGCCCGGTGAGTCGACAACACCGCCGCCCTACCAGGGGCGCCCGCGCCGGCCGCCACCGTACAAACCCAAGCCGCCACCTCTGGTCAAGGTCAAGGTCTACGTACCCGCCTTCCAGCGGGACTGGAAGGCCCTGTGGCGCAAGCTGCCAAAGACCGCCGCCGGCGGCGTCGACTGGGTGCGGGCCCTGGAGAAGGGCATCATCAAGCCGCGGCCGGGCCTGGACAAGAAGGCCCAGCCACAGCCGGTGCTGCCGCTGGACGTGCACCTGAAGCCGGAGGGGCAGCCCCTGTTCGAGGTGACCTATCCGCACAAGCCCCACACCGAGTGGCTGGCCTGCACCAACTGTCATCCCAAGATCTTCCACATGCGGGCCGGGGCCGACCCCATCACCATGGAGAAGATCTTCCAGGGACAATACTGCGGCCGCTGCCATGGCAAGGTGGCTTTCGCCCCTGCCACCGGCTGCCCCCGCTGTCACCGCAAGCTGGCAGGACCCAAGAAATGAGGCGCCTGCTGCCGTGGCTGTGGGCGGGGTTCCTGCTGCTGGCCGGGTCGGCGCCGGCGGCCGGCCTGAAATACGGCGACATCATCATTCCGCGCATTCCCAGCGAGCGGAACACGATCTCGTTCATGCCCCAGGCCCTGTTTCCGCACTGGATCCACCGTACCGAGTTCCGCTGTTACGTCTGCCACGACAAGATCTTCAAGATGAAGCGGGGCGGCGACCGGATCGACATGGATGCCGTGCGCAGCGGTCAGTACTGCGGTAAGTGCCACAACGGCAAGACCGCCTTTGCCATCGGGTTCGATACATGCGAGCGATGCCACAAAGCACCGACCACCCAGGGCGGTTCCTGATACCGCTGCTGCTGGCCGTCCTGGTCGCGCCCCCGCTGGCGCGGGCGGGCCTGCGCGACCTGCCGCCACCACATCTGGGGAAATGGTCGGCCATTGCCGAGCTGGGCTACACCCGCGACCGCCAGCACAGCCGGGTGCGTGGTGGCGTCAGCAGCGACTTCAACCGTGACGAGTACCGGGAGAAGATCCATCTCCGCAACCAGGGCAGTTACTGGCTGGACCCGCGCCTGGGTACCGCCAACCTGGAGGGCTCGGTGGAGCTGTTCCAGGAACAGGATCGTTTCGGCCAGGATACGGGCACCCAGCGCGGCAACCTCAAGAGCTATGCGGCGGACATGTCCATCCTGCCGATCAAGCCGCTCAACGGCATCCTGCGCGCCAGCCGGGACGAGAACCGGGTGGTCCGGGATTTCGGCGCCACCACCGATGTCGCCACCCGTACCGAGGGCGTGCGCATCAACCTGCACGACGGGCCTCTGCTGCATCGCCACGGCATCTTCTATTTCCACTCCAGCCTGGCGGCCAACCAGCGCCATACCCGCGAGCGTACCGAGGGCTTCAACCAGTTCTTCCAGCGCAACGAGCGTCACCGCACGGTGCAGTACGATGCCCACCGCGGTTACCAGACCGCGGACCTGGTGTTCAACTACCGCTACGACGACGTGCAGGACAACATCCGGACCCGAGGGGGGTTCACCACCCACTTCGCGAACCTGGACTACAGCCTGGACTTCGGCCCGACCCTGAACCGGCGCTGGCATTCCAACATCAATTACTTCGATCGTGGCGGCGAGGTGACCAACCGCTCCTTCACGGCGGACGAGGACCTGCTGGTCCATCACAACCGTGACCTGTTGAGCGACTATCGCTATTTCGTCAACCGGTTCGACACCAGTGGCGGGGTCACCACCACCCAGACGCTGTCCGCGCTGGTCAACCGTACCTGGTACCGCAACCTGACCCTGGGAGCCAATGCCCAGGGCACCCGGGTCGATCTGCCCACGGGCAACACCCGTAACCATCTGCTGGGCGGCTCCCTGAGCTACCGGCGCCAGTTGCCCGGTCATGGCCAGCTCAGCAGCCGCGCCACCCTGAGCCACCAGATCGACGACAACAATCTGCAGAGTTCGGTGGTGGACGTGGTGGACGAGCCCCATGCGGCGCCGGCGCTGTTCGCGGTGGGCAACGACATCCCCCTGGCCAACGAGTTCGTGGACCCGGCCACCATCCGTGTGGTGGACGTCCGCGGTGGTTCCCGGCAGCTCGTCGCCGAGGGCATCGACTACCTGGTGATCCAGGAGGGCAACCGTACCCGGATCCGGCCCTTGGCCAACAGTATCCTGATCCTGCCGGGCGACCCACTGGAGATCAGCTATTCCTACAGCGTGGCACCGTCCATCCGGTACCGTACCCGCAACTGGTCCCTGGGCGGTGGGCTCTCCTATCCCTGGCTCGACCTGAGCGCCAACCACGACCAGTCCAACGAGAAGCTGCTGTCCGGCCGTGATGGCCGCTTCCTGGAGAACCGCAGTCTGAGCCAAGTCGATCTCGATCTGCATCACCGCTGGGGCCGGACCCTGGTGGGGGCCAGTGCCGGTTACCAACGCGAGGATTCCACCCGGCTCAAGTACAACCAGCGCCTGTTCCGCCAGTACGCCAGCTACGAGACCCTGCGCCGCTTCCTGATCAGCGGCAGCATCGACGAGCAGTTCACGGACTTCAAGTTGCCGCTGGATCGCCAGCGCGACGACTACTCGGCCCAGCTCACCCTCACCGGCATCCTGGGCAACGGCTGGCTGTTCGACGGCCTGGCGCGCATGCGGGTGTTGCTGGATACCGAGATCGAGGACGAGCGGACCCAGGAGGTCCGGCTCCAGGCGCGGCGCCGCCTGGGCCTGTTGACCCTGATGGGCAATGTCGGCTGGTCGCGGTTCACCCGCGGGCCCAGCCGTACCGACGATCTGCGCTTCCAAGTGCGCCTGGTGCGGCGCCTGTTCTGAGGAAGGATGGAGATGGGAAAGAGGAAGATCCCCCTGTGGTCGGCACTGGTACTGTCGTTGGTGCTGGCTGGCGGCTGCGGCACCACGGGCACCGGGGCCGGCGGGTCGGCCGCGGCGGCCAAGGGACCGGTGTGGCCGGCGCCCCCGGCCCGGCCCCGTATCCGCTACCTGCGCAGCATCGCCACCCCGGCCGACCTGGGCATCCGCCAGTCGCTGGGGCGGAATTGGCTGGCGCGGCTGAGCGGGTCGCGGCCGGTCCATTTCGTGCGGCCCACCAGCGTGGCCGACAGCCAGGGGCGGTTGTACGTGGCCGATCCGGGCGCCCGGGCGTTGTGGATCCTGGATCCCACACAGCAGCGGGTGATCCGGGTGCGCCAGGTGGGGAAGTCCCTGCTGCGAACGCCGGTGGCCGTGGCGGTGCGGGCCGACGGGGTGGCCTTCGTGGCCGACTCCACCGCCCGGCGGGTGTACCGGGTAGGCAGCGATGGCCGCTTCCTGGGCATCGCCGCCGAGGCGGGCCTGCAACGGCCGGCGGGCCTGGCCTGGGACGAGCGGCGCGGCCGGCTGTACGTGGTGGATTCGGCCGGTCACCGGGTGCTGGCCTACGATCGCAACGGCGACAAGCTGTTCTCCTGGGGCGTGCACGGGGCCGGTGTGGGCGAGTTCAACTACCCCACCTATGCCACCCTGGACCGCCAGGGGCACGTGCTGGTGACCGACTCGTTGAATTTCCGCATCCAGGCGTTCGATGCCGACGGCCATTTCCTGTGGCAGTTCGGCAGCCACGGCGACACCTCGGGCAGCTTCGCCCTGCCCAAGGGGGTGGCGGTCGACAGCGACGGCCATGTCTACGTGGTGGATGCCCTGTTCGACGCGGTGCAGATCTTCCGCCCGGACGGCACCCTGCTGCTGGGCTTCGGCCGCCATGGCAGCGGACCCGGCCGGTTCTGGCTGCCGGCGGGGATCTGGATCGATGCTCAGGATCGAATCCATGTCGTCGATACCTATAATCACCGTGTGCAGGTCTTCCAGTACCTGCGGGCGGCGCGGCAGGATACGGGAGGTGCGCGGCCATGAATGCACGACAGAGCCGAGAGCGCAGCGTGGGGCGCGGCGGGCGGTGGCTGGCCGGCCTGCTGCTGATGTCGGTTTCGCTGGCGGTCCTCGCCGGCAACTTGGCCCTGACCAAGCACAACCTGACCCCCAGCGGGCCGGGGCCGGTGAAGGAGACGGCCCGCTCCGGGCTCTGTGTCTTCTGCCATACCCCACACCATGCCCAGGCGACCCGCGCCCTGTGGAACCGCAACCTGCCGGGCATCACCTACCAGCTGTACCAGAGCCCGACCATGAAGGCGCAGCCGGGCCAGCCCACCGGCGCCTCGCGCCTGTGCCTGTCCTGCCACGACGGCGTGCTGGCCCTGGGCAGCGTGCGCATGCCCACCCCGGGCAGCCAGTTCACCCTGGGGCCCCTGACCGGCCCGGGCTCCCTGGGCACCAACCTGAGCGACGACCATCCGGTCTCCATCACCTACGACAGCGCGCTGGCGGCCCTGCAGGGGCAGCTGGTGGACCCGGTGACCCTGCCCCCGGCCATCCACCTGGACCAGAACGGTCAGCTGCAGTGCACCGCTTGTCACGATCCGCACGAGGAGATCAACCCGGACTTCCTGCGCATGGACGACCGTTACGGCAATCTATGTACCGCCTGTCACCAGATTCCCTTCTGGCGCGGCTCCATCCATGCGACCTCGACTCAGACCTGGACGGGGGCCGGGACGCCGCCCTGGCCGCAGCCCGGTTTCCCGACCGTGGGGGAGAACGCCTGCCTGAGCTGTCACCGACCGCACGGCGCGGGGCACCCCCAGTGGCTGATGTCGCAGATGGACGAGCCCTCCAACTGCACCCTGTGCCATGACGGGACCGCGGCGCAGAAGGACGTGGCCACCGAGTTTCTCAAGCCCTTCCATCACCCGATCGAGAGCGCCCAGTGGACCCACCGCCCGGACGAGGACCCGGTGACCATGGTGCGCCACGTGACCTGCGCCGACTGCCACAATCCCCACGCGGCCACGGCCAGCCCCAGCGCGCCGGGTGCCCTCACCGTGGGCGGGTCGCAGCAGCAGGTGTCGGGGGTCTCCATCGCCGGGGCGGTGGTGCAGGCGGCGACCTACAAGTACGAGATCTGTCTCAAGTGCCACGGGCTGCAGGAGCCGTCCACGCCCGGCATCCTGCGCCAGGATGCGACCCGCAACATCCGCCTGCGCCTGGATCCTGCCAATCCGTCCTATCACCCGGTAGCGGCCATCGGCAAGAACCCCACCATCACCGGGCTGGACCCCAAATATACCTCGGCCAGCCAGATCGGCTGCATCGACTGCCACGACAACGACACCTGGACTGCCGGTGGGACCCAGCCGCGCGGACCGCACGGATCCAACTTCCGCTACCTGCTGGCGCAGCAATACCAGGCGGACGACCCGGTGGTGGAGTCCTACGCCAACTACGCGCTGTGCTACAAGTGCCACGACCGCGCCACCCTGCTCAACAGCACCACCGGTTTCCCCCACAACCGGCACCTGGTGCTGGACCAGGCATCCTGCGCCGCCTGTCATGACGCCCACGGATCGCGCAACAACCGCGCCCTGGTGGATTTCATGCTGCGCACCCGCGCCGGCCTGCCGGTGGTGACCCCCTCGTCCAGCGGCCTGCTCAAGTTCGTGCCCGGCGCCACCCGCGGTCATGGCACCTGTTACCTCACATGCCATGGCCACGATCACAATCCGTCGGTCTATTAGGGATCCCGCGCCTGTGATCCGTTTCGCAAACCGGGCAGGCGGTGCCGTTCATCGCTAAAGCCCGGGGCGCCTCCAGGCGATATGCCCCCCAAGTGCAATCGGGCATGCGGGGAGGTGGTATCCAATGGCGCGGTGGATCTGGGGGTTGCTGGGGCTGTGCTGGCTGGGGACGGCGCAGGCGGCGGGGGTGCTGGACCTGGCGCTGGCGCTGCTCACCGGGGGCACTGGGTCGGCCGCCACGCCACAGGCCGCCCCGGCCGGTCGCCAGCCGGTGTACATGGATTCCGACTACGACTTCATGACCGAGCGCTGCATCAGTTGCCACGACGGCTCGGTCAGCGGCAACCAGGTGATGAGCCACCCGGTGGGCATCGACTACCGGCGCATCGCCGCACAACGGCCCAACGACTACCATCCCGTGAGCTGGGTCGAGACCAGCATCCCGCTGGTGGATGGCCGTGTCTCCTGCATCTCCTGCCACCAGCTCAAGCGCCGCGCCGGCGGCATGCAGCCGGTGGCCCTGGTGACGGGCCGCAACACCCCCGACGTCTGTCTCAGCACGCGCCTGCTCCATCGCGCCCCGGACGGGCGCAGCGCCTGCCTGGCCTGTCATATCAAGTGACGGCCACTTCCTCCTCGCCCAGCAGGGCCCGGAATGCCGCTTCGTCGGTGACGGGCGGGCGGCAGGTGCCGCCGCTGCACAGCCAGGCACCGACCGCCCCCTCCGGCCGGTGGGCGGCCAGGGCGGGGGGCAGGCCGGCGGCGTCCGCCGGAATGGCGAACACCAGGCGGTCCGGACGGTAGCCCCGGCCCGCCCACCGCTGCCAGGCGGCGAGTTCCGGTTCGCGGCCGCGCAGCACCAGCAGGTCCGGCGGGTAGAGGTGTTCCTCCAGGGCCGTGAGCAGCGAGGCACAGGCGGTGGGGTTCTCCTCCATGACCGCGCCCATGGCCTCCAGGGTGCCTCGGGCCGCTTCCAGGT
>JALWSQ010000098.1 GCA_026993645.1 Thiohalobacter sp.
GCTGCAGGCCCGGGCCGAGCAGGCGGCGGAGTTCAGCCTGCTCGCGGCCGGTACCTTCCACGAGGTCGGCGGTGGCAGCGCGGTGGTCTATGCCGAGCGGCTGTCGCCGGATCATCGCACCATGGAGAACCTCTTTCTCCAGGGGCGGACCCCCAGCGGCCCCATGGTGGCCACCGCCCGTCGCGGTTACCTGGCGCCGGGCCCCGGCGGACAGGGGCGGTACCTGATCCTGGAACAGGGCGCCCGCTACCAGGGCATGCCCGGTGACCCGGATTTCGACGTCATGCGTTTCCGCCGCCACGGCATCCTGCTCCGGCCCCCGGCGGCCCAGGCCGGTTCCCATCAGGATGCGGTGCCCACCGACCGGCTGCTGCATTCCTCGCGCCCGGCCGATGCCGCCGAGCTGCAGTGGCGGCTGGCCTTTCCGGTGGCGGCGGTGGTGCTGAGCTTCCTCGCCGTGCCCCTGAGCCGCAGCCACCCGCGCGAGGGCCGCTACGGGCGATTGTTCGTCGCCATCCTCCTGTTCATCGTCTACTACAACCTGTTGACCACGGCCCAGGTCTGGGTGGCCCGGGGCCGGCTGCCGGTGCTGCCCGGGCTCTGGTGGGTGCACCTGCTGCCGCTGCTGGCGGGCGCCCTGTTGCTGGCATGGCAGCGGCCGGGGCGGCCGCGGCCCTGGCCGAGGCGGCGGCCGGGATGAGGATCCTCGACCGCTACCTGCTGGCCGTGCTGCTGCGTTCCACCCTGGCCGCGCTCGGGGTGCTGCTGGCGGTGGACCTGTTCTTCGCCTTCATCAACGAGGTGCAGGACCTGGGGCAGGGCCACTACCGCCTGGCCGATGCCCTGCTGTACCTCGCGCTCACCCTGCCGGATCGCGCCTATGCCATGTTTCCCATGGCCGCGCTGCTGGGCGGGCTGCTGGGACTCGGCGGCATGGCGGCGGCCTCGGAGCTGGTGGCCATGCGCGCGGCCGGCATCTCCATCCTGCGCATCGGCCTGTCGGTGCTGCTCGCCGGCGCGGTCATGCTGCTGGTGATGATGCCCCTGGGCGAGGGGGTGGCGCCGGTGGCCGACGAATATGCCCAGTGGCACAAGGCCATGGCCAAGTCACAGCACATCAGCTTCCGCAGCCGCGGCGGCCTCTGGGTGCGGGATGGCAATCGCTTCATCCACTTTCGGGAGATCCGGCCGGACGGTTCCGTGGGCGGGGTGCGCGTGTTCGAACTCGATGCCGACTTCCACCTGGTGCGGACCCTCACCGCGGCCAGTGCCCGCTACGAGGGGGGGCGCTGGATCCTGCGCGACGTGCACGAGGGCCGGGCGCTGCCGGATGGGGGGTGGCGCCTGGCCCGGCAGGACCGGCGCCGGCTCGGGGCCCTGCTGGCGCCGGAGTTCCTGTCGCTGGTGAACGTCCGGCCGGAACACCTGTCGCTGCGCGAGCTGCACCGCTACCTGGGTTACCTGCACCGCAACGCGCTGGATGCCCGGGCGTTCGAGCTGGCCTACTGGCACCGCCTGTTGCAACCGCTGGCGGTGCTGGTGATGCTCTGGGTGGCGCTGCCCTTCGTGTTCGGCCCCCTGCGCCGCTCCGGTACCGGCCAGCGCCTGCTGGTGGGTGTCCTGGTGGGCATCCTGTTCTACCTGCTCAACCAGATGATGGGGCATTTCGGCCAGATCTA
>JALWSQ010000099.1 GCA_026993645.1 Thiohalobacter sp.
GCAGGAATGGGACATCTCCCGCGACGCGCCCTACTTCGGCTTCGAGATCCCCGGCGCCGAGGGCAAGTATTTCTACGTCTGGATGGACGCGCCGGTGGGCTACATGGCCAGCTTCCGCCAGCTCTGCGACCGGGAGGGGCTGGATTTCGAGGCCTTCTGGAACCCGGACAGCGAGGCCGAGCTGTACCATTTCATCGGCAAGGACATCATCTATTTCCATGCCCTGTTCTGGCCGGCCATGCTCAGCGGCGCCGGCTTCCGCACGCCGACGGCGATCTTCGCCCACGGTTTCCTGACCGTCAACGGCAAGAAGATGTCCAAGTCGCGCGGCACCTTCATCCGGGCCCGCACCTACCTGGAACACCTGGACCCCGAATACCTGCGCTACTACTTCGCCGCCAAGCTGGGCAGCGGCATCGACGACCTGGATCTCAACCTGGACGATTTCGTCCAGCGGGTGAACAGCGACCTGGTGGGCAAGGTGGTGAACATCGCCAGCCGCTGCGCCGGCTTCATCACCCGCCGCTTCGGTGGCGAGCTGGCGGCCGATTGCGCCGACCCCGAGCTGTACCGGCGCTTCGTGGACGCCGGCGCGACCATCGCCGACCACTACGAGGCCCGCGAGTATGGCCACGCCGTGCGCGAGATCATGGCCCTGGCGGACCTCGCCAACCAGTACATCGACGAGGCCCAGCCCTGGGTGCGGATCAAACAGGCCGGCCGGGAGGCCGAGGTGCAGGCGGCCTGCAGCCTGGGCCTGAACCTGTTCCGGGTGCTGGCAGCCTACCTCAAGCCGGTGCTGCCGCGGCTGGCGACCCGGGCCGAGGCCTTCCTCAACTGCCTGCCGCTCTCCTGGGACAACATCGCCGAGCCCCTGCTGGCCCACCGCATCGACCGCTTCCAGCCGCTGATGACCCGGGTGGAGAAGGAACGGGTGGAGGCCATGCTGGCCGCCTCGCGGGAGAGCCTGGCGCCGGAACCGGCAGCGCAAACCGCGGCAGCGACCGGCTGGCTGGCGCGCGACCCCATTGCCCCCACCATCGGCATCGAGGACTTCGCCCGCATCGACCTGCGCGTGGCCCGCATCGCCGCGGCGGAGCGGGTGGAGGGCGCCGACAAGCTGCTGCGCCTGACCCTGGACCTGGGCGGCGAGACCCGGCAGGTGTTCGCCGGCATCAAGTCCGCCTACGACCCGGAGGACCTCACCGGCCGGCTCACGGTGATGGTGGCCAACCTGGCGCCGCGCAAGATGCGGTTCGGTGTCTCGGAGGGCATGGTGCTGGCCGCCGGCCCCGGCGGCAAGGATCTGTTCATTCTCGAGCCCGACCAGGGCGCGGAGCCGGGCATGCGAATCAAATGATCCCAGCCCCCCTGCCCGCCGGGTCGATGATGCGCACGGCCAATGATGCGCACGGCGCTGCGCGCCTTTGTGCATCCTACGACGCCTCATGATCCGGTGTCTTGCCGACCGCCCAGGGGAGTATAATCACCCCAGGCAGGCATTGGAAAGGCCACGATATCCATGACGGAATACGCGCTCATCCTGGTCGGCACCATCCTGGTCAACAACTTCGTGCTGGTGAAGTTCCTTGGCCTGTGCCCCTTCCTCGGCGTCTCGCGCAAGCTGGAGACGGCCACCGGCATGGGCCTGGCCACCACCTTCGTGCTGACCCTGTC
>JALWSQ010000100.1 GCA_026993645.1 Thiohalobacter sp.
GAGGGGGCATGGGGTGGATCCCCGCCGCTTCAGAGGATGCAGCAGGCCAGGTCGAAGGCGACGTCGTCGCTGGTCTGGGCCGCGCGTTCGTCCGCCGTCGGCTGGCTCAGGAAGCGCACCGTGAAGCGGTGGCGTCCGCCGCTGATCTCCGCGAACCAGGGGCTGCCCGCTGGAACCGCGACCCGCACCATCTGGCAGGGTACGTTGGGGTCCAGGGACTGCTGGTAGAAACCGCCACTCGCCACATGGGGCCGGAAAAGGGTGCTGCCGCGGGTGAGCCGCAGGACCAGGCGGATGGAGCGGCCGATGACGTCGAAGCTCTCCAGCCAGCTGATCAGGTCCCGGATGCGGTCTTCCGGTGGTTGCTGCAGCCAGAAGTGGTAGGCCGGCAGGTCGAAATCACAGGTGCCGCCGGGGATGCTGCTGCGCTGCTGGATGCTGGTGAGGAATTCGTTGGTCTTGAGGTGATGGCCCACCGGACCGCCGAGGGCATGCAGCTCGTCGATGAGCCCCTCCATCTCCTCCAGCAGGCCATTGAGCTGGATGCTGTCCACCTCCGGGTTCTCGCTCAGGTTCTCCAGCTTCGCCGCATGGCGGTCCAGTTCCTTCATGACCTCGGTCTTGATGTCGCTGCGGCCGAAGATGCTCATGATGTCCAGCAGGTTGGATATGGCAGCCCGGGTGTCGAAGGCACTGGTGCCGCCCAGGTGGTGGCGGATCTCCTGGAACAGGAGTTCCAGCCGCAGGAAGGTCCGCACGCGCTCGTTGAGCGGCTGTTCGTAGATCACCTTGTGGGACAGCTGCGACAAGGGGGCGACCCTGGCTGGCTCGGAGGCGCTATTGTCACTCAGTGCCCGGGCTCTGGCAAATGGCCACCGGCGAGCTGCAGATAGAACCGATGCAGTCGCTCGACCGCGGCCAACAGTTGCGCCTCGCTGCCATCGTTGGTCAGCAGATCATCGGCCCGGGCCCGGCGTTCTTTGTCGGTCAGCTGACTGGACAGGATGCGCCGGACCTCGGCCTCGGTCACCCGGTCCCGTGCCATCACCCGCCGTACCCGTTCCGCCGCTGGCGCCTGGATCACCAGGATGCGGTCGAACAGGGGTTCGAAACCGGCCTCGAACAGCAGGGGCACCACGGCGATGCCGTAGGGTGCGGTCAGCGCCGCCTGCCAGGCGGCGATACGGGCCCGCACCGCCGGGTGCAGCAGGGCCTCCAGGTCTCGTCGTGCCGCCGCATCGGAGAAGATCCGCCGGCGCAGGCGACTGCGGTCGAGCCGCCCCTGTTCGTCCAGGATGTTCTCACCGAAGCGGCTCCGGATGGCCTCCAGGGTGGGCGCGCCGGGCCGGGTCAGCTCCCGCGTGAGGCAATCGGCATCGACCACCGGCACCCCCAGCTGCCGGAAATGGTCCGCGGCCCGGCTCTTGCCGCTGCCGATGCCGCCGGTGAGGCCGATGCGCAGGGCCACCGCGCCCCTCAGAGTCCCGCGAAGCGCAGGTAGGCCCGGGTGAGGTCGGGTCCCCAGAGCAGGGCGATCCAGGCGGCCGTCGCCAGGTAGGGCCCGAAGGGGATCGGCAGGTTGCGATCGCGGCCGCGGGCGACGATGAGCGTGATCCCCACCAGGGCACCGACGAAGGAGGACAGCAGGATGACCAGGGGCAGTTGTTGCCAGCCCAGCCAGGCACCCGCGGCCGCCAACAGCTTGAAGTCGCCGTAGCCCATGCCCTCCTTGCGGGTCAGCAGGCGGAACAGCTGGTACAGGGACCAGAGAACGAGGTAGCCGGCCACGGCACCGAGGATGGCGCTGGTGGGGTCGGTGAACCAGTGTCCGAGGCTGCACAGCAGCCCGAGCCAGAGCAGGGGCAGGGTGATGGCGTCGGGCAGCAGCTGATGATCCAGATCGATGAGGGTGAGGGCCAGTGAGGCCCAGGTGAAAGCCAGCGCGGCGAGCAACGGCCAGCCGAAGCCCAGCCGCCAGGCGACCAGCGCCGACAGCAGGCCGCAGCCGAGTTCCACCAGGGGGTAGCGCCAGGGGATGCGTTCCCCACAGCTGGAGCAGCGCCCGCGCAGGAACAGGAAGCTCAGCAGCGGTACGTTCTCCCAGGCCCGGATACCATGGCCACAATGGGGACAGTGGGAGCGCGGGTGGACGAGATCGAACCGTTCCAGGGTGGCATCGGTATCCTGCCCGGTCAGCAACTCGGCACACTCGGCGCGCCACTGGCGTTCCAGCATCACCGGCAGGCGGTACGCGACCACGTTGAGGAAGCTGCCCACCAGCAGGCCGAGCAGGCCGGCGGCGGTGATCAGCAGCAGCGGTTGTACCCGCAGCAGGTCGATGACGTCCATGTGCAGCAATCCGTCGGCTGGTGGCCCGGCCGGGTCGGGCCCCGGGGGGTCAGACGACCGAACCCATCTTGAATATGGGCAGGTACATGGCGATGACCAGGCCGCCCACGAGTATGCCGAGTATGGCCATGATCAGGGGTTCCAGCAAGCTGGACAGGCTGTCCACCGCCGCATCCACCTCCTGCTCGAAGAAATCGGCCACCTTGGCCAGCATGGCATCCAGGGCTCCGGCCTCCTCGCCGATGGCCACCATCTGGGTCACCATGTTGGGAAAGACACCGGTCTGGTTCATGGCCAGCTGTAGCTGCTGCCCCGTGGCCACGGCATCCTTCATCTGCAGGATGGCATTGCCATAGACCTGGTTGCCGGTGGCGCCACTGACCGTCTGTAGGGCATCCACCAGGGGCACGCCGGCGGCGAACATGGTGGCCAGGGTGCGGGAGAAACGGGCGATCGCCGCCTTGCGGATGATGGGCCCGATGACCGGCACCCCCAGGATGAGTCGGTGCAGGCTGTGGTTGAAGGCGGGCGAACGCTTCTTCAGCTGTACCAGGCCGAAGACAATGGCGAACAGGGCGCCACCCACCAGCCACCAGCTGTGCTGCATGAAACGGGACAGATTGATCACCAGCTGGGTGAAGGCAGGCAGATCGGCGCCGAAGCCCTTGAACAGCTCCTCGAACTGGGGCACCACGAAGATCAGCAGAATGGCCGTGACGATGATGGCCACGATGATCACCGCGGTGGGGTAGAACAGGGCCTTCTTGATCTTGCCCTTGAGTTCCTCGGTCTTCTCCTTGTAGGTGGCGATCTTGTCCAGCAGGGTGTCCAGCACGCCGGCGGCCTCACCGGCATTGACCAGGTTGCACACCAGTTCGTCGAAGTGGAGCGGGTACTTGCCCAGGGCCGTGGCCAGGGTGGTGCCGGACTCGATGTCGGCCTTGATGGCCATGATCATCTGCTGCATGGAGGGGTTTTCGTGGCCGCGGCCGACGATGTCGAAGGCCTGGACCACGGGTACACCGGCCTCGATCATGGTGGCCAGCTGGCGCAGGAAGACCGCCACGTCCTTGCTCTGGATCTTCTTCTTGCGACCACCGAACAGGGCTGTCTTCTTGCGCACCTTGAGCGGGACCACCCCCTGGCGTCGCAGGTCGGCCTTGATCAGGGCCATGCTGCTGCCCCGGATCTCGCCCTTGATGCGCTTGCCGCGCTTGTCGGTCCCTTCCCAGACGAAGAGTTCCTGCTTCAGGGTTTTCTCGGCCATGGTGTCAGTCCTTGGTTACGCGATTGATCTCGTCGAGGCTGGTGATGCCCTGCTTGACCTTGAGCAGCCCGGAGGCACGCAGGTCGCGGATCCCCTCGGCTGCCGCCTGCTCTGCCAGCTGCATGGCATTGCCACCCTCCATGATGATGCGTGCCATCTCCTGGGACACGGGCATGACCTGGTAGATACCGACCCGGCCCTTGTAGCCGCCGGTACACTGGTCGCAGCCATCCGGGTTGGCGGTATAGAGTTTGAGCCTGTCCACCTCGTTCTCGGCGAACCCCTCGTCGATCAGGGTCTGGGCCGGCACCTCGATGGGCTGCTTGCAGTTGGTGCACAGGCGCCGCGCCAGGCGCTGAGCGATGATCAGGTTGACGGCGGAGGCGATGTTGTAGGCCGGCACCCCCATATTGGCCAGCCGGCTCAGGGTCTGGGGGGCGTCGTTGGTGTGCAGGGTGCTCAGCACCAGGTGACCGGTCTGGGCCGCCTTGATGGCGATCTCGGCGGTCTCCAGGTCACGGATCTCGCCGACCATGATCACGTCCGGGTCCTGGCGCAGAAAGGCGCGCAGGGCCTCGGCGAAGGTGAAGCCCGCCTTGACGTTCATGTTGCACTGGTTGATGCCCGGCACGTTGATCTCCACCGGGTCCTCGCAGGTGGAGATGTTGCGGTCCGCCGTGTTGAGGATGTTGAGGCCGGTGTACAGGGACACGGTCTTGCCGCTGCCGGTGGGCCCGGTGACCAGGATCATGCCGTAGGGGCGGTTCAGGGCCTCGAGGTAGAGCTGTTTCTGGTCCTCCTCGTAACCGAGCACGTCGATGCCCAGCTGGGCACTGGTGGGGTCGAGGATGCGCAGCACGATCTTTTCGCCGTACAGGGTGGGGCAGGTGTTGACGCGGAAGTCGATGGCCCGGTTCTTGGACAGGTGCATCTTGATGCGGCCGTCCTGGGGCACGCGGCGCTCGGCGATGTCCATCCGGCTCATGACCTTCAGACGGGCCGTGATGCGCGGGGCCAGGGCCACCGGCGGGCTGGCCACCTCGTGCAGGATGCCATCCTGACGCAGGCGTACCCGGAAGGTCTTTTCGTAGGGTTCGATGTGGATGTCGGATGCCCCCTTGTTGACGGCATCCAGCAGGATCTTGTTGACGAAACGCACGACCGGCGTGTCGTCGATGTCGGATTCGGTGATGTTGTCGCCGGGCAGTTCATCCTCGTCTCCGGCGGTGATGTCCAGATTCTCCAGGTCCTCGTCCAGCAGGTCGGACATGGAGCTGTCCACGGTGTCCAGGGCCTGCTCGATGGCCCGGTTGAGCTTGTCCTCCTCCACCAGTACCGGCTCGGTGGCGATGCCGGTGTGGAACTTGATCTCATCCAGAGCCGTCAGGTTGGTGGGGTCGGCCACCGCCACGAACAGGCGCTTGCCCCGGCGGTACAGCGGCAGGGCGTGGTGCTTGCGGATGAGCTTTTCCTGCACCAGCTGGACCGGTGCCGACTCCAGGTCCATGGCCGCCAGGTCGAACAGGGGGATGCCGAATTCCTGGCTCGCCGCGGTCGCGATGTCCAGGGCCGTGCACAACCGTTTCTCCACCAGGTAACTGGTGAAAGGCTGGTGGTCACCGCCGGCCTGCTCCAGTGCCTGGTAGGCCTTGTCCTCGGACAGCAGGCCGTCCTGGACCAGGCGCCGGGCCAGGCCGGGTAAGCGCATCATGGAATCCGGTGTCGCCATTGCGAGTCCTTGTGCCTGTCAACTCCTTGATTTTGATGGGTCCACAAACCCGGGTCGACGGGTGGGCGCGGTTTCGGGTGCTGCAGCCCTGTTGATCGGCCGGGGCGGGTAGACCTTTACCCGCCGGGGCCCGTTCCTTGACGCCGTTCGCGCTGCCGCTGCTCGAGGAAGTCCACGATCTCCGCCGAGGGGCTGGCACCACCGGTCAGTGGCGCCCGCTGGTGACGGGCCCGCTCCGCCACGAAGGCCATGACCGCCTGGTCGTCGCCGTTCCACAACATGGCGTTGGCGCCGAGGCCGTCCGGGCGCTCGCTGCGGTTGCGCAGGACCACGCAGGGCCGGCCCAGGCTGGCACATTCTTCCTGGATGCTGCCGCCATCGGTCAGGACCAGGGCGGCATCCCGCAGCAGGGGCAGGAAGCCGGCATAGTCGAGGGGGTCCAGGATGCGGACACCGCTGCCCAGCCGGTGCGCCAGGCCGTGGCGTGCCAGGGCCTGGCGCGTGGGGTGGTGGACCACGAACAGCACGGGTATCCGTTCGGCCACCTGGTTCAGCAGCTGGACGACGCGCTGCAACCGGGCACCGCGGGACAGGGTCTCGAGGCGGTGGCAGGTGGCCACGCCGTAGCTGGCCGGCAGCCCGGGCAGGGGCCGCTCGCCGGCGGCCATCAGGCGCACCGCATCGATCACGGTATTGCCCGACAGGCGCTGGATCCGGCCCCGGACCCGCATGGCCTGCAGGTTGCGGACACTGCCGTCGTCCGGGCAGAACAGGTAGTCGGCACGACGCATGCAGTGGATGCGGATCAATTCCTCGGGAAAGGGGTCCAGCAGGTGAAAGCTGCGCAGCCCCGCTTCCACGTGGGCCACGGGCAGCCCGGCGGCCCGCGCCAGGTGCAGCCCCAGCAGGGTGCTGAGGGTATCGCCATGGATGAGGCAGAGGCCAGGTTCCGGGAACAGGCGGCGCCGCCAGCCCGGCGACAGGCGTGCCCGCAACAGCAGCCCGCTGGCCCAGCCGATCGCGGTGCCGACCCGGGTGATGTCCCCCTCCTGCCGGCGCAGGTGCACGGCCGGGGGGGGCAGTGCGAAGACCCGGCGCAGCCGCTCCGTGGTGGCGGCGTGCTGGCCCAGGTCGAGGTGACGGTAGGGGATGCCGCGGCGGTCCATCTCCAGCATCACCGGCGCCAGCTTGATGAACTGGGCCTTGGTCCCGACGAGGAAGTGGTACACCTAGCCCTCCCCCTCCTCCGGCTGGGGCGGCGTCCGTACCAGGCGGCGCTGGCGCTGCTCGATGCCGTGGTAATGCAGCGACGACACCTGTTCCGACACCATGCTGATGAGGAAGGTGAACAGGGCCGACAGCCACAGGATCACGGTCATGTTGGTGAGCCGGTGCCAGGTGGCGAAGGTGTAGGCGTAGTAGCCGGTGCCGAGCAGGAACAGCGCCAGGCTCACCGGCAGGAAGAACCGCATGGGGGAGAACAGGGCGCCGATCTTGGTGATGATGAGCAGGAAACGCATGCCGTCCCGCAGCAGGCGGATGTGGCTGCTGCCCCGGCGTTTCCGGGCCTGGATGGGGACGTAACCCACCGGCAGGCCGGCGCGGAAGAAGGCCATGGTACTGGTGGTGGGGTAGGAGAACCCGTTGGGCAGCAGGTACAGGAACTGGCGGAAGTGACGGGCGCGGGCGGCACGAAAGCCGGAGGTCAGGTCCAGCACCGGGTGGCCGGTCATGTACGAGGCCAGGCGGTTGTAGAAGGCGTTGGCCAGACGCCGGCCCCAGGAGGCGTGGGAACGGGGTTCACGCGCGCCCACCACCATTTCGTAGCCCTCGGCCAGCGGCGCCAGCAGTCGGGGGATGTCCTCTGGCCGATGCTGGCCGTCACCATCCATGAACACCAGGATGCCGCCCCGGGCCTCGCGGGCACCGCTCTTGATCGCGGCCCCGTTGCCCATGCCGTAGACATGGCGCAGGACCCGGGCCCCGGCCTGACGGGCGACGGTGGCGGTGTGATCGGTGGAACCGTCGTCCACCACCAGGATCTCGGCGTCCGGCAGCTGCTGCCGCACCCCGGTGACGACCTCGCCAATGCTGCCGGCCTCGTTGCGCGCCGGGATCACCACCGAGATGGTTTCGCCCGCGGGCGGGGTGTCGGCGGTGACGGCCTCCCCGGACGGGTTCTGGTCAGGACTGTTCATGGCATCGTCATCCCTGTCGTCGGGCCTGTACCAGTTGCCGGCGCAGGCGTTCCACCTGAGGTTCCATTTCGTCATGGGGTCGGGCCCGGGACAACCGCGCCAGTTCGGCAATGCTGGCCCTTGCGCCCGGGAGGTCCCCCCAGAGGATCTGGTAATAGGCCAGTTCACTCAGGGCCACCATGACGGTGTGGGGGTGGGCTCGGGCGATCACCCCGGCGTAGGCGGCCCGCACGCGGGCCGGGTCGCCGGTCAGGACCAGGGCCCGCGCGCGGTAGAGTGCCAGCGTCGGCGCATAGGGCAGATTTCGCCGGCGCGCCGTCCGCCAGGCGGTGTCGAGCAGGTCCACCAGGCTCGGTACGGGCAGGCTGTCACAGTGACCCTGCTGATGCAGCCGCACCAGGGAATGGAGGGTCTGGGCGGCATAGGGGTCGATGGCCCCGCTGGTCAGCACCCTGCGCACCGCCTGCAGCCGCTTCGGCGGTGGCTGGATCCCGGCCAGGCAGTCGGCGACCAGCAGGTGCACCGCGGGCCCGGCGGCGCGCGGATAGCGCCGGATCGCCTCCAGCAGGGGCTGGCGTGCATCGGTGGCCAGGCCCTGCCGCAGCAGCTGGTTGGCGGTCTCCGTGAGCACGCGCAACGAATGGGGATGTTCCAGCCGTCCCTGCAACAGGATCAGCACCTGGTTGCGCCAGCCCTGGGCGCGGGCGGCGGTGAGCCCAACAAGGGGCACCAGCAGGGCCAGTGCCAGCAAGCTGGCGGCAAGCCGCGGGTGATCCAGGCGGGCATGCCGGAGCAGGACCGGTACCGTGCCGCCGAGGGCCAGCAGTGGGCCGTAGAGGGCCAGGTAGTTGCGGTGCTCGAACATGAGTTCCAGCGGCAGGAAGCTGGATTCCAGCAGGTGCGAGACCAGGAACCAGGCCAGGCCGAAGCTGACCACCGGCAGCCGCTGGCGCAGGGTCCAGGCCAGGCCGGTGAGGGTCGCCAGCCCGGCCACCCCCATGACGCTGGCCAGGTCCCAGGCCCGCCGAGGCAGGAAATCGTCGTGGTACAGGCTGTAGTCGCTCAGCCGCGGCACCAGCACCAGCCGCAGGTAGTCGAGGATCACCAGGGGTTCGGTGCGCAGGCGGTCGGTGAGCGAGAAGGTCCGGTAGGCATAGCCCGACAGCAATGCCTGGAGATGAGTCAGGGCGTACAGTCCGCCCAGCAGCAGGGGCAGCCCGATGAGCCAGGCCACCGGTGCCCGCCGGTGCGGCCGGCCGCGCAGGGCCAGGAACTCGAGCAAGGCCAGGTACAGCGGCACCAGGGCCGTGGTTTCCTTGCACAGCAGGCCGGCCAGGGTCGCCAGCGGCACGCCCAGGTACAGGAGCCACCAGGCGCCAGGGCGGCCCTCGAGCTGCCGCTGGCGCCCTGCCAGGTAGCAGAGCATGGCCAGGAGGCTGAACAGGGCACTGAGCTCGGTCATGCGCTGCACCACGTAGAGCACGGTGCTCACTTGCATGGGGTGCAGCAGCCAGGCCGCGGCCAGGACCCCGTTGAGCAGGGCCCGCGGGCGTGGCCGCATGTCCGGCAGCAGCAGGGGCAGCAGGCGGCGGCCGAGGGCGAACAGCAGCAGCCCGGTCAGGAGGTGCAGCAGGAGGTTGGTGTACTTGAAGCGGTAGGGTTGCAGCCCGCTGAGGAAGTTGTTCAGGGCGAAGCTGAGATTGGCCAGGGGCCGGCCCGTGGGGCCACCGCTGCCCAGCCAGAGGCTGTCCAGGATGGTGTGGGGATCGGTGATCTGGCCCTGCTTGTCGACGATGTTGGGAATGTCGTCCAGCAGGAAGGGGCCATGCAGGCCGGCCCGGTAGCAGAATACGCAGAGCAGGGTGGCGAGCCCCAGCAGGGCCAGCGCCATCCATTCCCCGCTTCCTTCGGCAGTCCCTCGCATCGGGGTCGTCCGGTCCGCGGCGGATGTACCATCCGCCTGCGTCCACCTCCCTGGCCGGTGCCGGGGCGATCCCTTCCCCCCGGTCGACAACGAAAAGTGGCCGCGGTCCGGGGACCGCGGCCAGGTGGTTCTCAGCCCTGGATCAACGGCACGAACCCGGAGCGTACTTGGTATGGCCCGTAGAGGTACAGGTCCAGGTGATCGGCTGGCCTGCCTGGAAGGTCGGGGTCAGCTTGATGGTCAGACCCGCCAGGTCGCCCTTGCCCGCCACCTCGATGTGGTTGTTGACCCACCTGAGGCTGGATACGTTGGTGGTGGAGACGCTGGTGAAGCCGGCCTGGGTCTGGGTGGTCGGCAGTGCGCCGTTGGCCGCGGCGTAATCCGCCACCGAGGCCTTGGCCGGGCCGGCGATGTTCAGCATCTCGGCCGCCTTGGCGCGGCGGGTGTAGTCCTGGTAGGACGGAATGGCGATGGCGGCCAGGATGCCGATGATGGCCACCACGATCATCAGTTCGATAAGCGTAAAGCCCTGCTGTGCGTTGCGCATGACGTCAGTCCTCTCTTGCCTGTGTATCGATACGAAGAGCCCGAGCGGGTGGGCGGCCCAGTGCCGCTCCGGCCCGGCGTGCCGGTGCCGGAAACCTGTCCGCGGGTCCTGTCCAGGGTGTAAGCAGGAGTCGTGCCAACCTTGGTATGGCTTTGCGGCTGGTAGGGATGGGCGGCTTTCCAGTCGGTATCGATCGATGAAAATCAACCGGTTGTCGGCGGCTGCCCCGGCGGGCGCGGGCACTGCGGAAAATGCCGAGGGCATTTGCATGCCGGCCGGTTGGACCTTCCCTGTCAGCATGTGACCTTCCTGGTCACCCCGGGGTCGATTGTGGCCACCCGGGCGAGCAGGGCACAAGGTGCGACCCGATCTATTCGATGTGCAGTTTCTTGAGGCGGTAACGCAGGGCGCGGAAACTGATGCCCAGCAGGCGGGCGGCGGCGGTCTTGTTGTAGCGCGTGTGCTCCAGTGCCTGCTGGATGGCCTGGCGCTCCACCTGCAGCAGGTAGTCCTCCAGCGGCGTGCCCGGTTCCGGCCCGGCCGGTCCCCCTTCCGCCAGCGGTGGCTGCACGCTGGGCAGGCGCAGATCCTCGGGCAGGATCCGCCCGCCCTCGCACAGGGCCAAGGCCCGTTCCAGGATGTTCTCCAGCTCGCGCACGTTGCCGGGGAAGGGGTAACGGGTCAGGGCGGCCAGCGCCGCCTCGCTCAAGGCCGATGCCGCGTCCCCGCCCAGCCGGTGCAGGAGATGGCGGGCGAGGGGCGGGATGTCCTCCCGGCGTTCGCGCAACGGCGGCACCTGCAGTTCGATCACGTTGAGCCGGTAATAGAGATCCTGGCGGAACGTGCCCTCGCGTACCATGGCAGCCAGGTCCTTGTGGGTGGCGGACAGGATGCGCACGTCCACTGGTTCCTCGCCGCTGGCGCCCACCGGGCGGATCGCCCGCTCCTGGATGGCGCGCAGCAGCTTCACCTGCATGGGCAGGGGCAGTTCGCCCACCTCGTCCAGGAACAGGGTGCCGCCATCGGCGGCCCGGAAGAGGCCCTCGCCGGCGTTGGTGGCCCCCGTGAAGCTGCCCTTGCGATGGCCGAAGAACTCGCTCTCCATGAGTTCCGACGGGATGGCGCCGCAGTTGACCGGGACGAAGGGGCCGTCCGCCCGCGGGCCCTTCTCGTGGATCAACCGGGCCACCAGTTCCTTGCCGGTACCGGACTCACCGCTGATGTAGACCGGCGCCTGGCTGCGGGCCAGCTTGGCGATGGTGGCGCGAATGGCCTGCATGGGGGGCGAGTCGCCGATGAGACGGTCGCGGGTGCGGCGGTCCCGTTGCGGATAGCTGCGGGTGGCGGCCAGGCGCAGGGCGGTCTGCACCAGGTTGCGCAGCACCTGCAGATCCACCGGCTTGGAGACGAAGTCGAAGGCACCCGCCTTGAGGGATTCCACCGCCGATTCCACGTTGCCGTAGGCGGTGATGACGGCCACCGGCAGTTCCAGTTCCCGTTGCTGGATGCTGCGGACCAGATCCAGCCCGCTGCCGTCGGGCAGGCGCATGTCGGTGAGACAGAAGGCGAAGGTCCCCTCGGCGAGCCGCTCCCTGGCCTCCGCCAGGCTGGCCGCGGTGATCACCTGGATGTCCATGCGCTCGAGTGTCAGGCGCAGGAGTTCGCGGATATCCGGTTCGTCGTCGACGACCAGGGCGGCGGGCCAGGTCATGCCACGTCCCTCCCCGAGTCCAGGGTGGCTGCCCGGCAGCAGACGAAGAACCGGTTGTGGCCGTCTTCGTGGCGATAGCCCAGCCGGGCGGCGTTGGCCTGGCACAGCTCGTGGGCGATGAACAGGCCCAGCCCGTTGCCACTGCTGCGGGTGGTGTAGAAAGGCTCGAACATCTGTGCCGCCGTGGCCGGGTCGATGGCGGGGCCGTCGTCTTCGACCTCGATGCGGATCCCGCCCTCCGGTTCGGCCCGGGCACGCAACGTGATGCGGGGCGGGGTACCGTCGGGCCCGGCGCCATGCTGCAGGGCATTGCGGCACAGGTTCCAGAGGATCTGCTGCAGGTGACCCGGGTCGAACCGCAGCATCAGCCCGGGCAGGGTCTCCCGCACCCGCACCCGGTCGGCGGCCACGCCTTCGCTGGTCCCGAATTCCCGGGCGAAGGTCTCCAGCCAGGGGCCGGCCTCGATGACCTCGGGGTGGGCGCTGCGGTCGCGCGAGAGCTGCAGCACGGTCTCCACGATGTCGTTCATGCGCCGGACGTTCTGGTGGATGATCCCGGCCAGGTGCCGGTCGGCGGCATCCAGGTTGCGCGATTCCTCCAGCAACTGGCCGGCATAACTGATGGCGGCCAGGGGGTTGCGAATCTCGTGGGCGATGCTGGCGGTGAGCTTGCCCAGGGCCGCGAGCCGCAGCTGTCGTGTCTGCCGGGTCAGGCTGTCACCGTACTCCAAAAAGATGAGGGTGACGTCGCCGGCGTGACTGCCCAGGGGTTTGAAACGCGGCAGCAGCTCCCGTCCGTCACCGGTCCCGGCCAGGGGTTCCGGGGGGCGGCCCGGGTCCCGTTGCCAGGCCGCCAGCCGTTGTCCCAGGGCCGGCGACACCCGGTCCAGGCGGGCGCCGGTGCAGTCACCGCCACCCAGGGCCTGGCGCGCCGGCCGGTTGGCCAGCCGGATCCGCCCCACCTCGTCCACCACCAGCACCCCGGTATCGAAGCGCTGCAGCACGAAGTCGTTCAGCCGTTCCAGGTTGGCCAGGTCGATGCCCCGCTGTTCGGCCAGGGCCTCGGTGGCGCGGATGCGGCGGGCCAGCAGGAAGGCCAGGCCCGCGGTGGTGAACAGGGCCACCCCCAGCAGCCCCGCCCGGTCCAGGAAGACACTGGGATCACCCCCATGGCGCAGGCCCTCGAGCCCGTATTCCAGCAGGATGCCCAGGGTGGCCACGGCCGCGAAGAAGAAGGGGATGCGGCCGGGCAGCAGCAGGGCCCCGGCCGCCACCGCCACCACCAGGAACAGGGTCAGGCCGCTGTCCAGCCCGCCACTGGCGTGAATCAGGAGCAGGATGGCCAGGATGTCCGCCAGTACCTGACCGAGGACCTGCACGCTGAAGGTCGGGGTCTTGCGGCGGGCGGCGAAGCCGAACACCAGCGCCAGCAGCAGGTAGGTGCCATTGGTCCAGCCGAACAGCAGGGGATGACGCTGACCCAGGGCCGCCCCGGGGGCCAGGCCCAGGAACAGGGCCAGCAGCGCCGTCGCCAGGATGAGGCGATACAGCGTCAGGTATTCCAGCGGTTTCCAGGTCAGGCTGGCCGGTGCGTTGTCGGCCCAGCCCGGGACTGCCGGTGCCATTGTGCCCATGGTCGACATGGGAATCGACCATGCAAGTTTCGTGCGCAAACCCCTAAGGGCTGTGCTCGCGGCAGCAGTAGAAATGGCCGTCGGCTTGCAGGGCATCCCCTTCCGGCAGGTAGACGCCACAGCGGTGGCAGCGCACCATCCGGCCCTCGCGGACCCGACGGGCGGGTGGCCGTGGCGCCGGTCCGTTCCACCAGCGCCACAGGCGCATGCCCAGCCAGACGAGGGTGCCCAGCAGCAGAAGCCGAAACAACATGAGGTGGATTCCCGGTTCCCGAAAACGACGAGGCGGCCAGTGTCGCGCGTTGTCACCCCCGGATCAAGCGGGCTCTGGAGGCTTTTGCACCCATGCCGGCTTTCCGACACAATAGGCGCCGGCGGAACCGGCGCCGGGTTGACGGGTCAGTTCTTTGACCGTCGCCCGACGAAGGCATCTCCGGCTTCATTTTCGGCATCCCGTGGGCTGCACGGAGTCTTCCATGAACCTGCACGAATATCAGGCCAAGGCATTGTTCCGCGAATACGGGGTGCCGGTGCCACGTGGCGAGCCGGCCTGGACCCTGGACGAGGTCACGGCGGCCGCCCGGGTACTGGGCGGGGATGGCTGGGTGCTCAAGGCCCAGGTCCATGCCGGGGGCCGGGGCAAGGCCGGCGGGGTTCGCCTGGCGGGTTCACTGCGGGCACTGCGGGCCATGGCCGGGGAGCTGCTGGGCAGCCGTCTGGTGACCGGCCAGAGCGGGCCCGAGGGATTGCCGGTGGACAGCCTGCTGGTGGAGGAGCAGCTGCCCCTGGCGCGGGAATGCTACCTGGGCATGTTGCTGGATCGCGGCCGGGAACGGCGCATGATCATGGCCTCTGCCAGCGGCGGCATGGCCATCGAGGAGGTGGCGGCCCGGGATCCGGCAGCCATCCTCACCGAGCACATCGATCCCGTGGCGGGACTGCAGCCCTACCAATGCCGCAAGCTGGGTTTCGGCCTGGGGTTCGACGCCCGTCAGGTACGGCAGTTCACCGGTATCCTGCTGGCGCTGGACCGGATGTTCCAGGAGCGGGACCTGAGCCTGGTGGAGATCAACCCCCTGGTGGTCACCACGGGGGGCGAGCTGGTGGCGCTGGATGCCAAGGTCCACCTGGACGACAATGCCCTGTTCCGCCAGCCGGCCCTGGCGGCCCAGCGCGACGAGGCGCAGGAGGACGAGCGGGAACGGGCGGCCCGGGCCCATGGCCTCAACTATGTCACCCTGGCGGGCGACATCGCCTGCATGGTCAATGGCGCGGGCCTGGCCATGGCCACTATGGATCTGATCAAGCTGCACGGTGGGGAGCCGGCCAACTTCCTCGACGTCGGCGGCGGGGCCACGGCGGAGCGCGTGGCGGAGGCCTTCAAGCTCATCCTGTCCGACCGCAAGGTGCGCGCCATCCTGGTCAACATCTTCGGCGGCATCGTGCGCTGCGACCTGATCGCCGAGGGCATCATCCGGGCGGTACAGGAGGTGCGGGTGGCGCTGCCGGTGGTGGTGCGGCTGGAGGGGACCAACGTGGACCAGGGCAAGGCGATGCTGGCGAATTCCGGTCTCAGCCTCATTCCCGCGGAAGGCCTGACCGATGCGGCGGAGAAGGTGGTGGCGGCGGCGCGGGGCCGGCGCCGGGGTGGCAGGCGGAAATGAGCATTCTGATCGACAGCGAGACCCGGGTCCTGTGCCAGGGGTTCACCGGGCGCCAGGGTACCTTCCATTCGGAGCAGGCCATCGACTACGGCACCCGCCTGGTGGGTGGCGTGACACCGGGCAAGGGGGGGCAGACCCATCTGGACCGACCGGTGTTCGACACCGTGGCCGAGGCGGTGCAGGCCACCGGGGCCGATGCCAGCATGATCTATGTACCGGCCGCCTTCGCCGCCGACGCCATCCTGGAGGCCGCCGATGCCGGCATCCGCGTCATCGTCTGCATCACCGAGGGCATTCCGGTACAGGACATGGTCCGGGTCAAGGCCGCGCTCGCCGGCAGTGACAGCCTGCTGATCGGGCCCAACTGCCCCGGCATCATCACGCCCGGCCAGTGCAAGATCGGCATCATGCCCGGCATCATCCACCGCCCGGGCGTGGTGGGTATCGTCTCCCGTTCCGGCACCCTGACCTACGAGGCGGTGCATCAGACCACCCTGGCGGGACTGGGCCAGAGCACCTGCATCGGCATCGGGGGGGATCCCGTCCACGGCCTGGACTTCGTCGACTGCCTGGCGCGGTTCGAGGCGGACCCGGACACCCGGGGTATCGTGCTGGTGGGAGAGATCGGTGGCGACGACGAGGAACGGGCCGCCGAGTTCATCCACGACCATCTGTCCAAGCCGGTGGTGGCCTACATCGCCGGGGTGACGGCCCCCCCCGGCAAGCGCATGGGGCATGCCGGCGCCATCGTCAGCGGTGGCCAGGGTACCGCCGAGGCCAAGATCGCCGCCCTGGAGGCAGCGGGGGTGCGGGTGGTCCGCTCGCCGGCGGCCATGGGCCAGGCCATGGCCGAAGCCCTGTCCGCCTGAGTGGGGGCGCGGGTGGACGACCGGTTGCGGATCGTGCTGGCCCAGCTCGATTTGCGCGTGGGCGACATCCATGGCAATGCAGCGCGCATGCGCGACGCCGCCCTGGACGCCCGCGACCGGCTGGGTGCAGCCGTGGTGGTGTTCCCGGAGCTGGCCCTGACCGGCTATCCGCCGGAGGATCTGCTGTTGCGGCCGGCGTTGCACCAGCAGGTGCTGGAGGCCCTGGATCGGTTGCGCCAGCAGGTGGCGGGCATCCACATGGTGGTGGGTCATCCCCACCAGGGGCTGGGTGGCCTGTACAACGCCGTCAGCGTGCTGCGCGATGGCCGCGTGCTGGCCACCGGCTGCAAGCAGCACCTGCCCAACTACAGCGTGTTCGACGAGAAGCGCTATTTCGTTCCCGGTGAGGGCGGCTGCCTGGTGGACATCCAGGGGCTGCGCACCGGCATCACCATCTGCGAGGACGTCTGGCACCCGGGGCCGGCGGAGCGGCTGCGGGCGGCGGGTGCCGAGGTGCTGATCAACGTCAACGCCTCCCCCTTCCACGCCGACAAGGGCCGCGAGCGCGAGGCGGTGGTTCGGGACCGTATCCGCGAGACCGGCATTCCGGTGCTCTACCTGAATCTGGTCGGCGGCCAGGACGAACTGGTGTTCGACGGCGAATCCTTCGTCCTGGACGGGGCCGGGAACCTGGTGCAGCGGGCACCGGCCTGCGTCGAGGCGCTGGTGCCGGTGGACCTGGTGCGGGAGGCCGGGGGCTGGCGGCCCCTGGCCGGCGAACAGGCCCCGGTGGGGGATCCGGAGGCGCGCATCTACCGCGTCCTGGTGCTGGGGGTGCGCGACTACGTGGAGAAGAACGGCTTCTCCGGGGCGGTGCTCGGGCTCTCGGGCGGCATCGATTCCGCATTGACCCTGGCCATCGCCGTGGACGCCCTGGGCAGTGACCGGGTAGAGGCGGTGATGATGCCCTCGCGCTATACCGCGGCCATGAGCATCGAGGATGCCCGGGCGGAGGCCGAGGCCCTGGGGGTCGCCTGGCGCATGCTGTCCATCGAACGGCCCTTCGGTGCCTTCCTCGAGGTGCTGGCGGACGAGTTCGCGGGGCGGGCCCCGGACGTGACGGAGGAGAACATCCAGGCCCGCTGCCGGGGCACCCTGTTGATGGCCATCTCCAACAAGTTCGGCCGCATCCTGCTCACCACCGGCAACAAGAGCGAGATGGCGGTGGGCTACGCGACCCTCTATGGCGACATGGCCGGGGGGTTCGCGCCCATCAAGGACGTGCCCAAGACCCTGGTCTACCGCCTGGCCCGTTACCGCAACGGCCTGGCCCCGGTGATTCCCCAGCGGGTACTGGAGCGGCCACCGTCGGCCGAGCTGCGCCCGGACCAGACCGATCAGGACAGCCTGCCGCCCTACGAGGTCCTGGATCCCATCCTCCAGCAGTACGTGGAGGAGGACCGCTCCCTGGAGGAGATCGTGGCGGCCGGGTTCGATCCCGCGGTGGTGCAGCGGGTGGCCCGGCTGGTGGACCGCAACGAGTACAAGCGGCGCCAGGCCCCGCCGGGCGTGCGCATCACCCGCCGCGCCTTCGGCCGGGACCGCCGCTATCCCATCACCTCCGCCTTCCTGGCGTCCACCCTTGAGGGGCGGACGGCCAGCGGATTACACAAGCCCGGCGGAACCCGCTAAACTCGGGCTCCATTGGCGCATTTCTTCTGGCAAGTCGTGACAAGGACAGCGAAACAATGAAAAAGGTCGAGGCGATCATCAAACCCTTCAAGCTCGACGATGTCCGGGAGGCCCTCTCGGAGATCGGCATTACCGGCATGACGGCCATCGAGGTCAAGGGCTTCGGGCGCCAGAAAGGGCACACGGAGCTCTATCGCGGGGCGGAATACGTGGTCGACTTCCTGCCCAAGGTGAAGCTCGAGGTGGTGGTGACGGAGGATCAGGTGGACCGCTGCGTGGAGGCCATCACCCAGGCGGCCCGGACCGGGAAGATCGGAGACGGCAAGATCTTCGTCACCGCGGTGGAGCGGGTGGTCCGCATCCGCACCGGCGAGGAGGACCACGCCGCCATCTGAGCGATGCCCCTTCAGGAATGCCGCAGCCGCGCGGCCCGCTGCGGGTAGTTGCGCTGCAGCACGCGCAGGGCATCGCGGGCCAGGTCGTCGAGTCCCAGCCGGCGGTAGGCATCGATCAGGATCTCCAGGGCGTCGGGGACCGCCGGGGTGCCCTGGTAATGAGCGATGACCTCCTTGGCCCTGCCTGCCGCCGCCACCCAGGCGCCGCGCCGGATGTAGAACTCGGCCACGTGTACCTCGTGGCGGGCCAGGTTGTTGCGCAGGAACAGCATCCGCTGGCGCGCATCCTTGGCATAGGGGCTGTCCGGGAAACGCTGCAGCAGTTCCTTGAAGTCGCCGAACGACTGGCGGGCCGCCCCGGGATCGCGTTCCGAGGGATCCTGCGGCAGAATGACGTCGATGAAGCTGTGGCCCCGGTTGAAGTTCACCACCCCCTTGAGGTAAAGCGCATAATCGGTGTGGGGGTGGTTCGGGTAGGTCTTGAGGAAGCGGTCCAGGGTGGCCAGTGCCGAGTCCGGTTCGCCGGACTTGTAGTAGGCATACCCTTCCTCCAGCAGTGCCTGCTGGGCGAAGCGCCCGAAGGGGTAGCGGGCCTCGATCTTCTGGTAGAGGTCGATGGCGCGCTCGTAGCTGCCGCTGGTCAGGGCATCCTTGGCCTCGCTGTAGAGCCGTTGTGCCGACCAGTCCTTGGTCTCGTCGATTTGTTCCGGCAGCAGCCCGCAGCCGGCGAGCAGAAACAGGCTGATGAGCCACGACAGGACAAGGCGTGAGGATCTGTTCATGATGCTCCGGCCGATGCTGGGGGATGCCCGCGGGATCCGGACCGGCCGGGTGCCGGGCCGGGATGCCGGGGCGCGCACAGTATACCCGCAGCCCGGCCGGTGCGACAGCGGCGGGGGTGCCCCGGCCGGGGTGATGCCATGAGCCGCGTCCACCTGGAAGCCGAGATTCCGGCGGCGGCGGCGGGACAGCGTCTTGACCGGGTGCTGGCCCGGCTCTTTCCCGACTATTCCCGCAGCCGGCTGCAACACTGGATCCGCGCCGGCGCGGTCCGGCTGGATGGCATGCTGCCGGCGGTGCGCACCCCGGTGCAGGGCGGGGAACGGGTGGTGGTCGATGCCACCCTGCCCCGGGATATCGGCGAGGTCCAGCCCGAGGCCATCGCCCTGGAACTCCGGTATGTCGACGCGGACCTGTTCGTGGTGGACAAGCCGGCGGGTATGGTGGTGCATCCGGCGGCGGGCAATCCCGACCACACCTTGCAGAATGCCCTGCTGCACCTGGACCCGGCCCTGGCGGCCGTGCCCCGTGCCGGCATCGTGCACCGGCTGGACAAGGACACCAGCGGGCTGCTGGTGGTGGCGCGCAACCTGGCCGCCCATGCGGCCCTGGTCCGCCAGCTGCAGGAACGCACCATGGGCCGGACCTACCTGGCCCTGGTCCGCGGCCGGCTGGTGGCCGGGGGCACCGTCGCCGAGCCCATCGGTCGCCACCCCCGTGACCGCAAGCGCATGGCCGTGGTGCGCGAAGGGCGCCATGCGGTCACCCACTACCGGGTGCTGGAACGGTTTCCGGCCCATAGCCTGTTGCAGGTGCGACTGGAGACCGGGCGGACCCACCAGATCCGGGTGCACATGGCCCACCTGCGCCATCCCATCGTCGGCGATCCGGTCTACGGTGGCCGGCTGCAGCTGCCGGCGGGGGGCTCCGCTGGGTTGCGGGTGGCCCTGCGTGACTTCCGGCGCCAGGCCCTGCACGCGGCTCGGCTGACCCTGTGTCATCCCCGCAGTGGCGAGCGCCTCGAGGTGGAGGCCCCCGTGCCCGCGGACATGGCCGACCTGCTGCAGCGGTTGCGGGAGGATGCGGGGGCATGAAGGGACCGCCGGCGGACTGGATCCAGCCGGACTGGCCGGCTCCGGCGCGGGTACGGGCCTGGGTGACCAGCCGCCGGGGCGGGGTCAGCCAGGGGCCCTGGGCGGCGTGCAACCTGGCGACCCACGTCGGCGACGATCCCGCCGCAGTGCGGCGCAACCGGGAGATCCTGGTGCAGCGGTTGCGGTTGCCCGGAGCACCGGCCTGGCTGGAACAGGTGCATGGCACGCGCATCCTCGAGCTGCCGGCAGCCGGTGGGGCCGCCGACGGTGCCTGGACCCGCCGGCCGGGACAGGTGTGCGCGGTCCTGACGGCGGACTGCCTGCCGGTGCTGGTCTGTGACCGGGCCGGCAGCCGCGTGGGGCTGGCACATGCCGGCTGGCGCGGGCTGGCGGCCGGGGTACTGGATGCGCTGGTGGATGCCATGGCGCCGGCGTCGGCGTCGGAGCTCCTGGCCTGGCTCGGGCCGGCCATCGGGCCGGAACACTTCGAGGTGGGGCCCGAGGTCAGGGCTGCCTTCCTGGCCCGGGATCCGGGCCATGCCCCGGCCTTCCGCCCCCGCGGTGGCCGCTGGTTGGCGGATCTCTACCTGCTGGCGCGGCGCATGCTGCGGGCGCGGGGGTTGGAGGTCCTAGGTGGCGGTCTCTGCACCTGGTCCGATCCCGCCCGCTTCTATTCCTATCGGCGTGACGGTGTCACCGGCCGCATGGCCAGCCTGATCTGGCTCGCCGACTGAGGGTTGCAACGGCCAGGACCCCCGGGTGGGTGCCTGTCACCCCGCCCGGCCCTCCGGTATCATGGGCCGCAAACGACCAAGAACCGGCCTCCATGACCCTGTTGCTTTGGATCATCGTCTTCTGCCTGGTGGGTGGCGTGCTCAGCGTGCTCGCCGCCGCCCTCTTCCTGTTGCTGCCGTTGGAGCGACGTACGGGGCTGCTGCCGCACATGGTGAGCTTCGCCACCGGCGCCCTGCTGGGGGCGGCCTTTCTGGGTGTCCTGCCCCATGCATTGGAAGGGGTCCCGGCCGCCCGCATCCCCGGCCTGACCTTCACCATGCTGTGCGGCATCCTGCTGTTCTTCCTGCTGGAGAAAATGGTGCTCTGGCGCCACTGTCACAGCGAGCTGTGCGAGGTGCATGGGGACCGGCCGGCCGAGCCCTCGGCGGCGGGGGTGCTGGTGCGGGTGGGGGACGGGGTGCACAACTTCGTCGACGGGGTGGTGATCGCGGCGGCCTTCCTCACCGACCGGGATCTGGGTATCCTGACGGCACTGGCTGTGACCGCCCACGAGATTCCCCAGGAGATGGGGGACTTCGCCGTGCTGCTGCATAGCGGTTTCGGGCGGGGCCGGGCATTGCTGTTCAACGTGCTGTCCAGCCTGACTACGGTGGTGGGCGGAATTCTCGCCTACTATGCCCTGGTGACGGTTCAGGCCTGGCTGCCGTATATTCTCGCCGTGGCGGCGGCCAGTCTCATCTATATCGCCGTGGCCGATCTGATCCCAAGCCTGCACCGCCGCACTCAGGTGCGGGCCACGCTGGAGCAGCTGGTACTGATCATGGTGGGCGTCGGCGTCATCGCGGGCTTCAATGCCTGGCTGATGCACTGAGCGGGCGGCCCGCCGGGCGCGGAGCGGAGGATTCGAGACGATGGCCGAAGACTGGTACATGGTGAACCTGGTGGGGGTGGATCGCCCCGGGATCGTGGCACACGTCAGTGCGGCCCTGTTCCAGGCCGGTTGCAACCTGGGTGAGGCGGCCATGATGCGCCTGGGCGGCAATTTCAGCATCATGCTGATGGTGCAGGGCAGCGGGGGCAAGGCGGGCTTGGTGCGGTTGCTGGAACCGGTGGCGGAGTCGCTGGGCCTGCGCCTGCACGTGGACCGGATCGAGGGGCACCTCCACCGGCACCTGGAGCCGGACGTGCGGGTCACGGTGTTCGGGGCCGACCGGGCGGGCATCGTCGCCCGGGTGACCGGGGTTCTGGCAGAGGTCGGGTTCAATATCCTGGACCTGCAGTCGGACGTGGGCGGGACCGAGGCCGAGCCCATCTACGTGATGACCCTCGAGGGTCAGGCGCCGGAGGGCATCGAGGCGGTACGTTCGGCCCTGGCCGCCGTGGGTGGCGACGCGGGTATCGAGGTGGAGGTCACACCCATCGAGACCCTGGTCGGATGAGCCGGGCCCTGGACCTGTCCAGCGCGAGGGGGGTTCCCGGTGGCCGTGCTTGAGATCCTGACCTATCCGGATCCGCGCCTCAAGCAGGTGTCCGAGCCGGTGACCCGGTTCGACGAGGCCCTGCGCGCCTTCATCGCCGATCTGGAGGAGACCCGGCGGGCCGGCCCCGGGGCCGTGGGGATCGCGGCACCCCAGGTCGGCCATTTCCAGCGCATCGTCATCGTCGATGTCTCCGGTGCCCGCCGGCCGGTGCCCAATCACGGCCACCTGGTGCTGGTCAATCCGGAGATCACGGCCTGGGAAGGTTATGCCGTGGGGCGCGAGGGTTGCCTATCGGTGCCCGACTACACGGGTAACGTGATCCGCGCCGAGCGGATTCACCTGGAGGCGCGGGATCCGCGGGGGGAGGTGCTGGCGTTCGACATGGAGGGATTCGAGGCCCGGGCCGTGCAGCACGAGATGGATCACCTCGACGGCCTGCTTTTCCTCGACCGCCTGGTCAGCCGCCGCAACGACCTGTTCCGGCGCAAGAAGTACCGCTGATCCCCGGTTCTGCCCGGCCTGTCCCCACCTCGTGGGATGCGCAAAGGCGCGCAGTGCCGTGCGCATCATGGGGGACCACCGTCGTGGGTGGTGACATCCCGTTGTTGGGCACGCTCGCTGCGTTCGCTTTGCCCAACCTACGGGTGCCCACCATGGGCATGGTGAGGTGTAGGATGCGCAAAGGCCCGAAGGGCCGTGCGCATCGATGGCCGCGCGCATTCATCGCCGGCATCACCGGCGCCTGACACGCCACCCTTGAATTCGCCGCCGATTCCCCCATTATCTGGTTAGTTTCGAATTTCCGCCCTGGAGGGGAGTGACCCTGATGCGAATGGACAAGTTGACCACCAAGTTCCAGCTGGCGCTGGCCGAGGCCCAGAGCCTGGCCGTGGGCCAGGACCACCAGTTCATCGAACCGGTCCACCTGATGATCGCCCTGCTGGACCAGGAGGGCGGCACCGTGCGTCACCTGCTGTCGCAGGCGGACGTGAACGTGGACATGCTCCGGTCCCAGCTGGGGGAGGCCCTGGAACGGCTGCCGCGGGTGGAAGGCACGGCCGGGGACGTCCATGTCTCCAACGAACTCAACCGGTTGCTGAACCTCACCGACAAGCTGGCGCAGCAGCGCAAGGACCAGTACATCTCCAGCGAGCTGTTCGTGCTGGCGGCGGTGGACGACCGCAACGAGGTGGGCGAGCTGCTGCGCAAGGCGGGCGCGACCCGCAGCCTGATCGAACAGGCGATCGAGAAGATCCGCGGCGGGCAGAAGGTGGACGATCCCAATGCCGAGGAACAGCGGCAGGCGCTGGAGAAGTACACCATCGATCTGACCGAGCGCGCGGAACAGGGCAAGCTGGATCCGGTCATCGGCCGCGACGACGAGATCCGTCGCACGGTCCAGGTGCTGCAGCGGCGAACCAAGAACAACCCGGTGCTCATCGGTGAGCCGGGCGTCGGCAAGACGGCCATCGTCGAGGGACTGGCGCAGCGTATCGTCAATGGCGAGGTGCCGGAGGGCCTGCGCCACAAGCGCATCCTGGCACTGGACATGGGTTCCCTGGTGGCAGGGGCCAAGTTCCGGGGTGAGTTCGAGGAACGGCTCAAGGCGGTGCTCAACGACCTGGCCAAGCAGGAGGGCCAGATCATCCTCTTCATCGACGAGATTCACACCATCGTGGGTGCGGGCAAGGCGGAGGGTGCCATGGATGCCGGCAACATGCTCAAGCCGGCGCTGGCCCGCGGTGAGCTGCACTGCATCGGTGCCACCACCCTGGACGAGTACCGCAAGTACATCGAGAAGGATGCGGCCCTGGAACGCCGGTTCCAGAAGGTGCTGGTGGACGAGCCCAGCGTTGAGGACACCATCGCCATCCTGCGGGGTCTGAAGGAACGCTACGAGGTGCACCACGGCGTGGAGATCACCGATTCGGCCATCGTCGCCGCCGCCACCCTGTCGCACCGCTACATCACCGACCGCCAGCTGCCGGACAAGGCCATCGACCTGGTGGACGAGGCGGCGGCCCGGATCCGCATGGAGATCGACTCCAAGCCGGAGGAGATGGACCGCCTGGACCGGCGCCTGATCCAGCTCAAGATCGAGCGCGAGGCGTTGAAGAAGGAGACCGACGAGGCGGCCCGCAAGCGCCTGGAGGCGCTGCAGGAAGAGATCGACCGGCTGGAGCGTGAGTATTCCGACCTCGAGGAGGTGTGGAAGGCGGAAAAGGGTGCGGTGGAGGGCACCCACCATATCAAGGAGGCGCTGGAGCGGGCGCGGGTCGAGCTGGAGACCGCGCGCCGGGCCGGTGACCTGGCACGCATGTCCGAGCTCCAGTATGGCCGCATTCCGCAGCTGGAACAGCAGCTGGCCGACGCGCAGAAGGTCGAGGTGGAGAATTTCCGCCTGCTGCGCAACAAGGTGACGGAAGAGGAGGTCGCCGAGGTGGTCTCCAAGTGGACGGGCATCCCGGTGG
>JALWSQ010000101.1 GCA_026993645.1 Thiohalobacter sp.
AACTTTCTACAAGCATGGGTCTCCTCTCAGATACTCAGTTAGTTTCGCACCTTCTAAGTACCTGATGAGACTCATGCTTTTCAACTATTCAGCCGTTTCTCCGTGCACCGATTCGCGAGAGGAACCCCTTTTCCCGGGCCAGTTCCGTACCGGCCTCCAGCAGCTGCCGGTGGGTGGTGCGCCATTGGCGGATCTTGCGGGTCAAGGCCCGGTTGGAGGCCGACAGCCGCCGGGTCAGGCGACGGTTGCGGGCCGCCAGGCTCGCGGCCTCCCGTTGCTGGACCGACTGACGGTGGGCGGTGAGCAGCAGGCTGGCACCGTAGAGCACCACCAGCAATGCCATGCGCCAGCCACCGAGGCCGGCATCCGCCAGGCTGTGCAGGCAGAGAGGGACCAGCACTGGGAGCTGGAAACCAGCGTAGAGCCGGAAGAAGACCGCATGGGACGTCAGGGCGCCTGCCGCCACGCCGGCCAGGGCCACGATGACGATGAGCCGGTCCAGCAATGGCCAGTCGGGCGCCAGCAGCACGCCCAGGCTGCCCCAGGTGCACCCACTGATCACCGCGGCCAGGATATAGAGATTCAGGGGGGATGGCAGCCAGGCCGGCAGCGGTCGTCGTTTCAGTACCCGTTGCCCCAACACCATGCGGCCGATGTTGGCCGCGGCGATGATCAGACACCAGGCCGTGAGCCAGGCGGTGGAGAGGACGGGTTCGAGGAACAGGGCGAGAACCCCCGCGGCGACCAGGCCGGTACCCAGGGGCATGGGCGAGAGGCGGAACAGGTTGTCCGCCAGCCACTGCTCGATCTCCAGGCGTTCCCGCGCCGGGGCCTCGTCGCCACCGGCCGGATGTTCCTGTTCTGATTGGTATTCGGCCACCTGCGCTCCCGGTCTGCACTGCTGAACCCTGGATGTCGGTACAGGGCGCCCGCTGGTGGGCTGGACGGTTTCCGCCGACCATGCCGTCACCAGGAATAACGGCCTGCAGGGCCGCAAGTTGAGGGATAATCGCCTGAATCGATGTAGGAAAATACCGCGACATACCGTCGCTCTGGAAGGACCGGCTGTCCGTCCTGTGACCCGCTGCCCGGATCGGCGAGCCGGTGCTTGCATCGGAAGGAAGGGCTGCTTATGGTAATCCGATGCGCCTGCTCCCGCTGCTCCTGCTGTTCGTCGCCGCCAGTGCCCAGGCGGCCATCTACCGTTGGGTGGATCCGTCCGGCACCGTGGTCTATTCCGACAAGCCGGTGAAGGGGGCGAAAAAGATCGAGGTGCCACCCCCGCCCAGTTTCCACCTGCCACCGGCCCCCGCAGCACCGGCGGTGAAAAGCAAGCCCAAGTCACCGCCCTACTATCATGCCCTGGAGATCCAGGCGCCGGCCGACGACCAGGCCATGTGGGACAATGCCGGCAACCTCAGGGTCAGGTTTCACCTGGCACCGCCGCTGCGCGTGCCTCTGGGCGACCATGTGGAGATCCTGGTCGATGGCCAGCCCCGGGTGCAGACCACTGCCAGCGAGATCGAATTGCGGAACCTGGATCGTGGTACTCACCGACTGCAGGTCCGGGTGGTGGATGGCGCGGGTCGGGTGCTGATTCGCAGTGCGGAGATTCACTTCCACCTGCACCGCCAGTCGGTGCTCTTTCCCCAACGCCGCAGGTTTCCGACCGGCACGACCCCGGCACCGGCCCGCTGAGTCCACCAGCGCCCCACCCCGTTCCCCCTCAACGTGCACAGTTTTGGTGCATAATGGGCCCCATGAAAGTGCAGTTCTTTACCTGGAGTCGACCCCAGATTTTTTCATTGGCCTAACCACTACGAAATAGGCTTGTTTTTCATTGTGATATTGGGCCATGGCAGGATCCTGCCATGGCCGCCATGGCTTGGATTGGTTCTTGCTAAAGATGGGGAAGATGAAGACCGAGCACCGACAGGCCTGCCGTGACGCCTTTCGCGTCCTGGACAATCTCGCCACCGCGGTTCTGTTGGCAGACGCCGACCTGCGCATCCGCTACCTGAACCCGGCCGCCGAACTCTTGCTGGAACGCAGCCTGGAGCAGGTGAGCGGTACCCGCCTGGTCCAGGTGCTGCGGGATGGCAGCGGCTTCGTGGACCGGCTGCAGCAGGCGGTGGCGGGCAACCAGCCGTTCATGGAGCGGGAGGTGGCCTTGCTGCTGCCCTCGGGACGTGACGCCACGGTGGACTGCACCCTGACGCCCCTGGCCGAGGCAGACGGCCAGGCCGAGGTCCTGCTGGAGATGGTGCAGGTGGACCGGCAGCTGCGCATCGTCAAGGAGGAGAACCTGATGGGCCAGAACCAGGCCCTGCGCCAGTTGGTGCGGGGCGTGGCCCACGAGGTGAAGAACCCCCTGGGCGGCCTGCGCGGCGCGGCCCAGCTGCTGGAGCGGGAGCTGCCCACCGAGGAGTTGCGGGAGTACACCCGCATCATCATCGGCGAGGCGGATCGCCTGCAGCAGCTGGTGGACCGCATGCTGGGTCCCAACAACCTGCCCCGGCGTCGGCGGTGCAACATCCATGAACTGCTGGAACGGGTACGGGGGCTGGTGGCCGCCGAGAATCCCGAGGGGCTGGTGATCGAGCGGGACTACGATCCCAGCATCCCGGATTTCGTGGCCGACGGCGACATGCTGGTGCAGGCCTTGTTGAACATCGTGCGCAATGCCGCCCAGGCCCTGGAGGGCAAGGGGCTCATCCTGCTGCGGACCAGGATCCTGCGCCAGTTCACCATCGGTCGCCGGCGTCACCGCCTGGTGCTGCAGGTGGACGTGGAGGACAACGGGCCCGGGGTGCCGCCGGAGATGGAGCAGACCCTGTTCTATCCCATGGTCACCGGCCGGGCCGACGGGACCGGCCTGGGCCTGGCGATCGCCCAGTCCCTGATCAACCGCCACGGCGGTCTCATCGAATACAGCAGCCGGACGGGCCACACCCTGTTCTCCATCCTGCTGCCCATGGAGTTCGAGGAAGATGAAGGAAGCTGAACGGATCTGGGTCATCGACGACGACCGCTCCATCCGCTGGGTGCTGGAACGGGCCCTGAAGCAGGCCGGCATGGCGGTGGAGACCTTCGCCCGGGCCGATGGGATCCTGGAGGCGATGGAGCGGCGAATGCCCGATGCCCTCATCACCGACGTACGCATGCCGGGCATGGACGGGATGGCGTTGTTGCAGGCCATCCGCCAGCATCACCCGGATCTCCCCGTCATCATCATGACCGCCCATTCCGACCTGGACAGCGCCGTCTCCGCCTACCAGGGCGGTGCCTTCGACTACCTGCCCAAGCCCTTCGACGTGGACGAGGTGGTGAACCTGGTGCGGCGGGCCATGGCGGCGGCACGCGAGAGCGGCCATCCCGGCGCGGCGGACACCGCCGACACGCCCGCCATCATCGGCGAGGCACCAGCCATGCAGGAGGTGTTTCGCGCCATCGGGCGGCTGTCGCGGTCCAATGTCACCGTGCTGATCACCGGCGAATCCGGCACCGGCAAGGAACTGGTCGCCCGGGCCCTGCACCGCCACAGTCCGCGGGCCGAGGCCCCGTTCATTGCCCTGAACACCGCCGCCATCCCGCGGGAGCTGCTGGAATCCGAGTTGTTCGGCCACGAGCGCGGGGCCTTCACCGGTGCCCACAGCCGTCGCAGTGGCCGTTTCGAGCAGGCCGATCAGGGCACCCTGTTCCTGGACGAGATCGGCGACATGCCGGCGGAGCTGCAGACCCGGCTGCTGCGGGTGCTGGCGGACGGTGAATTCTATCGCGTGGGCGGTCACCTGCCGGTACGGGTCGACGTACGGGTCATCGCGGCCACCCACCAGGACCTGGAACAGCGGGTCCGGGAAGGCCTGTTCCGCGAGGACCTCTATCACCGGCTCAATGTCATCCGCATCCATGTGCCGCCCTTGCGGGAACGGCGTGAGGACATCCCCCTGCTCATGCGCTTCTTCCTGGAACGGGCCGCGGCGGAACTGGGGGTCGAGCCCAAGGTGCTGCAGCCCGAGACCGAGGCCCGTTTGCGCCGCCTGTCCTGGCCCGGCAACGTGCGTCAGCTGGAGAACACGGCCCGCTGGTTGACCGTGATGGCGGCCGGCCGCGAGATCCAGCCCGACGACCTGCCACCGGAACTGTTGCAGGCGGAACCGGCCGCCGCCGGCCGCGAGGACATCGCCTGGGAGGAGGCGCTGCGGTCGCTGGTGATCCGGCGGCTGCAGGAGGGTGACGAGGCCCTGCTGGCGGATCTGGCGCCCCGGTTCGAGCGGATCCTGATCCAGGCCGCCCTGGCCCACACCGGCGGCCACCGGCAGCTGGCGGCGCGACTGCTGGGCTGGGGGCGCAACACCCTGACCCGCAAGATCCGGGAATTGGACCGGGAGGCCGGCCGGACGGGGTCCTGAGCGCCGCGCCCCCGTCAGATGCGGATGTAGCTCCAGCCGGCGCGCAGGCGGCGCACCACGAAATCCACGGCCGTGGTGTCCTGCCGGGTATGCGGGATCAGCCGTACCGGCTGGCCCTGGGTCTGCAGCCGGTGCAGCGTGTTCATGCAGGCCACGAAATGCACCGACCCCGGATAGCGCTGCATCAGTGCCCGCACCCGCCTGGCGTAGGGCGACGGACCCTCGCGCAGCAGATCGATGCCACCGGCATTGGCCAGCACGTCCACCTGGATGTGCTGGGCCCGGTAACGTTCCAGCAATCTCTGCGCCTCGTCCAGCACCCGGTCGAACTTGTGCGGATCCCGTTCCGTGATGTGGAGCACCACCCGGTAGTGGCTGGCGCGGACCTTGTCCAGCACCACGGCGTTCAGGCCGTCGCCCGGCTGCGCGCCGCGCACCAGCCAGCCGCCGGCGAAGGCCAGCGCCAGGGCGGCCACCGAGGCGGCCAGGCCCCAGGGCAGCCGGCGCTGGCGCCGGGGGGGCTTGCGCTCCGGTGCCTGGACGTCGGCGAAGGCCGAGCGTACCCAGGCCTTGGTCTCCTGCAGCTGGCATACCTGCTGGCGCAGGGCCTCGTCCTCCTGCAGTGCCTGGAACAGCCGGGCGCGGCTGGCACCGTCCAGCTGCTCATCCACGAAGGCATGCAGCAGATCGCGGTTTGGGTCGAGTCGCCCGTTCATTTCACTCTCCTCACCCGGGCCGGTTCCGGCCGCGCCCCCTCGCTGCCGCAGCGGCGCAGGCGCTGGCGCAGCCCGCCGCGGGCGCGATTGAGCCGGCTCATCACCGTGCCCATGGGAATCTCCAGTATCTCAGCCACCTCGGCGTAGGAAAAGCCTTCCAGGTCCACCAGGGTCACCACCTCGCGCTGGGCGACCGGCAGGGCGGCGATGGCGCGCCGCACCTGTTCCACCAGCTGCAACCGGTCCAGGGTCTGTTCGGGGGTGTCGCCCTCCGCCGGCTGTTCCTGGTCGAGCTCGGTGTCGGGTTGCCGGCGTCGCAGGTGCTGGCGCCAGGCGTTGTGCAGGATGCTGTAGAGCCAGGCATCGACCCGTTCCGGGTCCCGCAGCTGGTGGAGCTTGTGCAGGGCGGTCTCCTGGGCCTCCTGGACCAGGTCGTCGGCCACCATGAGATCCCCGCTCCAGGCCACGGCCATGCGGAACAGGCGCTGGCGGCTGTGGGCGATACGTTGCCGCAAAAGCCGGTTGCGGCACAGGCTGTCGATGATGCTCATAAACATGAAGATGCAGCAGGAGCCGTTTTTATTCGCCCGGCCCGCCGTCGGCTGCTGGGTATTCATCCGCATGGAATAAAGCGCGTGCCGGATGTCTCTTCCACCCCGTACGTCTGCCGTTCAACCCGAACCCCCAGAGGAGGATGGAAATGGAACATCGCCGCATGTTGTCTCCGGGTCGCCGGGCCTGGCTCTGGCTGCTGTGCCTGCCCTTGCTGGCGCTGGCCTGGCTGCCGGTCGCCCGGGCCGCCAAGCCCTTTGCCGAGCACAAGATCGTGCTGCAGATCAGTGATCGCGATCCCTTCAAGCAGACACTGGTGCTCAATGTCGCCAACAACCTGATCAAGCATTACGGACCGGACAAGGTGGACATCGAGATCGTGGCCTTCGGGCCCGGCCTTCGGCTCCTGTTCGCCGACAACTCCAATGCCCCACGCATAGACAGCTTGGTGCAGGCGGCCGGGGTGCGGTTCAGTGCCTGCGACAACACCTTCCGGGCCGTCACCCGGAAACTGGGCCATCCGCCGAAGTTGAACCCCCATGCCCATCACGTATCGGCCGGCGTGGTCCGCATCATCGACCTGGTGAACCAGGGTTATCTCCTGATCAAGCCCTGAGGCGCCGGCCGGCCCGCAGCCGGCGGCGTGATCCACTGGCCGTGGCGCCCCGCCGCGCGGGTGGCCGTGGCCCTGATTCAGCATTGGAGGCATCGTCATGAATATTCGTTTTCGAGGGTGGTTGTGTGGTATGTCGTTCTGCATTCTGGCGCCGGCTGTCCAGGCGGCCAACTGGCTCATGTTACAGGGGGCGGAGCCGGCCGGTTCGGCGGCCCGCGCCAAGGTTTGGGGTTTCATCCAGCCGGAGTACCAGTACACCCAGGGTACCAAGCTGAAGGCGGGGCCCTGGAAGGGGCAGGAGGCGATCTTCAACCAGATCGGGCCCGATCTCAAGACCAGTTCCCAGTTCAACATCCGCCGGGCCCGTATCGGTGTGCGTGGTGCCGGTTTTCCGCTGGACACCAAGACCAACTATTTCATCCTGGTGGAGGCGGGCAACAACGGTATCACCAAGCCCGGCGGTGGTACCGGTTCCTTGAAGCTGACCGACGCCAGTATCACCCTCAACTACATCAAGGGCGCGCGCATCCGCATCGGCCAGTTCAAGTATCCCGGCAGCGAGGAGGGGCTGATGGCGATCCACGTATTCGATTACATCAATTTCACCAACGTCACCAACGGGGTCCTGCTGGAACGCTTCGTCAAATTCGATGGCAACTGCAAAGGCAGCAATTGTCCTGCCAACAAGCCCCTGGGTTCGGTCAACGCCTTCCGCGACATCGGGGTGCAGGTGTTCGATACCTTCAAGGTCAGGGACTGGGAGCACAGCTATGCGGTGATGATCGGCAACGGCAACGGCATCACTCGTTCCGACAACAACAGCAACAAGGATGTCTACCTGTACTGGTCGTCGGAGAAGGTGTTCGGCGGTAAGGGACCCAGGCGCCAGGGCTGGAAGCTGTTCGGCTGGTACCAGCACGGCACCCGTACCCTGACCCTGGAACAGGGTGATGCCGACCCGGCCAACGATATCACCCGGAACTTCCACCGGACCCGCTGGGGTTTCGGTACCACCTATCGTCATGGGCGCTACCGGGCAGCCGCCGAGTACATCAAGGCCGATGGCATGATCCGCAATGGCACCGATGGGGCCGCCGTACCGGGGGCGTTGGCCAAGAATGGGGCTGTGGCCAGCATCAACGTGGCGCCCGACGAGCAGGCCGACGGCTGGTACATCGACGGTGGTTACAAGCTGCTGCCCGCACTGGAGATCGATGCTCGCTACGACCGGTTCAATCGGGCGACCAAGGTCAGTGCCAACGAGCGCCGCTTCGAGACCTTCACCCTGGGCGCCCAGTATTTCTTCAACAAGAAGACGCGGGTGATCTTCAACTACGAGTTCCGCAATGCGGAGGCCCCCAACCTTCCCGGTTCCGCCGGCCCCAACAAGGTGCTGGATACGCTGGACGACCGGGCCTCACTCCAGCTGCTGGCGATCTTCTGAGGGGTGCGCGGCTCGGGCCCGCTCCCGTCCCGGCCGGGACGGGAGCGGGCGGGGGTCAGGGGCAGTGCGGCAGTAGGGCGGCGATGGCCAGGCTGCAGGCACGGGCCCCGGCCACCGATAGGGGGGGCGTGGGTCCAGCAGTTGATTGAGGTCCAGGATTCGGCTGTCGATGCCCAGGAGACCGGCCAGTTCCTCTGTCACTGGCGGGAGGCCATCCGGCAGCGGGGTCAGGGCCACCAGGGCCACCGGGGGCTGGCGGAAATGGCGGTCGTAGTAGTCCAGGGTACGCTGGATCTCCAGTGCCAGCCGTTCCGTCGCCGCGGTGCCCCCCGCGGCCAGATGCTCGCTGCCGAGATCGATGTTGCGGGCCAGGTAGAGGCAATGGTCGCGGCACAGCAGGATCAGTCCCCGATCCGCCTCCAGGTGGACCAGCGCCACGCCCGTGGCTGTCTCCGGCAGGCGGCAGGCCAGGTTGCGCAGGGCCAGTTCCGGGATGTCCACCCGGCTGGGTTGCAGGCCGGCGTCGGATGCCAGGCCGGTGTAGCGTTCGACCTGCCGGCGCCGGGCGACGATGACGTAGAGCTGCTGCTGCGCCAGGTCCGGCCGCCTGGGGGCCGGGAAGTGATCGATGACCGCGTCGTCGATGTGGAAGTCGATCAATTCCCGGATACGCCAGCGCAGGGCGGCGCGCAACTCGGCCGGGGGCACGGGCGGCTGGTCCAGCAACAGGCGCTCGTAACTGCCCAGGGGCATCACCAGGTGGGCGGTGGCGCCCTCCAGTCCACAGCTCCGCAGCCGCTCCGCCAGGGGTTCTACGCGCTCTCCCGGCAGCGCTTCGGCACAGAGGTGCGGATGGCCGTCGGCGGCGGTCTCCATGCGGGCGATGACCACCCCATCCGTGGTGAACCCCAGGGCCAGGGGCGATCCTGAGCGGGCGCGAAAACGGTCGAGCAGTGGCAGCATGGTTCAGGGTTCCCCTGCGGCGGCTTCCGTTCCGGGTATCGGCATCGCCGGTTCCGGCTGAAGGACCTCGTGCCAGTGCGCCAGGTGGATGCTGCCGGTACCCGCCCGGTGCAGGACCACGGCCAGGCGCCGGCGGGCCGGGGCTCCGATGGTCCGCGGCACCTCCCCCAACGCCTCGATGCGGCAGCCCTCCGCCGTGGGGCGGGCGGCGACCAGGCGAAACCGGCCATTGCCCAGGGCCAGGGGGCGGACCGACACCAGGGCCCGACAATCGCTGCCGCGGGCATAGGCCGCAGCGGCCCGTTCCACGGCGCTCTCGGCCAGGTACAGGCTGGCGGCCGCATCCCGTGCCAGGTCGCCGGCGGCGGTATCGGCACCGGTTTGCTGCAGGTTCAGGGCGCCCAGCAGCAGGATGCCGCTGAGCAGGAACACGGCGGCCAGCAGGGTAGAGAAGCCCTGCTGACCATGCCCCCCGGGGTGCTGTGTAAGCGGGTGGTGCATCAGGGGTTGCGCAGGGCGATGAGCAGTCGTTGCCGGCGCCGGTGGCCCTGGTCGTCCTGGTACGACAGCTGGACCCGGATGTATGCCGGACGGGTATTGCCCGCCGGTAGGGGTCGGCCACGGGCGTCCAGATAGGCGAAGCGGATGTCCCGGACATGGTTCGACAGGGTCCAGTGCCCTGGCACTTGCTCGTAGCCGATGGTCAGCCGCGGGGGCCGGCGGCCGTCCAGCGTGACCTGCAGCGGGTGGCCCGTCCGGTCCGGACGGCGAAACACCAGCCGCCGCCTGTCGGTGACGACCAGGTCCCGGCTGCCGGCGGCACGCAGCTCCCGTATCAGGCGGGTACCGGTATGACGCATCTCCTCCAGCAGGCCGGCCGCCGCGCGCTGGTGCCGAAAGGCGCGCGCGCCATTACCCAGCGCCTGCGCCACCGCGGCGGTGAGCAGGGCGGCAATGGCCAGTGCCAGGACCAGTTCGATGAGGGTGAAGCCGGCGGCCCGTCGCATGCCCCTGTCCTCAATAATCCGCCAGCAGCATCTGCAGTTCCAGCTGCGGCTGGTCGTCGGCCAGGATGCGGACCCGCACCCGCCGACAGCGAAGACGGGCGCAGCCCGGCCCGGTATAGGGCTCGATCCAGGTCAGGCGGCGAAAACCCGGGTGGTCGTCGTCCAGATTCTCCAGGGTGTGGCCGGTCGGCAAGGCCTCGAAGCCCAGCCGGCGGCGCTGTCCGAGCAGCCATTCCATGCGGTTCGCCGCCGGCAGGGTGGCGGTCTGCCGGGTGGCGTTGTGGCGGCCGAGGGTGGCGGCCTGCAGGAACTGCCCCAGCAGGGGGACGGCGGCCAGTGCCAGCACCATGACCAGCATCACGACCTCGATCAGACTGAAACCCGCTTGCCGGTTCATGGCGAGACCCGCACCTGGCCACTGACGGGCAACACCTGGACGCGGTAACGGTGTCCCGCCTGCGCCAGGACCAACTCGATGGGTTGGCGCAACAACCGGCCGCCGGGACCGACCGGCCGCCCCATGGCGTCGAAGCCGAATCCCCGTCCCGGCGCCTCCAGCCGCATGGCGGGGCTCCATTGGAATCCCAGGGGGCCGTTGGTGGCCGGGTCGCGAACCGATGTCCCCCGGGCGAGGATGGCGTAGGCGCGGCTGGATACGGCGAGGGTCAGGGTGCGGTCCTGGGCCTGGGCCAGGGCACGGGCCTGGCGGAGATCGGTGGCCAGCCGTCGCGCGAGGAAGCGGGCATGTTCGTCGGCCGGTTGCCAGCGCGGCAGGGCGGTGACCGCCACGACGCCGAGGATGAGGAGGATGGCCAGCAGCTCGATCAGGGTGAAACCGGAGCCGGCCCGACGGCGGCACGCGGGTGCCGGGGCCTGATGATCACGCCTGCTGGCCGGGCAGCCGTTCACGCCCGGGTCAGGGGATGGTGCCGACGCACTGTACCTTGTCGCTGGTGGCAGTGATCAGACTGTCGGTGGAACAGGTGGCATCGGTGTAGGTGGGCACGGTGTAAGGCGTGCCGTTGATGTCCACCCGGATACCACCAGCCACGGCCAGGACGTTCTCGCCCTGGACATAGTTGGCGAGCTGGCTGACGGTGGGGAAGGTCTTCTGGTCGGCGATGGCGATGGCGAAGGCCGACTTGACCGCGCCGCTCATGCCCTTCTTGGCTGCCACCAGGGCATCGGACTGCAGGTTGACGAACCTGGGTACTGCCACGGCGGCGAGTATGCCCAGGATGACGATCACCATGACCAGTTCGATCAGGGTAAAGCCTGTCTGTTTACGCATTGTTCGATCTCCTGCGGCTCCGTCCAGAGCCGGTGGGTCATGGCCAGCTTATCGGTTGCCGGCCCCGATTCTTTATGGTCAATGGCCACCGTGAAGCACGACGCGTGCCAGGTCCCACCAGGGCAGGAACACGGCGACCGCGACCAGACCCACCAGCAGCGCGACGATCAGGGTCAGCAGGGGCTCCACGGCCGCCGACAACCGATCCAGGGCGTAGTCCAGTTCCCGGTCGTAGTAGCCGGCGATCTCCTCCATGAGATCGTCCAGGGTGCCGGTGGTCTCCCCGACCGCGAACATCTGCAATGCCAGGTCGTCGAATACGCCACTGCGGCGGGCCGTCTCCGACAGCCGTTCACCGCGCTCGATGCCATCGCGCATGGCCAGGATGCGACTCTCGATGAAGCGGTTGCCCAGGGCACGGGCAACCAGGGTCAGGCCGGTGATGAGTGGCAGGCCCGAGGCCTGGGCCAGGGCGAAGCCGTGTCCGAACCGGGCCAGGGCCGCCTGCTGCAACAGGGGACCCAGCAGGGGCAGGTGCAGGCGCCAGCGGTCCCAGCGGTAACGGCTGCGCTCGTCCTGCAGGTAGAGGCGCAGGCCGAGCCCACCCAGCAGGAGGCCGAGCAGGAGCACGGGCCAGCCCTGGATCAGGAGGCGGGAACTGGCAAGCAACACCCGGGTCGGCAGCGGCAGCTCGGTGCCGAACTGGCGAAACACCTGGGCAAAGGCGGGGACCACCTGCAGGTCGATGACCGCCACCGCGATCAGGGTGACCGCAATGACCAGCAGGGGATAGCGGCTGGCGGCACGCAGCCGCTTGCGGGTCTGTTCCTCGCGTTCCAGGTCCCGTGCCAGCGCGGCGAAGATCGCCTCCAGCCGACCGCTCTGTTCGCCCATGCGCACCAGGGCCACGAACAGGGGTGAAAAGGTCTCCGGTTGCCGGTGCAGGGCACTGGCGAGATCATGGCCTGCCTCCAGGGAGCGGATGATGCGTTGCAGGACCTCGGCGAGGGGCGAGCCGGCATAGGCGCGGGTCAGACCCTGCAGCGCCTGGATCAGGGGGACCCCGGCATGCAACAGACTGTGCATCTGGCGGGCGAAGCGTGCCAATTCCCCCGGCCGGGGTCCGCCAGCCAGGCGCCGCCACCAGGGGGTCACGCCACCCTGGTCTCTCGTCTCCTCGATGGCCACGGGGGTGAGCCCCCCCTCCATCAGTTCGCTGGCCACGGCCTCCGCGGTGGCCGCTTCCAGGCGCCCTTCCACCGCGTCGCCACGGGGCCCCCTTGCCTTGTAGTGATAGAGCGGCATGCCGGGCCTCCCGCGATCAATCCAGGCCGCCGCCCAGGCGCAGGATCTCGTCCAGGCTGGTGGTGCCCGTGGCGGCCAGGTCCAGCGCCCGTGCCAGCAGCGGACGGTAACCCGGGCTGTGCTGTGCCTGCCGGCTGAAGTCGGCCTGGTCCTGCCGTTGCAGGGTCGCCCGCAGGGTCTCGTCCAGTTCCAGCAGCTCGTGGACCGCGATGCGGCCCTGGTAGCCGGTGTGATTACACTGGTTGCAGCCCGCCGGAGCGAAGAACCGGTCCGGCAGCGGGCCATCGTGCCGGGCCAGCCAGCGGCGCTGGGCCGGTTCCGGCCGGGTCTCCCGGCGACAATGGGGGCAGAGGCGGCGGACCAGTCGCTGGGCCAGCACGGCCCGGACCGAGGCGGCCACCAGGTAGGGTTCCATGCCCATGTCCACCAGTCGCGCCAGGGTCGAAGGGGCATCGTTGGTGTGCAGGCTGGCCAGCACCAGGTGCCCGGTCAGGGCGGCGCGCAGGGCGATGCGCGCCGTCTCGGCATCACGGATCTCGCCCACCAGGATGATGTCCGGGTCCAGGCGCAGCGTGGTGCGCAGCACCGTGGCGAAGTCCAGCCCGATGCGCGGATTGACCTGCACCTGGTTCACCCGGGGCAGGCGATATTCCACCGGGTCCTCCACGGTGACGATCTTGGTCTGGGGCCGGTTCAGTTCGTTCAGCGCGGCATAGAGCGTGGTGGTCTTGCCACTGCCGGTGGGCCCGGTGACCAGCACCAGCCCATGGGGCCGGTGGATCGCCTGGCGGAAGCGGCCGGCCAGTTCCTCGCTCATGCCGATGCCGTCCAGCCGGAAACGGCTGGCGTCGCGGTCCAGCAGGCGCAGCACCACGGATTCACCGTGCTGCGTGGGCATGGTGGCCAGGCGCACGTCCAGCTCCCGCCCGCGGACCTTGAGGGTGAAACGGCCGTCCTGGGGCAGGCGGTGCTCGGAGATGTCGGCGCCGGCCATGAGCTTCAGCCGCGACACCAGGGCCGGGGCCACCCGGCGTTCGTCCATCAGTTGCTCGTAGAGCACCCCGTCGATGCGGCGGCGGATGCGCAGGACCTCGGCGTCGGGTTCGATGTGGATGTCCGAGGCATTGGCCTTGAGTGCGCTCTCGAAGATGATGCGGATGAGCCGCGCCACCGGGGCTTCCTCGCCAGCCGCGGACTGCTCCATGCCGGCCAGGTCGAACAGGTGGTCGGCCACCGACTCGCCCACCTCCGAGGCCAGTGAGTGCAGTTCCGACTGCTGCTGGTAGAGGCGGTCGATCTGCTGCAGCAGGTCCGCCTCCTTGGCCACGGCCAGGCGGACGGGCCGTTCCAGTGCCCGAACCAGGTGATCGTAGGCGAAGATGTCCGTGGGGTCGGCCATGGCCACCAGGCACTCCTCGCCATCGTCGCGCAGCACCAGGGCGCGGTAGCGCCGGGACAGGGTCTCGGGCAGTCGGCGCGCGGCCTGGGGATCGATGTCGTACTGCGCGGGATTCACCGCCGGGATGCCGAGCTGATGCGACAGCAGTGCCAGCAGCTCGTCCTCGGTGACATAGCCGTTCTCCACCAGCACCCGGCCGAGTTTGCGGCCGCTGCGCTTCTGTTCCTCCAGCGCCTGTTGCAGCTGGGCCTCGGAGACGATCCGTTCGCGGATCAGCAGATCACCCAGGCGGATACGGGGGGGTGGTGACATGGTCTACCTCGCGTGACGGGTGGGCCGTCGCCGGGTGCCGGCGTTCGCTTCGCGTATCAGGAGCCCGAATCGCAGCTGTGCCCTGGCGCCATGGCCGGTCCGGGGTTGCAGCCGCAGCTCGGACCACACCGGCGCTTCACCGGCACCCTCCACTGCCTGCAACCGGCGGAGGATGGCCCGGGTGCTGCCGGTCCAGTCGACGCGGTACTGGTAGCGTTGCAGTCCCGCGACCGCCAGGGCCCGTGGTTGTGATGCCGATCGGCCACCCTCGAGCGCCGTGGCATGGACATCCGGTCCGTCGGCGACCAGGCGGTGTAGCAACCGCAACAGGGCCGTGCGATTCGGGAGGCGCCGGTAGCGGGCGGCGGGTCCGTCGTTGTCGATCGCCATCCCGCCGGGCTGCAGGTGACGGGCCTGCGGGCCGAGCGCCATCAGTTGCCCGTCCAGTTGCTCCAGTCGTTCCCGCAGCGCCTGCTGGCGCGCCCATTGGGGGCCGACCAGGAAGCGGTCGGCAGTGCCCAGGATCAGGGCCAGGCCCGCCGCCAGCACCAGCAGGCGTTCCCGCAGCGACAGGGCGTCGATGGCTCGCAGCATCCGGTTCATCGGGCGACACCTCGCGCGCCTCGGTTGGGATCCGCGTCACGGCCTGGGGTCGCAGGGGGCGCCAGGTGGAAGTGCCAGGGGAGATCGCCTTGCGCCGTTCGTTCCACCGCGATCCCGGTCAGATCGAAACCGCGGGTAGCGGGCTGCCGGGCCAGCCGGTCGAGGTAGGCCACCACGGCGGCCGCGGTCCGGGCCTGGCCATCGAGGCCCAGGCCGTGGCCGCCGTCCGTGATCCGCATCCGCTGCAGGCGGATGTCCTTCCCACTGGCTTCGAGTGCCGTGGTGGCAATGGCACTGAAGGCGGGCGCGGTGCCTTTGGGTCCGGCCAGGACCCGGCGCAGCGCCTCGAGGGTCTCGGGCGACGCCAGTGCCGCTGCCAGCCGATGGTCGCCGCTTCCTGCCGGCAGCCGTGCGAGGCGCGCCGCCAGTCGGTGATATTGCTGGGCCAGGCTGGCCGTGGTCTGTGCCAGGCGCCGGTTGTGCCAGCCGAGCAGGACGGTGGCGAGAAGGGTGAGGGCGAGTGCCAGGCCCAGTACCTGGAGCAGGCTGTGCGCGGACAGGAGAGCGCGGGGGGGTGGTTCGAGCGGCTGATAGAGATTGACCTGCTGCTGTTCCATGGCGCCCGGGATCCCGTCCGTTGGCTCGATGTTTCAGTGGCGTCATGGCCCTGGAACGCCCCGGCGCCACGATGGTTGCAGGAAGGCGGGCGGTGGCCTGGGGTCGGGCCACCGCCCCCTGGCAGTTACAGCGAGACGAACAGGTTCACCATCTGGTTGGCGTTGTAGGTGCTGCCGCTGCCACCGAAGCGGGCGATGTCACCCGAGGTGGCGTTGCCGTCGTCCAGCTCATCGTCCAGCCGCTGGGCCACGTCACCCGGCACGCCCCGCATCAGCAGCTTCAACTCGTTGCGGCCGTTGGCCCAGGTGCCGGTGGCGATGGAGCTGATCACGCCCCCATAGGTATGATGGCGCTGGGCCTTTTTACCGGTCTGGGCGGGATCCCCGCTGATCAGGCCAGCCAGGATCAGGTGCTGCCAGACCAGGCAGGATTCCTCGTTGTTGCGATCACAGTAGCCGCCCTGGATGACACCGTCCCCGTTGCCGTTCTTGATGGTGACGCCCGAGGGGGCATGCAGCCGGGTCGAGGCATCGGCCATGTCGCCAGGCAGGGCCCCGTAGCGGTCCTGGAAACTGTAGACGGCGGCTCGGTAGGCATCGATCTGCTGGCGGAAATTCTTGTACTTGGCATTCTGGATCATCTGCTGGCCCTTGAGCACCCCGCCCAGCAGCAGGCCGATGATGACCAGGACGATGGCGAGTTCCACCAGGGTGAAACCGGTTTGCGCTCTCTTCATGACGGGATTCCTCTTCCTCAATCTATACCATTCGGCGGAAACGAGCGGTCGCGGCCATGATCCTTCATGACGTCGCGCCTTCTCTGACAGGCATTATCGGCCCTGACCAGTGATTCCTTTAACAGGCCGTGGAAAAACGACGTCGGTTGATGGAATGCCCGGTGGTACGCATGCCGTTCAGGGCAACTGGCCGCTGGCGGCCAGGCGGTCGATCAGGATCTGGCGCGACACCCAGCCCAGCAGGTCGTCGAATTCGGCCCCGGTGCGAAGGCTGTAGCCGGTGGTGACGAAGCAGTTGTCGTGGTCGACGTTTTCCCGTTCCAGGCGGCTCGGATAGCGTTGCTTTGCGGTCGACAGCAGGATGGCCGGTACGTCGTCGGCCACCCGCCGGCTGCCACAGCCAGGGCGTTCGGCGATGCCCAGGCGGCCACTGCCGGTACCGGAGCTGCTGAGCTGAAGGGTGGCTGTGAAGGCGCCGTTCACCACGTAGGTCAGGGGGCGGCCCCAGGCATCACGGGTCTTCACCCCCAGGGCGGCGCCGGGCAGGGGGCCGCTGTAGAACCGCCCTGGGCCGCCGGCGCAGTGATCGTCGTCGAGGCCGTTGCCGTTGAAATCCGGGCAGGGCAGGTGCTTGTTGATCACCGCATAGCCGATCAGGGCATCGACGATGTCCTCGATCTGCTGGCGGGTCTCGTTGCGTCGGTTGCGTTCCATCTGGCTGGAGAGCGGAATCACGGCGGCGCCCAGCAGCAGCCCGATGATGACCAGGACGATGGCGAGTTCCACCAGGGAGAAACCGGTGGCACGGGGGCATCCCGTTGCCTGCGCTCCGTAGGGGACCCTCTGTCCCGGGCAGGTCACTTTCTCAATCACCGTCTTTACCCCCCCGGCGCGTGGCTGGCCTCAGTCTCTGCGTTACCACCTCGAGTCGGCCGGGTCCCGCCTTCCGCTTCGCCCCCTTCGCCCCCGTTGCCGCCGTGCCTCGCGGCCGCTCCCAGCACGGCGTCCAGCGGCACCGGCGTGACGATGTCGTCGAAGGGGCCGCCGGCCACGGCCGGCTCCTGGTGGGCCGGGCCCTGAACGAAGCGCTGTCGGCTGTTGCGGTTGGTCCGCTCGTCGACATGGTTGGCCGGTACGGCCCGGCGCAGGCGGCCCGTGGCTGCGGCGGCACCGTAGCCATTGGGACCATGAGAGACGATCACCGCCGGCAGGCCGCTTGCCAGTACCCGCAGGCGCCCACCGGCGTCACGCCCCAGCAATTGCAGACGGCCCCGGCTGCCCCGGCCGATGTGGCAGCCCCCGGCGAAGGCGGGGTCCACCACGTAGCGCAGGCGATTGTTCCAGGGATCCTGGGCACCGATGCCCAGGGTCTCCCAGGGCAGGTAGCCGGCGCTGCGTTGCCCGCTGCACTGGGGGGGGGCCAGGCCACGGTCGGGTGTCGGGGCCGGACAAGGCAGGCAGCCAGTCAGGACCACCTGGCCCAGCAGGGCCCTCACCGCGCGCTGATTGAGACGGACGGCTCGGTCGACCTGGGCACGGGGTGCCCGGTGGCGGTCGGCACGGTGGACCAGGACGGTGCCGGCGGCCACGATGAGCAACAGCAGCAGCAGGAGGAGTATCGCGCCCCTCTGCCGTGGCCCGGTCACCGTGATATCAGTCCGGTTCATGGTGCATCTCCTTCGCTGCGCCGGCCTCTACCTTGCGGTTGCCCGAGGCTTGCGCGGCGGGGGCCGGCTGCGCCAGCGCGTTGTGCGCCGATTCATAGGCATCCAGCAGGCTGTCCGACATGCGGTCGTAGTACTGGCCGGGCTTGAGCAGCCGCGGGCCACCGGACGCGGCCGGGATGCGCAGTCGCCCGTCGGGTAGCAGTCGGGGGCCCTGGCGGGGTTGGCGGTCCGGCAGCAGCCGGCCGTCCACCCAGCCCCACTGGTGCCGGGCCGAGCGGACCAGGCCGTCGAAATGGACCCGGGCCGGGGTGGTGGTAATGGCGGCAGCGGCTTCACCATGGCGGATGGCATCCATGCGCTCGCGCTGGGCGGGGGTGGTGAACAGCCGGCCGAGTTCCACGCCCTGCACCGCCAGCGGCAACAGGCACAGCAGCAGGAGCCTGTAAGGGCAACGAGGCATCAGGGGCCCTCCTCCACCGCGGTGGCATGGCTTACCGGCTGGGCCGTGTACCAGTCCAGGCTGCAGTGCGCACTCAGGTTGGGGCGGTCGAGGCGAACCGGCCCCTCGCCCAGCGGTTTGAGGTCGCAGGCACGGAGCGCCAGAATACCGGCCGCGGCGGTCTGCAGGCGGTGCAGGAAGGCGAGCAGTTCGCCCTCGTGGCGGAGCTGGAAGTCCAGGTGCATGCGGCTGCGGTACACCTGGAGGCCGGGTCGGGGTGGCACCTCCGCTGCGGGTACTCGCGGGTCGATGCGGTACTCCACCGGTGTGATGCCGGCCTGCCGGGCCGTTTCCCGAACCGTCTCGATCCAGTACAGGCGCCGCTCCTCGCCGATGAAACCAGCCCGCTGCAGGGTCCGGTAGCGGGCGTAACCGGTGCGATAGATGTGCAGAGCCTCGCGGCTGCGGGCGATACGTTCGACCAGTTCGTCGCGGGTTGCGCTCCGTTGATGTGCCAGGTCACGTTGCCGGGCATCCTGGTGGCCGGCCCAGACGAGTGCCCCCAGGCAGAGTCCCAGGGCGATGGCGAACGTGGCCAGCGGCCGGCGTAACAGCAGAAGGTCTTCCCTAGGAAGCATGGCCGTCCTCTCCGATCACCAGGCGGATACTGAAAGGGGCCCGGGGTGTCTGCCGCCGCTGGCCGAGGCTGCCATGGAGGGCGTTGTCCGGATCCGTCTGCAGGGGCATCCGCAACGCAGTGACCTGCACGATGCCGGGCCGGTGACGCAGGGCCTCCATGAAGGCATGCAGGCGGGCATGGGCGGCCGGGTAATTGCCGTCGAAATCGGCCAGGTGCCCCTCGAGCACTAGGTTCGGCTGGCTATGAGGGCGGGCGGTGCCTGGTGCCGCGGGAATGGGCCCGCCGGCCCCGGGGTCCTGCTGCATGTCGTCATCCGCCGCTGCCGCGGTGGCGGTGCCAACGCCGCCGCCCTGCCAGTGGAGTGCCTCCAGCCGCAACTCGGGATAGGACACCAGGGTGCGTCCCGCCTGTGCCAGCGCACTGTCCGGTGTGCGCCGGTGGTCGAGGATGTAGCCCGCCGCCTCGTTGGCGGCGGCCACGCTGGCGGCCGGGACCGGCCAGGCACGAACGGCCGCCTCCAGGCGGTCGGCCCGCTGCCCCAGGGCGGTGATCCGCTGTTGCAACAGGCGATTGTGTTCGGCCAGGCCGCGGCTGTCCTGCCAGAGCGCAGCCGTCAGTCCCACCGTCACCAGCACCAGTGCCGCGGTGGCCATGCCCAGGCCGCGGCGCAGTCGTCGCAACCGCCACCAGCGGCGGTGGGCCGCACGGGCATAGTGGTTTGGGACCCGGCAACCGGTCACCAGCAGGGCGAACAGCTTGCCGGGATCCATGTCGTCCACCGTCGCGCGCAGGCCATGGAGCCGGGCCACGTCCTCCGCCGGCCAGCACTCGTAGTCGGCCAGGCTGGTTTGGCGGAAATGGGGACCGACCCTGCGCCAGCGCGCCGCCGAGCAGATGAAAACCACACGCAGCGGCCGATCCCGTTCCAGCAGGCGCAGGTTGGCCAGGAAGCGGCGGGTCTTCTCGATTTCGTCGCGCACATAGGCGGCACAGGCGCCGGGGTCAGTCTCCGGTGGTGCTGGTGACAGGCGGCTGAACTCCAGGGCGCCGTTGAGGAACAGCGACTGGCGCATGCCGGCCTGTCCGTTGTCGCTGACCACCAGGCAATTGCCCTTGTGCAGCTGCATCCGCCGCAGCAGGCGACCGATGAGCAGGGGCGCGGAGTGGATGCCAAGCAGCGGCACACGATGATGGGCCATGGCATCCAGCCACATGTCCAGGTGGTCGGCGCTGGTGATGGCGCTCACCAGGACGCGCTGGCGCCGCGGTGGTCCCGCCAGCCGCTCGATCGGGCTCACCTGCCGGTAGGGGGTGGCCGGAAACAGGCGCCGGGCATGGCGCCGGTACAGGGCGATGCGATCGCGGCCGCGTGCCAGGGGCAGGGTCTCGATACGGAATTCCTCGCCGGTGAGGTCGGTGACGATACGGGTGGGGATGTCCGGCGTTTCGGCGAGGTAGCCATCCAGGTCGGCGAGCACGGCGCCCTGGGTCTCGAACGAGGGGCCTTCCACCAGGGTGCCGCCGTCGACGTAGTAAACACGGATACCGGTGACGCTCATCAGCAGGACGCGCTGCATGGCTACATCCTCATGTTGCTGATGCTGTTGTAGACCGGGCCCAGGACGGCGAACATCACCCAGGCCAGGATGGCGCCCAGCACCACGGTCAGTACCGGTTCCACCAGGCTCTGTACCTTCTCGATGGATTCCCGCACGTCCCGCTTGTAGAAATAGGTGATGTTGGTCAGGGCCTCGTCCAGGGCGCCGCTGCCCTCCCCCACCCGCAGCATGCGCACCACCAGGCGGGGAAACAGGCCGGTGTTGGCAAAGGCGGCGGACAGGCCCTCGCCTTCACCGATCTGCTGCTGCACACGTTCCAGCGCCTCCTCGATGACCCGGTTCTGGATCAGCGCCTGGCTGATCCGCAGGCATTCCAGGATGGGGATGCCGGCACCGTACATGAGCGCGAAGTTACCGCTGAAGCGGGCCATGATGATCTTCTGTAGTACCGGACCAATGGCCGGCAGGCGAAGTTTGAGTCCGTCGATCCGGTAGGCGATGGCGGGATTGCGCCGGGTCAGCCAGCGCAGCGTCAGCAGGGCCAGGGGCGGTATGGCCAGCGCCAGGTACCAGTAACGGACCATGGTGTCGGAGACCAGGATCAGGCCCCTCGTCTGCCAGGGCAGTTCCTGGCCCAGGGACTTCATGAAGCTGGCCAGTTGTGGCACCAGGTAGGTCATCAGAAAGACCGTCACCCCCAGGACCACCAGGCCCACGAAGGCCGGGTAGGTGACGATCTTGCGGGTCTGGGCCGCCAGTTCGTCCTGCCATTTCAGGGTCTCGGTCAGCTCGCGCAGCACGTCGGCCAGGCGACCGCTGTGCTCCCCGGCCCGGATCAGGTTGATGAAGATGGGGCTGAAGATGGCCGGAAAGTGGCCCAGGGCCTGGGACAGGGTCTGGCCGCCCTCGATGGATTCGATCAGGGTGGCCAGCACCTCGCGGAAGCGGGCGTTGTCGGTGCTGTCGCGCAGGTCGTCCAGGCCTTCCAGAATGGGGACGCCGGCGCGGCTGAGCTGTTCCAGATGGAAGCAGAAGGAGATCAGCTCGCGGCGGCCGATGCGGTGGCGCCGCAACCATCCCTGCCGGGGGCGGGTGACTCGGTAGCGGATGACATCCAGGCCCATGCGCGCCAGGCGCAGCTCCAGGTCGGCCTCGTTGTGGGCCTCGATCCGGCCCACCACGGTGCGCCCGGTCTCGGTGACCGCCTTGTACTGGAACAGGTTCATCACGCGATCCCCTGCAGTCGGCCGGTCAGGTCCACCACGCGGGAGATCTCGTCCAGGCTGGTGGAGCCGTCCAGGACGCGCCGGATGCCGTCGTCGGCCAGGGTGCGGAAGCCATTGGCCAGGGCCTGTTCCAGCAGCTGGCGCCGGGTGGCGCGTTGGGCGATGAGTTCGTCCATGGCCGGATCCACCACCAGCAGCTCCATGATGGCGAGCCGGCCGCGGTAGCCCTGGTGGCACCGGCTGCAGCCCGCTGCGCGGAAGAACCGGATCTCCTGGTCGGGCCCCAGGCCCAGCAGCCGTCGTTCGAGTTCACTCGGGCTGTCCTCGATCCGGCAGTGGGGGCAGAGCCGGCGCACCAGCCGCTGGGCGACAATGCCGATGAGATTGCCGGCCAGCACGTCGGGCAGGACCCCCAGATCGAACAGGCGGGGAATGGCACCGATGGCCGAATTGGTGTGGAGGGTCGACAACACCTGATGCCCGGTCATGGCCGCCCGCAATGCCATTTCCGCGGTGGGTTCATCGCGGATCTCGCCCACCAGGATGATGTCCGGGTCCTGGCGCAGCAGGGAACGGATGCCACTGGCAAAATCGATCTTGGCCGCCTCGCTCACGGAGGTCTGGCGGATCAGGCCCATGGGATATTCCACCGGGTCTTCCAGGGTCATGATGTTGACCGCCTCGCTGTTGACATGATTGAGCATGGAATACAGCGTGGTGGTCTTGCCGCTGCCGGTGGGGCCGGTGACCAGCAGCAGTCCTTCCGGCCGGGCCAGCATCAACTTGAGCAACTGCAGGGCATCGTCGGCCAGGCCCATGGCATCCAGGGCCACGATACCCTTGTCCCGGTCGAGTATGCGCAGAACGATGTTCTCGCCCCAGGTGGTCGGTTGTGCGGATACCCGGAAATCCACCGGGCGGCCCAGCAGGCTCAGGGAGATACGGCCATCCTGGGGGGCGCGGGTCTCGGCGATGTTCATGCCGGACATGACCTTGAGCCGGACCGCGATGGCCGACCAGTAGTTGCGGTGCAGGCTGCGGACCTGGCGCAGCACACCATCGATGCGGTAGCGGATGCGGACGAAGCCCTCCTCGGGTTCGAAGTGGATGTCGGAGGCGCCGACCTTGACCGCATCGGCCAGCAGGGCGTCCACCAGGCGCACCAGGGGCTGGCTGTACTGGTCGTCGTCCAGGGTCAGGTTCTGGTAGTCGACCTCACCGGTCTCGATTTCCTGCAGGATGCTGTCCACCGACAGCTCGTAACCGTAGAACTGGTCGATGGCGGCCAGGATCTCGTTCTCGCCCGCCAGCAGGGGCTCGATCTCCAGCTGCCCGCCGAGGGCGGCGCGCAGCTGGTCCATGGCCACCACGTCCGCGGTATCGGCCATGGCCACCACCAGGCGGTGGTTCCCCTCGTCCACCGAGACCGGCAGGGCCCGGTAACGGCGGGCGAGTTCCCGCGGTATCCGCTTGATCGCCTCCGGGTCCACCACCAGCTTGGACAGGTCCACGCTCTGGTGGCCCAGGGTCTCGCTGAGGGCATCGCGCAGGGTGGATTCGGTGGTGAAGCCGAGCTGGACGATGATCCGGCCCAGCTGGCCACCCCGTTCCTTCTGTTCGGTCAGGGCGATACGCAGCTGGTCGGGGGTGAGTACGCCCTTCTCCAGCAGGACGTCACCGATGCGGCGTGGCTTGCCTGTGGGTGGTGCGCTCATGAACCGGGATGTTCCTGGATCTGCCGTTCCAACTGGCCGATGCGGGTCCGGGCCGCGGGGACCAGGGTGCTGTCCTCCGGCCGGGCCTGGCGCAGCGCGCCGCGGTAGTTGGCCAGGGCCGCCACCGGTCGGCCCAGGTGATCCAGGGCGACGGCCAGGTCGAATCGGGGTCGGGGATCGCCGGGCAGCAGGCGTGACGCGGCGGCATAGGCCTTGCGCGCCCGCCCCCAATCGGCCTGGGCGGCGCGGAGATCGCCCAGGACCAGGTACAGGCGGCCGTCCTGGGGGTTGCTGCGCAGGGCACTGCGTACCTCGGCGATGCGCACGGCCAGGGGGGCCTGGCGATCGCTCAGGGCCAGGCCGGCAAGCGCCGCTGTATTGGTGGGATGTCGTTGCCGGACCTGCAGGTAGAGCTGCCGTGCCGCGGCCGGCCGGCCCTGCCGCAGGGCGATGGCGGCCAGGCCCAGCAACGCATCGGTGTCGGCGGGCGAGCGAGCCAGCACCTGCCGGTAGAGGCGGCCCGCGGTGTCCAGGTCGCCCTTCCGGTAGGCCTGGTAGGCATCGACCAGGCGCCGGTGTCGGTCCGGCGGTAGCCGCCGGTGGCTGACCTGCACCCGGGGGCGGGGTTCAGACGGAATGGGGTCCGGGCCACTGGCCGAATGGGGAACCACGGGTGGCGCGTGACGTCGCACCTGGCGCGACAGGACCGATGGATCCACCGGTGCCGGTCGCCAGGCATCATCGGCCGAGGGGGTGTCGGCGCGTGGCGGCGGTGAGGTCGCCGGTTCGTCACCGGCCATGACCGGATCGTTGGCGGCGGGCATGGCCGGAGGTGGCCCCAGCAGGTAGTGGCTGGCCAGGAGCACGCCGATCAGGAGGGCGGCGGCCCCACCGCCCAGCACGAGCAGGCGCCGGCGGCGTTCCCGGGCCATCAGGCGTTCCATCGCGGCCGCCGGGGCCGGGGCTGGCTCGCCCGGGGCCATAGGTGCCGGGTCCTGCACCGGTGAGC
>JALWSQ010000102.1 GCA_026993645.1 Thiohalobacter sp.
GAACAGCCAGGCCAGGATGAATTCCACCACCGCCAGGATGGTCCAGGCCAGGGGGGAGAGGAACAGGCTGCGCAGTTCGCGGCGGGCGATGGCCAGGATCATCAGGCGGCCTCCTCCGATGCCGGCGCCACCACCTGGGGGTCGCCGGCGGTCAGCTCGACGAACACCTGCTCCAGGGTGCGGCGCACCGGCTCCAGGCTCTCCAGCCCCCAGCCGGCTGCCACCACCGTCTCCGCCAGGGCCGGGGCCGGGGAGTCACCATCGTAGTCGATGCGCCAGCGGCGTTCCGACAGGGCCTGGACGCCGCTCACGCCGGGTACCGCCGCCAGCCGTTCGGCCTCCGCCGGCGCGCTGGTCTGCAGCAGCAGGGCGCGGATGCGCAGGCGCTCGTCGATACGGTCCATGGCCTCGTTGAACACCAGCCGGCCGCGATGGATGATCTGTACCCGGGTGCAGGTTTCCTGGATCTCCGGCAGGATATGGCTGGAGAGGATGACCGCGTGCTCCCGCCCGAGATCCCGGATCAGCTCGCGGATGTGGCGGATCTGGAGCGGATCCAGCCCCACCGTGGGCTCGTCCAGAATGACCACCGCCGGGACGTGGATGATGGCCTGGGCGATGCCCACCCGCTGCTGGAAGCCCTTGGACAGGTTGCCGATGAGGCGGTTGCGGACCTCGCCCAGGCCGCAGCGTTCGGTGGCCCGGTCCACCGCCGCTGCGATCTGCCGCCGCGGTATCCGGTGCAGGCGGGCACAGTGGTCGAGGTATTCGCGGACGGTCAGCTCCCGGTACAGCGGGGGCTGCTCCGGCAGATAGCCGATCTGGCGCTTGGCCGCCAGCGGTCGTTCCAGCAGGTCCATGCCGTGGATGCGGATGCGGCCGCTGGTCGGGGCCAGGTTGCCGGTGAGCATCTGCATGGTGGTGGTCTTGCCGGCCCCGTTGGGTCCGAGGAAGCCCAGGATCTCGCCGCGCCGCAGCTCGAAGCCGAGGTCGGCGACGGCACAATGGCCGCTGTAGTAACGGTACAGGTGCTCGGTCTGAATCAGGATTTCATCGGTCATTTTCGCTATGATCCCAGCCCGGATGCGGTCGAAAACCCGATGTCCGTGGTGTTGCGCCGGGGCGTCGCCTCCGGCGGGCGCCTAATTGTATACGCTTGTTCCCGTGAGGTGTAAACGGCCCTTGGTTTTGCTGCCCTTTTCCCCGCCGGCCGGGCCCGGAGCCGGGTCATGCTGATCGGCATCGACACCGGCGGCACCTTCACCGACTTCGTCGTGCTGGCCGGGGGTCGCATCCGGATCCACAAGGTGCTGTCCACGCCGGAAGCGCCGGAACGCGCCATCCTGCAGGGGCTGCGCGAACTCGGCTGCCTGGGACAGACCTTCCGCCTGGTGCATGGTTCCACGGTGGCCACCAATGCGGTGCTGGAGGGCAAGGGGGCGCGCACCGCCTACGTGACCAATCGCGGTTTTGGCGATGTCCTCAGCATCGGCCGCCAGGCGCGGGCGCGGTTGTACGATCTGCAACCGCCGCTCCCGCCCCCGCCGGTGCCGGCCGAGCTCTGCTGGGAGACGGGTGGTCGCCTGGCCGCCGACGGCAGCACCCTGGAGCCCCTGACCGAGGCCGACCTGGCCCGGCTGGTGGACCAGGTGCGGCGTGAGCGGCCCGAGGCGGTGGCCATCAATCTGCTGTTCTCCTTTCGCGACGACCGCTGGGAGCGGCGCATCGCCGAACGGCTGGCGGCGGAGGGGGTGTTCCTGTCCCGTTCCTCGCGGGTGTTGCCGGAGTACCGCGAATACGAGCGCGGCATGGCGACCTGGCTCAATGCCAGCGTCGGCCCGCGCGTGGCGGGTTACCTGCAGCGGCTGGCGACGGCGGTGGCGCCGGCGCCGGTGGCGGTGATGCAGAGCGCCGGCACCACGGTGGCGGCGGCGCAGGCGGCCGAGCGGGGGGTGCAGCTGCTGCTGTCGGGACCCGCCGGCGGCCTCACCGGCGCCCGCTTCGTCGCCAGCCTGGCGGGGTACCAGCGGTTGCTCACCTTCGACATGGGCGGCACCTCCACCGACGTGGCCCTGATCGACGGCGCCATCCGCCTCACCACCGAGGGCCGCATCGGGCGCTACCCGGTGGCCCTGCCCATGGTGGACATGCACACCATCGGTGCCGGTGGCGGTTCCATCGCCCGGGTCGACGCCGGTGGTCTGCTCCAGGTGGGGCCCCAGTCCGCCGGCGCCGACCCCGGTCCGGCCTGCTACGGTCGCGGCGGGCGCGAGCCCACGGTGACCGATGCCAACCTGGTGCTGGGGCGCCTGCGGCCCGACGCCTTCCTCGGCGGGCGCATGCGCCTGGACCCGGCGGCGGCCCGCGCCGCCGTGGGGCGGCTGGCCTGGGCGCTGGGCCTGGAGCTGGAGGCGGCGGCCGCCGGCATCCTGCGCCTGGCCAACGAGCACATGGTGCGGGCACTGCGCGAGATCTCGGTGAGCCGGGGCATGGACCCGGCCGGTGCCGTCCTGGTCTCCTTCGGCGGTGCCGGCGGTCTGCATCTCTGCGCCCTGGCCGAGGCCCTGCGTATCCGCCGTGCCCTGGTCCCGGTGCACGCCGGGGTCCTCTCGGCCCTGGGGATGATCGCCAGCCGCCCCGGCCGGGTGTTGTCCCGCACCCTGGCCCGTCCGCTGGTCCCGGCCCTGGGCGGGCGCATCGAGCAGGGCCTGGCACAGCTGGCGCAACGGGGCCGGGCCGAGCTGGTGACGGAGGGCGTGGCGCCGGACGCAATGGAAATCGAGTACAGCCTGGACCTGCGCTACCAGGGCCAGTCCCACACGCTGGAGCTGCCCTGGCAGGGCGTGACGGACACGGGCGCGGCCTTCCACCGGTTGCACCAGGCGCGTTACGGCCACCGGCTGGACCTGCCGGTGGAGGTGGTGAACCTGCGGGTGGCGGTACGGGGGGCGCCGCCGCCCTTGCAGCTGGAACCGCTGCCGACCGGCACCGCCCTGGGTCGCCCCGATACCAGCGGCCCCATACCGGCCTGGCCGCGGGCCGCGCTGGTGCCCGGCCAGCGGCTGTCGGGACCGCTGCTGGTCACGGAGACGGTGGCGACCACCTACTTGGCGCCGGGGTGGGCGCTGGAGGTGGACGGTTACGGCAACCTGTTGTTGACCTTCGGCGGCCCGGATCCTGCATGAAGGCGGGGGCAGGTTTTCCGGATTCCGGCACCATTCTGTGCTAAGGTGAAGCATGATGAACACGATCCTGAACTTCGTGGCCCGCGGGCTGTTCGATCTGCCCTGGTGGGGCTACCTGGCGATCCTGCTGTCGACCACCCACGTCACCATCGCCGCCGTCACCATCTTCCTGCACCGCCACCAGGCCCACCGGGCGCTGGATCTGCACCCGGCGGTGAGTCACTTCTTCCGTTTCTGGCTCTGGCTGACCACGGGCATGGTCACCCGGGAATGGGTGGCGGTGCACCGCAAGCACCATGCCCACTGCGAGACCCGGGACGATCCCCACAGCCCCTTCTTCGCCGGGATCGGCACGGTGCTGTGGCGGGGCGCCGAGCTCTACCGGGCGGAGACGGCCCGGCCGGATACCCTGCGCCGGTTCGGCACCGGCACCCCGGACGATGCGCTGGAACGGCGCGTCTACCGTCACCCCAACTTCGGCGTGGGGCTGCTGGCGGTGATCGAGATCGGCCTGCTGGGGGCGCCGGGGCTGGCCCTGTGGGGGCTGCAGATGATCTGGATTCCCTTCTTCGCCGCCGGCATCATCAACGGCCTGGGCCACTGGTGGGGTTACCGCAACTTCGAGACCCGTGACCGTTCCACCAACATTTCGCCGTTGGGCTGGCTGATCGGTGGCGAGGAGCTGCACAACAACCACCATGCCTTTCCCGCTTCGGCCAAGCTCTCCATCCAGCCCTGGGAGTTCGACATCGGCTGGGGCTACATCCGCCTGCTGGAATGGCTGGGCCTGGCCCGCGTGCGGCGGGTGGCGCCGCCGCCACCGGTGGAGGCCGATCGCCAGGGCGTCGACATGGATACCCTGCGGGCGGTGATTCGCGGGCGTTTCCACGTCATGCGCCGGTATGCCAGGGAGGTGATCCTGCCGGTGGTACGGGAGGAGTTGCGCTGCGCGGATCGTTCCTGCCGCCGGCGCCTGCGCCAGGCCCGGCGGCTGGTGCTGCGCCATTCCAGCCTGCTGGACGAGGCCATGCAGCGGCGCCTGGAGGGGGTGCTGGATCTCAGCCAGCGGCTGCGCACCGTCTACCAGTTCCGCGAGCGCCTGCAGCTCATCTGGACCCGGTGCGGGAAGGACGAGCAGGGCCGGCTGGAGGCGCTGCAGGCCTGGTGCGCCGAGGCCGAGGCCACCGGCATCCAGGCCCTGGCCGGCTTCGCCGAGCGGGTGCGACGCCTGGTGCCCGTCCGACCCCGGCTGTCCGCCTGAACGCAGAGAGCCCGGCCATGGGGCCGGGCTCTCTGCCGTCGAGACGGGTCGGCCTGGAAAGCCGGGTTACTTGATCTTGGCTTCCTTGAAGATCACGTGCTTGCGCACCACCGGATCGTACTTGCGCATCTCCAGCTTGCCCGGAGTCGAGCGCTTGTTCTTGGTGGTGGTGTAGTAGAAGCCGGTCCCGGCGGTGGATACCAGTTTGATCTTGTCACGCATGGCGGGCCTCCTCAGACCTTCTCACCGCGGGCGCGCAGGTCGGCCAGGACCGCGTCGATGCCCTTCTTGTCGATGATGCGCAGCCCCTTGGTGGAGACCCGCAGCTTCACCCAGCGGTTCTCGCTCTCCACCCAGAAGCGATGGGTGTGGAGATTGGGCAGGAACCGCCGCCGCGTCTTGTTGTGGGCGTGGGAGACGTTGTTTCCGGTGGCCGGGCGTTTGCCGGTGACCTGACAGACTCGCGACATGGTTGCTTGACTCCAGATTTGGGCTGCTCGCGCCTCGCGCGAGCCGCGCATTATCGCAAAGGGCCGGCGGGCGTGCAACCGCCCGCTGCCCCCGCTCAGATCAGGCCACGTTCGGCCAGCGACACCTCCTCCCCGTCTCCCACGATCAGGTGATCCAGCACCCGGACGTCGATCAGGGCCAGGGCATCCCGCAGCCGCCGGGTGATGGCGAGATCCGCCGTACTGGGTTCGGCCACCCCGGAGGGGTGGTTGTGCGCCAGGATGATGGCGGCGGCCCCGTGGCGCAGGGCCAGTCGCACCACCTCGCGTGGGTGGACCGCGGCACCGTCCAGGGTGCCACGGAACAGGGGATCGAAGCGGATGACCCGGTGGCGGGTGTCCAGCAGCAGGCAGGCGAACACCTCGTGGTCCAGGTGGCGCAGCCGGGCCCGCAGGTAGCGGCGGGTGTCGTCGGGATTGCACAGGGCATCGCCCCGTTCCAGCCGTGCCTGCAGCTGGCGCCGGGTGATCTCCAGCGCCGCCTGCAGCGCGGCGTACTTGGCCTCGCCCAGGCCGGGCAGGGCGCAGAAGGCGCCCCGGTCCAGTTCCAGCAGGGGGCGCAGTCCCCCGCTGCGCCCGATCAGGTCGCGGGCCAGGTCCACGGCGCTGCGTCCCGGCAGACCGGTGCGCAGGAAGATGGCCAGCAGCTCGGCATCGGACAGCGCCTCGGGCCCATGGCGCAGGAGCTTTTCCCGGGGCCGTTCCAGGGACGGCCAGTCACGTATCGACATCAGGTTCCTCCCGTTGCCGTCCGGTCGTCGCGCGCGGCGCCGGATCGGGGTGGCAGGTTCCCCGGGTCAGCCCCCGCCGGTCAAGCGCCGGTGTCGGCTGCAGCGAATGCCATGGCCATTGCCCACCGGGGCTTCTGGTACACTGGAAGGATGTTCGAGCTCAGTGGCAAGCGGATCCTGCTCGGGGTCAGCGGCAGCATCGCGGCGAGCAAGTCGCCGGAGCTGGTGCGGTGCCTGCGCCAGGCCGGCGCCGAGGTCCAGGTGGTCATGACAGCAGCGGCGGAGGCCTTCGTCACGCCCATGATCCTGGCGGCGCTGTCCGGACGACGGGTCCGCCAGGCCCTGTTCGACGCCGAGGCCGAGGCGGCCATGAGCCACATCGAACTGGCCCGCTGGGCCGACCTGGTGCTGGTGGCGCCGGCGACCGCGAACCTCATGGCGCGCCTGGCGCAAGGTCTGGCCGACGACCTGCTGACCACCCTGTGCCTGGCCACCCGTGCCCCCCTCTGGCTGGCGCCGGCGATGAACAGCGCCATGTGGACCCATCCGGCCACGGTGGCCAACCGGGAACGGCTCCAGGACCGGGGTGTGCGCCTGCTCGGGCCGGCGGTGGGCGACCTCGCCTGTGGCGAGACGGGGCCGGGCCGGATGCTGGAGCCCGAGGCCCTGGTCGCCGCCCTGGCCGCCGGATCCACCCCGCCCCTGCTGGCGGGGCGGCGGGTCATGGTCACGGCGGGACCCACCCTGGAACCGCTGGACCCGGTGCGCTTTCTCGGCAACCGCAGTTCCGGCCGCATGGGGTTCGCCATCGCGCGGGCCGCCGCCGAGGCCGGTGCCCGGGTGGTCCTGGTGGCGGGGCCGGTGCAACTGGCCACACCGCCCGGGGTGGAACGGGTGGACGTGGAGACGGCGCGCGAGATGTACGATGCCGTCATGGCCCGGATCGAGGAACAGGATCTGTTCGTGGCCACGGCGGCGGTGGCCGACTACCGCCCGGCGGTCGTGGCCCCGGAAAAGATCAAGAAATCCACCGACCGGCTGCGGCTGGAGCTGGTGCGCAACCCGGACATCCTGGCGGCGGTGGCGCGGCGGCCGCGGCCGCCGCGCCACCGCCGCCAGGATGTCCGGGTTGCGCACCAGCTCC
>JALWSQ010000103.1 GCA_026993645.1 Thiohalobacter sp.
GTACCTGCCCTGCCGGACCATCGGCATCCTGGTGGACGAGCCCCTGGCCTGGGTGCGTCTGCAAGGGGATGCCATCCGCGCCGCCGACGGTCGGCTGCAGCAGCGGGGCATCCGCGGCATGGCACCGGCCTGGGGCGCCATCCTCATCGACCCGGAGCAGACCCCATCCGCTCATTGAATGGCACGTTTTCTGCTTGATTCATGGGGAGGCCGGGCTGTGCCGACTGAAACTTGACTGGAAGCAACATCAGGGGATCGCAATGAGCCAGACCGCGAAGAAGGAAGTGCAGGGTGAGATCCTGCAGTGCGTGACGTTCCGGCTGGACGGGGAGACCTACGGCATCAACGTCATGCGGGTACAGGAGGTCCTGCGGGTGACCGAGATCGCGCCGGTGCCCGGTGCCCCCGATTATGTCATGGGCATCATCAACCTGCGCGGCAACGTGGTGACCGTCATCGACGGCCGCCAGCGCCTCGGGTTGCCACAGAAGGAACTGGACGACTCCACCCGGATCATCGTCATCGAGGGTGAGGGTCAGGTCATCGGCATCCTGGTGGACGCGGTGGCCGAGGTGGTGGACATCGATACCGCTGAGATCGATACCGCGCCGGGCGTGGGCAGCGAGGAGAGCGCCCGCTACATCCAGGGCGTCACCCACTGCGGTGACGCCCTGCTGATCCTGGTGGACATCGACAAACTGCTGGCCGCCGGCGAGTGAAGGTCGCGGCCGTCGCCATGAACCGGATGGGTTCCCGCCAGTGCACCGGGCAACGAACGGCAGACCGCCATGGTCGACTGGAACCGCATAGGCAACACGCCCCCCGTGACGCCGGTGCCGCTCAATCCACCGGTGCGTGATCGCCGTGACCGAGGCGGGCGACGGCGGGAGCCACCGCCGCGGAAACGGCCGCCCGGAAACGACGACGATGGTCCGCATATCGACGAATACGCCTGAGCCCAGGGAGGATGGCAACGATGCACTGGTACCTCACCACTGGACTGATGCTGGGTCTGCTGGGCGCGCTGGCGGGCTGGTCCCTGATCCTGTCCCGGCGTCTGCAGCGGCGCTTGCAGGCCCTGCTGGCCGAACTGCGCACCAGCCATGCCGACATCCAGGCCCTGCTGGCGGCCTCCATGCAGGCCGGGGAGCGGCTGATGGAGGCCGAGCGCCAGCTGCGCAACATCCGCCAGCGGCAGGACCACATGGACATGCGCACCGCCGGCCAGCGGCCCTATGCAGAGGCCATCGAACGGGTTCAGCGCGGGGCCGGGCTGGACGAGCTGGTCGGCCAGTGCGGCCTGAGCCAGGGCGAGGCGGAGCTGATCCTGATGTTACACGGGCAGGCGCACGCCGGTTGAACCGCCGGGGCGTCCCGTGACCGAAACCACGCAGGCCGGTACGACGACACAGGCCGCCAGTGTCGGCACCCGGCTCTGGTTCACGCGCCGCCTTGGGGTGGTACGCGGGCCCTTCCCCGAACGCCAGATCTCCCGCTACATCCTGCTCGGCCGTATCCGCGAGGACGACGAGCTCAGCCTGGACGGCACCCACTGGAAGCCCGTCCACCAGTTGCCCGAACTGATCCCGGACGTGATGAAGAACGTCCGCACCGAGGCCGATCGCCAGCAGGCGCTGGCGATC
>JALWSQ010000104.1 GCA_026993645.1 Thiohalobacter sp.
GTGGAGGACGGGTGCAGTCAGGCCCGCCTGTGAAGCAGGAACCCGTGGGAAACCGCGAGGGAGTACCACCCGCCGCCTCACCCGAGGCGGCTGGAATCCCCCTGCTTTAGCTGGGGGAGGATGTCAAATAGTGGGCGGGTGCCCCAGCCGGCGGCGGCCCGGGCCGCCGCCGGAACCAGACAACGACAGGAGAACGTTCGTGGAACTCACCGGTGCCGAAATCTTCGTCCACTGCCTGCAGGACGAGGGGGTGGACTACGTCTTTGGTTATCCGGGGGGGGCCGTGCTGCACATCTACGACGCGCTCTACCAGCAGGACCAGGTACAGCACATCCTGGTGCGGCACGAGCAGGCGGCGACCCATGCCGCCGATGGCTATGCCCGTGCCACCGGACGCCCCGGGGTGGTCCTGGTGACCTCCGGGCCCGGTGCTACCAACGCGGTCACCGGCATCGCCACCGCCTACATGGATTCCATCCCCTTGGTCGTGTTCACCGGCCAGGTGCCGACCCAGCTCATTGGCAACGATGCCTTCCAGGAGGTGGACAGCACCGGCATCACCCGGCCCTGCGTCAAGCACAACTTCCTGGTCAAGGACGTCCGCGATCTGGCCCTGACCATCAAGAAGGCCTTCTACGTGGCCACCACCGGCCGTCCGGGCCCGGTGGTGGTGGACATCCCCAAGGACGTCACCGCCGCGCGCTGCGAGTACCAGTATCCCAAGCGCATCAGCATGCGCTCCTACAACCCGACGGTGAAGGGGCACCCGGGCCAGATCAAGCGCGCGGTGCAGGCCATCCTCGGGGCCAAGCGGCCCATGATCTATACCGGCGGTGGGGTGATCCTGGACGATGCCTCGGAGGCGCTGGTGGAGTTCACCCGCCTGCTGGGCTATCCCATCACCCACACCCTCATGGGCCTCGGCGCCTACCCGGCCACCGACCGCCAGTTCGTGGGCATGCTGGGCATGCACGGGACCTACGAGGCCAACATGGCGATGCACAATTGCGACGTGCTGATCGCCATCGGCGCGCGGTTCGACGACCGGGTGACCGGCAACGTGGAGAAGTTCTGCCCCACCGCGCGGATCATCCACGTGGACATCGATCCGGCCAGCATCTCCAAGAACGTGCAGGTGGACATCCCCATCGTCGGCTCGGTGGACAACGTGCTGCGGCAGATGCTGCGGCTGCTGAAGAACGGCGAGCGCAAGCCGGATGCCGAGGCGCTGGCGGAGTGGTGGGCCCAGATCGAGGAATGGCGCGCCATGGACTGCCTCAAGTACGACCGGGACTCGGAGCTGATCAAGCCCCAGTACGTCATCGAGTCCCTGTACGAGGTGACGGGGGGTGATGCCTTCGTGACCTCGGACGTGGGCCAGCACCAGATGTGGGCGGCGCAGTTCTACAAGTTCGACCGGCCGCGGCGCTGGATCAACTCCGGCGGGCTGGGCACCATGGGCTTCGGCTTTCCCGCGGCGATGGGCGTGCAGATGGCCTTTCCGGACGAGACCGTGTGCTGCATCACCGGCGAGGGTAGCATCCAGATGTGCATCCAGGAGCTGTCCACCTGCCGCCAGTACGGGTTGCCGTTGAAGATCGTCAATCTCAACAACCGCTACCTGGGCATGGTGCGGCAGTGGCAGGAGTTCTTCTACCAGAAACGCTACGCCATGTCGTACATGGAGTCTTTGCCGGACTTCGTGCAGCTGGCGGAGGCCTATGGCCACCTGGGCATCCGGGTGGAGAAGCCGGACGACGTGAAGCCGGCACTGCGCGAGGCGCTGCAGGCGCGGGACCGGCTGGTGTTCCTCGATTTCATCACCGATCAGACCGAGAACGTCTATCCCATGATACCGGCCGGCGCCGGGCAGAACGAGATGATCCTGGTCTGACGGCGGGGCGGGAGCGGAACATGCGACACATCATTTCCATCCTGGTGGAGAACGAGGCCGGCACCCTGTCACGGGTGGCGGGGTTGTTCTCCGCGCGGGGTTACAACATCGAGTCATTGACGGTCGCGCCGACCGAGGATCCCTCCCTGTCGCGCATGACCATCGTGACCCGGGGTACCGACCAGGTGATCGAGCAGATCACCAAGCAGCTGAACAAGCTGGTCGACGTGGTACGGCTGATCGACATGACAGAGGGTCCGCACATCGAGCGCGAGATGATGCTGATCAAGGTGCGGGCCGAGGGCGCGGCACGCGACGAGATGAAACGCCTGGCCGACATCTTCCGCGGCCGCATCATCGACGTCACCGATACCACCTACACCCTGGAGCTGACGGGTACCGGTGACAAGCTGGACGCCTTCATCAAGGCCGTGCATCCGCCATTGATCCTGGAGGTGGTCCGGTCCGGCGTGAGCGGCATCTCCCGCGGGCAGCGCGCGTTGTCGGCCTGAATTCCCCCATTCTGTACATCCAACCGGAGTCGATTCGAGATGAACGTCTACTATGACAAAGATTGCGACCTGTCCCTGATCCAGGGCCTCAAGGTGACCATCATCGGTTATGGTTCCCAGGGCCATGCCCATGCCAACAACCTCAAGGACTCCGGGGTCGAGGTCACGGTGGGGCTGCGGCCCGGTTCCGCCTCCGAGGCCAAGGCCACCAAGGCCGGGCTGACGGTCAAGCCGGTGGACGAGGCGGTGAAGGGGGCGGACCTGGTCATGGTGCTGGCGCCGGACGAGTTCCAGCGTGCCCTGTACCAGGACAGCATTGCGCCCAACATCCGCCAGGGGGCCGTGCTCGCCTTCGCCCACGGGTTCAACATCCATTTCGGCCAGATCGTGCCTCGCGCCGACCTGGACGTCATCATGATCGCGCCCAAGGGGCCGGGTCACCTGGTGCGTTCCACCTATACCCAGGGCGGCGGGGTGCCCTGCCTGATCGCGGTGGCCCAGGACGCCTCGGGCAAGGCGCGCGACATCGCCCTGTCCTATGCCTCGGCCAACGGCGGTGGCCGCGCCGGCATCATCGAGACCAGCTTCCGCGAGGAGACCGAGACCGACCTGTTCGGCGAGCAGGCGGTGCTCTGTGGCGGTACCACGGCGTTGGTGCAGGCCGGCTTCGAGACCCTGGTGGAGGCGGGTTACGCCCCGGAGATGGCCTACTTCGAGTGCCTGCACGAGCTCAAGCTCATCGTCGACCTGATGTACGAGGGCGGCATCGCCAACATGCGTTACTCCATTTCCAACACGGCCGAGTACGGCGATCTCACCCGCGGTCCGCGGCTGATCAACGAGCAGACCAAGGCGGAGATGCGGCGTATCCTCGATGAGATCCAGAGCGGCGAGTTCGCGCGCGAGTTCATCCTGGAGAACCAGGCGGGCGCGCCGGTGCTCAAGGCGCGGCGGCGCCTGGGCGAGGCCCATCCCATCGAGGCGGTCGGGGCGCGGCTGCGGAAGATGATGCCCTGGATCGAGGCCAGCAAGATTGTCGACAAGACCCGGAACTGAGCGCCGCCCGCTGGCAGCGGGCGGTCGGTTCCGGCATGGCCGCTGCTGAAGTCCGGATGCGCAGATGCCTGCCGCCCATACGAGCCTGATCGCCCGGGAAGGCTGGCCGCTGGTGGGGCTGGCCGCGGGGGCCGCCATGGTGGTCAGCCATTTCGCCGGCTGGTGGTGGGGCCTGCCCCTGTGGATTCTGGTGCTGTTGCTGCTGTACCTGTTCCGGGATCCGCGCCGGGAGATCCCGCCCATGCCGCTGGCGGTGGTGGCGCCGGCGGACGGTGAGGTGATCGCCGTGGACAGCATCCGCGATCCCTTCCTCGACCGCGACGCCGTCTGCATCGCCATTGCCATGGCCCTGGGCGGGGCCTTCAGCACCCGGGCACCCATCGAGGCCCGGATCCAGGAGCTGCCCCGGCGGGCGACCGAGGGCAAGGATCAGCCCCATGGTATCTGGCTGCAGACCGACGAGGGCGACGACCTGATCATGGTCATGCACCGCAGCCGGGTGGGGGCCGCGCCGCGTTGCTACGTCCAGTTCGGGGACCGGGTGGGGCAGGGCCAGCGCTGCGGCTACGCCTATTTCGGTGCCGAGGTGGACGTGTACGTGCCCGCCAACAGCCGGGTGAAGGTGAAGCCCGGGGACCGGGTGCGGGCCGGGGCGGACGTCATCGCCCTGCTGACCCACAAGTAGGAGAAGGCCGTGGAACCGGGGGAGACACAGGAACGCCAGGGATCCCAAGGCCCCCGCCACCGCGGTATCTACCTGCTGCCCAACCTGTTCACCACCGCCGGCCTGTTCGCCGGCTTCTATGCCATCGTGGCGGCCATCCAGGGGCGCTACGCGCCGGCCGGGGTGGCGATCTTCGTGGCCATGCTGATGGACGGCATCGACGGCCGCGTGGCCCGGCTCACCCATACCCAGAGCGAGTTCGGGGTTCAGTACGACAGTCTGTCCGACATGGTCTGCTTCGGCGTGGCGCCGGCGCTGGTCATGTACCAGTGGGCGTTGCGTTCCATGGCGGACTTCGGCTGGATGTGGGCCAAGGCCGGCTGGCTGGCGGCCTTCATCTATACCGCGGGTGCGGCGCTGCGCCTGGCCCGGTTCAACACCCAGGTGGGAACGGCCGACAAGCGATATTTCCTGGGCCTGCCCAGTCCTTCGGCGGCGGCGGTGGTGGCGGGCCTGGTCTGGGTGGGTGCGGACATGGGCGTTCCCGGTGGCCGCCTGGCGGTGGCCGGGTTCGTGCTGACCCTGGCGGCCGGGTTGCTGATGGTCAGTAATCTGCGTTACTACAGTTTCAAGGAGCTGGATTTCCGTAACCGGGTGCCCTTCGTCGTCACCCTGTTCATCGTGCTGCTGTTCGTGTTCACCTCCATCGATCCTCCCAAGGTGATCTTCGGCGGCTTCCTGGCCTATGTGCTGTCCGGCCCGGTGTTGTTCCTCTGGCGCTGGCGCCGCCGGCGCCGCCGCACCCGTTCCGGCTCACCGTAGGATGCGCAGAGGCGCGCAGCGCCGTGCGCATCAGGAAAACCCGGCGTCGCGGGTGATGGCACCCCGTTGTTGGGCACGCTCGCTGCGCTCGCTTTGCCCAACCTACGGGTGTGCGCCATACGCCTGGTGATGTGTAGGATGCGCAAAGGCGCGCAGCGCCGTGCGCATCGATGGCCGTACGCATCATGCCGGGTTGCCGAAGACCCCCTCCAGCCATTCGCGCCGGTTCTCGGCCAGGTGGAACAGGGCCGCCACCACCTGGCGGTCGTAGTGCCGCCCGCCATCCGCCAGCAGCCGGTCCAGGGCGTCCTCGATGCCGAGTGCATTGCGCCAGGCGCGCGGGCTGACCAGGGCGACGAAGCTGTTGGCCACGGCGAGGATGCGCGCCGGGAGCAGGATGTCGCCATCGCGCAGTCCTCGGGGATAGCCGGAGCCATCCATGCGTTCCTGCTTCTGGGCGATGGTCTGGCGCACGGCCGGATCGAAGTCGACACCCTCGAGGATGGCCAGGGCATGATCCACGTGGCGTCGCACCTCGGCCTGCTCGGCCTCGTCCAGGGGTTCGGTCTTGAGCAGGATCTCACGCGGCACGTAGAGCTTGCCGATGTTGGCGAGCTGCGCCGCCATGCCCAGGTCGCGCAATGCCCGTTCCCGCAGGCCCAGGGTCTCCCCCAGGGCGGTGGCGATGGCCGCCACCCGCGCCGAATGATGGCTGGAGTAGGGGTCGTAGCTGTCCAGGGCGCGGGTGAGGGCCTGGATCACCTGGTCGCGGAGGGCGGTCTGTTTCCGTTCGGCCCGGTGCAGCCGGGTGATGTCGTGCAGGACCAGCAGGCGGTCGCCGGCCTCGTGGTCGGACCCACCGGTGACGGGAGCGACCTCCACCAAATAGATGCCCTCGCGTTGGCCGATGCGCAGGGGCAGCGGTTCGGTGCCGTCCGGTCGCTGCAACCGGTCCTCCAGCGGTGCCGCCGCGGCCGGCCCCAGCAGGGCGCGCAGATCCTTGCCCACCAGTTCCTCGGTGGGGGTCCCGGTGGCCTCGGCCCAGCGGCGATTGGCGAAGCGGACGCGGTTGCCTGCGTCCAGCAGCAACACGTAGTCCGGGATGTGGGCGGTCACCGCCTGCAGCAGCCGGGCCTGGTCCCGCAGGGCCCGGGCCTGGCGTTCCAGCTCTGCGGCGAGGCGTTGCGCGCGCACGCTGCTGCCGTGGCGCCAGGCCGCGACCAGGGCCAGGGTGACCAGTGCCAGGGCGAGGGAAAAGGCGGTCAGGAGAAAACGCCGGTAGGCGCGCGAGTCGCGCAGGGCCTCGTGGGCATCCACGGTCTGGACCAGGGTCCAGGGCGTCCCCGGGATGCGGCGGCCGCTGGCCAGTACCGGGCGGCCGGCATAGTTGACCCATTGTCCGAAGGCATCGGGATGGCGCAGGATGTGGGCGGCGGCGAGGCGGACCGTGGCCAGCGGCAGGCGGCGGGTGCCGGCCTCGCCGTCATCGGCCAGCGGGGTGAGATAGAGCAGCTCGTCACCCTGGGCCCGGACCAGCAGGGTCTCGTCGTGGCGGGTGAGGAAGTTTCCGGCTCGCAGCATGGGGAACAGGTCCCGGCGGGCGTCGCGCACGGCGAGGATGACACCGATGGTGTCCGCGTGTCCCTTGCCGGCCATGCCTTCCACCGGTCGCACCCCCACGCCGAGGACCAGGAGCACCCGGCCGCCCGGCGTGAACACCAGCCCCTCCACCAGCGGGCGCGGGTGCGCCAGCAGCCGTTGCACGAAGGCCCGTTCCCGCTTGCCGGGCCGTGGGAATCCGGGGGTGGCCACCAGGAGGCCGGCATCGGGCCCGAGGATGGCCAGGCCGGGGC
>JALWSQ010000105.1 GCA_026993645.1 Thiohalobacter sp.
GGGCCGGAGTGGGAGAACAATCCGGGGCGGCCACCGGTGGCAGCGGCAACAACAACTCCACCACCCGGGTCACCAGCACCTCGAACCAGCGTTTCTGGCAGACCCTGGAACGAAATATCCATGCCATCCTGGGTGAAACCGTCGCCAGCGGCAAGAACGCGGTTTCCACCCCCAGCGTCATCGTCAATGCCGAGACCGGCCTGATCACGGTGAAGGCCACGTCCGCCCAGCACAAGCGCATCGGCGCCTACCTGCAACAGGTCCTGACCAATGCCCGGCGCCAGGTCCTGATCGAGGCGACCGTGGTGGAGGTCACCCTCAACGACCAGTACCAGCTCGGGGTCGACTGGTCACGCCTGGCGGGCAGCTCCGGCGGCCTCAGCCTGAACCAGTCCTTGCTCGGCAACAAGCTGGTGAACCCCCCATTCACCCTGTTGAGCTACGCCGATCCCAAGGCCGGCCTGGGCAACATCAGCGCCACGGTCAAGGCATTGCGCCAGTTCGGCGACGTCCGTGTGCTGTCCAGCCCCAAGATCATGGCCATCAACAACCAGACGGCACTGCTCAAGGTGGTGGACAACCTGGTCTATTTCACCCTGGAGTCCGATACCACCACCAGCGCCAACGGGCCGGCGGTCACCACCTTCACCAGCGAGGTGCACACGGTACCCGTGGGTTTCGTCATGAGCGTGACCCCCCAGATCAGTGATTCCGGCCAGATCATCCTCGACGTGCGGCCCACCATCTCGCGGGTCATCGGTTTCGTCAACGATCCCAACCCCTCTCTGTCCGCCGCCAAGACCGAGAGCCGTATTCCCCAGATCCAGGTGCGGGAGATGGACTCGGTGTTGCGGCTGGACTCGGGCCGGGTGGCGGTACTCGGCGGCCTGATCCAGGACACCGTCGACCTGGATCACAAGGGTGTTCCGCTGCTGTCGCGGGTGCCGCGCATCGGCGATGCCTTCAAGTACCGGGACGACACCGTCAAGAAGACCGAGCTGGTGATCTTCCTGCGCCCGCGCGTCATCCGTAATGCCAGCATCGCCCGCGACCTGGCCGACTTTCGCCATTACCTGGCGCCCGCCCGCCGCCGGACCGGGCCGGAGGAGGGTGGGTCATGAGCCTGCTGATGGACGCCTTGCGCAAGGCGGAACAGGCCAAGGGCGGCGCCGACACCCCGGCCGGTGCCTCCCCCGGGAAAGGACCTGCCACCGAACCGGAGGATGCCTCCGACGAGGAGACACCGACGCCGGCAACCGGGGAGGCCGACCAGGACGAGGAAAGCCCGGCCCTGACCCTGGAATCCGCCCCCATGTTCGACCTGGAGGCGCTGCCCGAAACCCCGGCACCCTCCGAGGACTTCGACAGTCTGCCGGAACCGGATCCCGCACCCGGATCCGAACCATCCCCCGCTGGCACGTCCCCGGAGCCGGAAAGCCCCGTGCCGCCGGCCGAGACCGGTCTTTCGGGTGCAACCCCGGACACCGAGCCGGCCGAAAGCCGCTCACCGGTGCAGGACCCGGCACCTATGGCCCCGGGCGAGCCAGCCCCGGCCCCGGCGGCCGCGATGGAACGCCTGATGGCCCGGGAACGCCGCCGGCGCCTGCTCGTGCTGGGCGGTGGGGCCGC
>JALWSQ010000106.1 GCA_026993645.1 Thiohalobacter sp.
GCCGGTGCGCCACCGCCGCCGGCCCCCGCCGAGGAGGAGCCGGCGCTGCCGCCCGGGCACCTGGTGACCTCGCCCATGGTGGGCACCTTCTACCGGGCGCCGGCACCGGGCGCGCCCCCCTTCGTGGAGGTGGGGCAGAAGGTCAACGTGGGTGACACCCTGTGCATCATCGAGGCCATGAAGATGCTCAACCAGATCGAGGCGGACAAGGCCGGCACCCTGACCGCCATCCTGGTGGAAAACGGCCAGCCGGTGGAATTCGGCGAGCCGCTGTTCGTGATCGACTGAACCCGGCGGGCCAGGACCCATGCTCGACAAGGTACTCATAGCCAACCGGGGCGAGATCGCCTTGCGCATCCTGCGCGCCTGCCGGGAACTGGGTATCCGCACCGTGGCCGTGCATTCCACGGTGGATCGGGATCTCAAGCACGTGCGGCTGGCCGACGAGTCGGTCTGTATCGGGCCACCACCCTCGGCCCTCAGCTACCTCAACATCCCCGCACTGATCAGCGCCGCCGAGGTGACCGACAGCGTGGCCATCCACCCCGGCTATGGCTTCCTGTCGGAGAACGCGGATTTCGCCGAGCAGGTGGAATTGAGCGGCTTCGTCTTCATCGGGCCGCGGCCCGACACCATCCGGCTGATGGGCGACAAGGTCTCGGCCATTCGCGCCATGAAGGAGGCCGGCGTGCCCTGCGTGCCCGGTTCCGACGGTCCCCTGGGCGAGGATCCGGACCAGAACCTGTACATCGCCCGGGACATCGGTTACCCCGTGATCATCAAGGCCGCCGGCGGTGGCGGCGGCCGGGGCATGCGGGTGGTGCACAGCGAGGCGGCCCTGCTCAACGCCATCTCTCTCACCCGGGCCGAGGCCGAGGCCGCCTTCGGCAATGGCACCCTGTACATGGAGAAGTACCTGGAGCATCCGCGCCATGTGGAGTTCCAGGTGCTGGCCGACGGGGAGGGCGGGGCCATCCACCTGGGGGAACGCGACTGTTCCATGCAGCGTCGCCACCAGAAGGTGGTGGAGGAAGCCCCGGCGCCGGGCATCACGTCGGAACAGCGTGCCGCCATGGGCGAGCGTTGTGCCGAGGCCTGCCGCCGCATCGGCTACCGCGGCGCGGGCACCTTCGAGTTCCTGTTCCAGGACGGGGCGTTCTATTTCATCGAGATGAACACCCGGGTGCAGGTGGAGCACCCGGTGACCGAGATGGTCACCGGCATCGACATCGTCAAGGCCCAGCTGCGGATCGCGGCCGGCGAGGGGCTGCCCTGCCGCCAGGAGGAGGTGCGCTGGTTCGGGCATGCCGTGGAGTGCCGCATCAATGCGGAGGATGCCGAGACCTTCATGCCCTCGCCGGGCTGCATCACCCAGTTCCATGCCCCCGGCGGACCCGGCATCCGGGTGGACACCCACATCTACAATGGCTACCGGGTGCCGCCGGACTATGATTCCATGATCGGCAAGTTGATCGCCCACGGCGAGGACCGGGACGCCGCCATCGCCCGCATGCGGGGCGCCCTCTCGGAAATCGTGGTGGAGGGTATCCGCACCAACGTGGCGCTGCATCGGGATCTCATGGACGACGCCGCCTTTGGTCGGGGCGGGGCGGACATCCATTACCTGGAACAAAAGCTGGGCCTCGGTACCAACTAACGGGCCGTCGGGAGTCTGATCATGTTCGTGCGCTGTCCATCCTGCCATACCGTGTTCCGGGCCAATGCCCGCATCCTCAATGCCGCCAGCGGCATGGTGCACTGTGGCCGCTGCGGCGAGACCTTCTGTGCCCTGGGTCACCTGTTCGACGATGCCGCCGAGGCGCTGGCGGTGCGCGAACCCGCCAAGGTGGCCGAGGCGGCCATGAAGCGGCGTGGCCAGCAGCCCGCCGATGCCAGCGGCGAGACGGCCACCGCGGCGCCAGCGCCCGAACCGGCCCCATCCACTGCCGGCATCGAACCGGGGGCCGCCCCGTCCCCGGCGGCGGAGGCGGCGGGCACGACCGATGTCGGCGCGGAGGCCGGCGCCGGCACGGAACCGAAGGCGGAGGTTGCCACGCCGGCTGCCGCGGATGAACGACGCGAGGTCCCGGCCGAAGCACCCCTGGGGTCCCCGTCGGCCCCGGAAACGCCCGCGACGCCCGCGCCAACGACCGACTCGGCGGACGAGCCCGCAACGCCTCCGCCCACGGCCGGGTCGGCGGACGAGGCCCCGGTCCCACCACCGGCGCCCGAGGATGCGGTGGTATCCGACCGGCCACCGCCGGAGCCCATCCGGGAGCCCGCGCCGGTCACGCCCCTGTTCAAGGAGGAGACCGGCCAGGAGCAGATCCGGGACGGGTTCGACGAGGGCTACCGCTCGCTGGACCTGCGCGGGCTCGCGGCGGGGGACGAGGTCGCGGAGGCGGCCGGCGCGGAGGAGCCGGAGTTGCCGCCGCAGCTGCGGGAGGACTCACCGGAGTCGGTGTCCGTTGGCCGCCGCCTGGCGGGGATCGCCGCCGTCGTGCTGCTGACGCTCCTGCTGGCGGGTCAGTGGGTCTACCTGCGGGCGGAACAACTGGTGGTGCTGGCCCCGGAGGCGCGGCCCTGGGTGGAGGCCTTCTGCCGACAATTGCATTGCGTGGTGGACAGCAGTGGCCGGCAGGGGACGACGGCCGCCGGCTTCGTGATCCAGTCCACGGATGTCAGCCTGGACGAGTCGGCCGACCGGCTGCTCATCGCTCACATCCGTTTTCATAACCCTGGGCCGGCCAACCGGCCCTATCCCGTGTTGCAGCTGACCCTGACCGATCTGTCAGGCGGCCGTCATGCGGGGCGGCGGTTCACGCCGCCGGAGTACCTGCCGGCAGGGACCGATGCCAGTGCGCCCATCCCGGCCGGGGAGAGCCGCGAGGTGACCCTGGAGTTGCTCTATCCCGGCTTCGACCCGGCGGCCTACGAGTTCGAGTTGCTTTGAAGGTGAGGGGTGAGGTGTAAGGAGTGAGGCGTAGGATGCGCAAAGGCGCGTAGCGCCGTGCGCATCAGTACGAGCCACGGACCCACACGGAAGCACACAGAATGTAGGATGCGCAAAGGCGCGTAGCGCCGTGCGCATCATTGTTGGGCACGCTCGCTGCGCTCGCTTTGCCCAACCTACTCCCTCACCCTCACCCCTACCCCCTCACTCCTCACCTCAACCCCATACTCCCCTGGCGCCGCCGGCGCAAGCTTCCGCCGTTGCGCCGGAGCGGGTATCATTGGCACCCCTTTCCGGTCCCCAGAACGAGAAGACGCCGCCCCCATGCAGATCGGTCCCTACAGCCTCCCCAACAACCTGGTGCTGGCCCCCATGGCCGGGGTGACGGACCGGCCGTTCCGCCAGCTGTGCCGGGAACTGGGCGCCGGGCTGGCGGTGTCCGAGATGGTGTCCTCCAACTCCCTGCTCTGGGGCAGTGCCAAGACGCGGCGCCGGGCCGACCATCGTGGTGAGCCCGAGCCCAAGGCGGTGCAGATCGCCGGTGCCGATCCGGCCATGATGGCAGCCGCCGCCCGCCACAACGTGGAACAGGGGGCCCAGATCATCGACATCAACATGGGCTGTCCCGCCAAGAAGGTCTGCAACGTCATGGCCGGTTCGGCCCTGTTGCGTGACGAGCGGCGGGTGGCGGAGATCCTGGAGGCGGTGGTCCAGGCGGTGGAGGTGCCGGTCACCCTCAAGATCCGCACGGGCTGGGACCGGGCGCACCGCAATGCCGTGGCCGTGGCCCGTATCGCCGAGGCCGCCGGGGTCCAGGCCCTGGCGGTGCACGGCCGGACCCGGGCCTGCGCCTACCGCGGCGAGGCCGAGTACGAGACCATCGCCGCGGTGGTGGACGCGGTCGGCATCCCGGTGATCGCCAATGGCGACATCGATGGCCCGACCAAGGCCCGCGCGGTGCTGGAGGCCACTGGCGCGGCAGGGCTGATGATCGGCCGCGCGGCCCAGGGCCGGCCCTGGATCTTCCGCGAGATCGACCACTTCCTGCGTACCGGCGAGCGTCTGCCGCCACCGCCGGTGGCCGAGATCCGCGCCCTGATGGAGCGCCACCTGCAGCGCCTCTACGCCTTCTACGGCGAGGCCACCGGGGTACGGGTGGCGCGCAAGCACATCGCCTGGTACAGCAAGGGGCAACCGGGCGGGGCCCGCTTCCGGGACCGGGTCAACCGGGCGGAGACCGTCGCCGAGCAGCTGGCGCTGATGGCCGCCTTCTTCGACCGGCTGGAGGCGGCGGGAGCGCTGGCGGCATGAGCACCGCCGCCAAGAGGGCCCGGCTCCTGCGCACGGCGGGGGCCACGGGCGAGGCCCCGCACGATCATTCCCTGCGCGCCACGGTGGAGAGCTGCCTGGAGCGCTACTTCGCGGACCTGGACGGTCATGCGCCGGGGCAGGTGTTCGAAATGGTGATGAACGAGGTGGAGCCGGCCATGCTGCGCACCGTGCTGCGCCACACCGGCGGCAACCAGAGCCGCGCCGCCGACATCCTCGGCATCAATCGCAGCACCCTGCGCAAGAAGATTCGCCACTACGGCATCGAGATTTCCTGAACGGAGGCGGGGTCGCCGGCGCCGGCTGTGGCGCGCCGGGTGGCCCGTCACAGCTGGAAGGGGACCAAGGTGATCGAACGTGCATTGATCAGCGTGTCGGACAAGACCGGCGTGGTGGAATTCGCCCGGGCCCTGCAGGCGCGGGGCATCGAGATTCTCTCCACCGGCGGTACCGCGCGGCAGCTGGCGGAGGGGGGCATCCCGGTGGTGGAGGTCTCGGACTACACCGGTTTCCCGGAGATGATGGACGGCCGGGTCAAGACCCTGCACCCGCGCATCCATGGTGGCATCCTGGCCCGTCGCGGCGTCGACGAGCCGGCCATGGCGGAACAGGGCATCCGTCCCATCGACCTGGTGGTGGTCAATCTCTATCCCTTCGAACGGACCGTGGCGCGCCCGGAATGTGACCTGGCCATGGCCATCGAGAACATCGACATCGGCGGGCCGTCCATGGTGCGGGGGGCGGCCAAGAACCATGCCTTCGTGACCGTGGTGGTGGATCCCGCCGACTACGACCGGGTGCTCGAGGCCATGGCCGGCCACGATGGCGAGGTGCCGGCCGACCTGCGCTACGATCTGGCAGTGAAGGCGTTCGAGCACACGGCCCGTTACGACGGCGCCATCGCGGCCTACCTGGGCGGGCGCGGGGTGGAAGGGGGCGATCCCCTGTTTCCCCGCACCCTCAACCTCCAGTTCCACAAGGCCCAGGCCATGCGCTACGGCGAGAATCCGCATCAGCAGGGCGCCTTCTACCGCGAGGCGGCCCCGGCGGAACCCTCCGTCGCCACCGCCCGCCAGCTCCAGGGCAAGGCGCTGTCCTACAACAACGTGGCGGACACCGATGCCGCCCTGGAGTGCGTCAAGTCGTTCGACGAGGGTCCGGCCTGCGTCATCGTCAAGCACGCCAACCCCTGTGGCGTGGCCTTGGGCGGCACCCTGCTGGAGGCCTACGACCGGGCCTACCGCACGGATCCGGAATCGGCCTTCGGCGGCATCATTGCCTTCAACCAGCCCCTGGACGGGGCCACGGCGGCGGCCATCGTGGAACGCCAGTTCGTGGAGGTCATCATCGCCCCGGAGGTGACGCCGGAGGCCGCGCAGGCGGTGGCCGCCAAGAAGAACGTCCGCCTGCTGGCCTGCGGGCCCTGGCAGGGCCCGCCCGGCGAGCGGCTGGACTTCAAGCGGGTCAACGGCGGTTTGCTGGTGCAGCAGGCCGATACCGCGCTGTTGCAGGAGACGCGCACCGTGACCGAGCGGGTGCCCACCGAGGCGGAGCTGGCGGACCTGCTGTTCAGCTGGCGGGTGTGTAAGTTCGTCAAGTCCAACGCCATCGTCTATGGCCGCGACCGCATGACCATCGGCGTGGGCGCGGGCCAGATGAGCCGGGTCAACAGCGCCCGCATCGCCGCCATCAAGGCCGAGCAGGCGGGGCTGGAGGTGGCCGGTTCGGTCATGGCCTCGGATGCCTTCTTCCCCTTCCGTGACGGCATCGACCAGGCGGCTGCGGTCGGCATCCGGGCGGTGATCCAGCCCGGCGGCTCGATCCGGGACGAGGAGGTGATCGCCGCCGCCAACGAGCACGGCATGGCCATGGTCTTCACCGGCATGCGTCATTTCCGGCATTGATCGGTGCAGGAGATTCCCTGATGAAGGTGCTCATCGTCGGAAGCGGGGGCCGGGAACACGCCCTGGCCTGGAAGGCGGCCCAGTCGCCACGGGTACGGCAGGTCCTGGTGGCACCGGGCAACGCCGGAACGGCACGGGAGGCGGGGGTGGAGAACCGGGCGGTCGCCGCCGACGACATCCCCGGGCTGCTGCGGCTGGCGGCGGACGAGCAGGTGGATCTCACCATCGTCGGGCCCGAGGCACCCCTGGTGGCCGGTATCGTGGACACCTTCCGGGATGCCGGGCTGGCCATCTTCGGGCCGGACCGGGCCGCGGCCCGGCTGGAGGGCTCCAAGGCCTTCACCAAGGATTTCCTCCAGCGCCATGGTATTCCCACCGGGCACTATGCGGTGTTCACCGAGGTGGCGCCGGCCCTGGACTACATCCACGATCACGGGGCGCCACTGGTGGTCAAGGCCGACGGCCTGGCGGCAGGCAAGGGCGTGATCATCGCCGAGACCCAGGCGGCCGCGGTGGCAGCGGTGCGTGACATGCTGGCGGGCAACGCCTTCGGCGAGGCCGGTCACCGGGTGGTGATCGAGGAGTTCCTGGAAGGCGAGGAGGCCAGCTTCATCTGTCTGTGCGATGGCGCGGCGGTCCTGCCCATGGCCAGTTCCCAGGATCACAAGGCCGTCGGGGAGGGCGATACCGGGCCCAATACCGGGGGCATGGGGGCCTATTCACCGGCCCCGGTGGTGACGCCGGAGATGCATCGCCGCATCATGGAGCAGGTGATCGAGCCCACGGTGAAGGGCATGGCCCTGGAGGGCCATCCGTACCAGGGGTTCCTCTATGCCGGTCTCATGATCGGTCGAGACGGGGTGCCCCGGGTCCTGGAATACAATGTCCGCTTCGGTGATCCCGAGACCCAGCCCATCCTCATGCGCTTGCGGTCGGACCTGGTGGACCTGTGCCTGGCGGCCCTGGACGGTCGGCTGGATCAGGCGGCGTGCCACTGGGACGAACGCGCGGCCCTGGGGGTGGTGATGGCGGCGGGCGGCTACCCCGGCGCCTATCGCAAGGGGGATCCCATCCAGGGCCTGGAGCGGCCGGATCCCCCGGGGGTCAAGGTGTTCCATGCGGGAACCGCCGAGCGTGATGGCCAGGTGGTGACGGCCGGGGGCCGGGTGCTGTGCGTGACCGCACTGGGGGCCGACGTGGCCGAGGCGCAGCAGCGGGCCTATCAGCGCGTGGCCGGGATCCACTGGCCCGATGCCTACTGCCGGCACGACATCGGTTACCGCGCCCTTGCTCGCACCCCGGAGGCCCCTGCCTGAGCCGCCGCTGCCGGCGCGATCAGATGTGACGGCGTGGCGGCAGCAGGAAGGGCCGCAGCCGGGCGGCACGCTGCAGGCTGCTGCCGTGGGACGCCGAGCCCCCGTGCCCGCTGAGGAAGAAGCGGTAGGCAGCCCGCACCGCTGCCGGCGGTGCATGCCGGGCGGCCCAGATATCGGCCTCCCGCTCCTTGCGCGCCAGGCTGATGTGGCGGCTGGCATGGCGCAGCACGATGTGGCCCAGCTCGTGCCACAGGGTGAAGACGCACAGCGCCCGGCCGGCACGGGCGCAGATGAGCGGGTTGTACCGGATGACCGGCCGGTGCCCGGGCTCGATCAGGGTCTGGGCGAAGTCGTCCAGGGTCGGGTCCGCCACCTCGATGACCGGTGGCCTGGGACCGGGCATGGCCGCTGCCGTGGACGACAGCAACAGGCCCAGCATCAGCACGCGCCATCTTCCCTTCGCCAGCATCTGTTTCACCTCCCTGCCATACCGTCGTTGTGTCCTGCCTCAACGGTACCGCGCCAGGCCGGCACCGTCAAAACCGCCGGCTCACCCTGAGGCTGACCTGGCGCCGGTTGTAGTCATAGATGGAGATGTTGGAGTCGTTGGTGGTATAGGTGAAGTCACCGGCCAGGGACCACTTGTCCAGGCGGCCGCCGCGGAAGTCGTGCTCGAAGCCAATCACGGCCCGTTTCTCGGTCTCGTCCCGGGCCACGGAGAAGCCCGTCGCATTGCCATCATAGTTGAGTGACTTGTAGTTCACCCGTGTAAAGACCGTACCGTTGCGCCATGGCTGCAGGATGGCACCCAGGTAGGCTTCCCAGCCATTATTGCTGAATTCAGCCGCATTCGCGTTGAAGTCGAAACCCCGCACGCCCACCTGGGTGGCGACGGTGCGATGACGGTAGTAGTGGCCCAGGGCGAGGCCGGCGGTCTTGTAGTTGCCCTCGCGACCGGAGTCCGCCGACTTGTCGTAGCGGCGGTGGGTGTAGGTGGCGTCCAGGGTGAGTTCGCCGTTGTGGAACTGCCAGGTGACCAGCGGGTTGAGGGAACCGAACAGGGCCAGGTTGGTGTTGCCCAGCCAGATCTGGTCGGCGCGCAGGTTGAGGGCGGCGCGCCAATGGCCGACGACCACCCACGCCGGTCCGGTGCTGGCCGTCAGCACGCTGAGGTCGAAGGCGTGCTGGTCCTTGTATTCCCGGTCGTACAGGTTGACGTCGCTCAGCCACTGGAAGGAACCGGTGCGCTCACCGCTGTGGAAGGTGCGGCCCGGCTGAAAGCGGTGGGAGAAGCCGGCCTCCAGCACCAGGGCGTTGGAGCTCTGCTGGCGTCCACCGATCAGGGTGACTGGCTGGCCGTTGATCTTGACTGGCTGGCCGTTGATCTCGACCACGTCCGAACTGGGGCCCACGTTGACGTTGGAGTCGTACATCAGGCCGAGGGCGATGCGCGGCTTGAACTCATGGCGCTTGCCGACCTGTTTTTCCTCCTTGTCCAGCTGGGCCAGGAAGGCGAGGATGGTGACCCGTACCTCCGGCGGGGTCGTCGGGTCCGCCAGCACCTTCTGCGCCAGGCGCCGGGCCTCGGCGTAGCGCAGGGAACGGTAGTAGGCCACGGCCAGTTCCAGCCGCGCCCGGTGCAGGCTGGGATCGGTGGTGAGAATGCTGTTGAAGGCGCGGATCGCCGTCTGCAGCCGGTCCTCCCGGAGCGCCTGCATGCCCTGGCGGAACAGCTTTTCCAGCCGGGCCCGCTGGCTGGCGTCCGTGGTCGCCGCCTGGGTGCCGGTGCCCAGGGCGAGCAGAAGCCCGATGGTGGTGAGAAGTCCCCGTACGATGTTCATGTCGCCTCCTCGAGGGTTCGAATGGACATGCCGGTGCCCCACCCGGGGCCGGGCCCGGCCGATCGTTTGACTGCACATTCTACCCAAGCAAGGGTCGTACCAGCCAGGGGCACCGATCCCTCGCCGGCGCCGCGGGTCTCAGCGGCGCATGGAAGCGAAGAATTCGTCGTTGGTCTTGGTGGCGCGCAGCTTGTCCAGCAGGAATTCCATGGCCGCCAGTTCGTCCATGGGGTGGAGCAGCTTGCGCAGGATCCAGATCTTCTGCAGCTCGTCCGGCTTGGTCAGCAGTTCCTCGCGCCGGGTGCCGGAGCGGTTGATATTGATCGCCGGGTACACCCGTTTCTCCGCGATCTTGCGCTCCAGGTGGATCTCCATGTTGCCGGTGCCCTTGAACTCCTCGTAGATGACGTCGTCCATGCGCGAGCCGGTGTCCACCAGGGCCGTGGCCAGGATGGTCAGGCTGCCCCCTTCCTCGATGTTGCGGGCGGCGCCGAAGAAGCGCTTGGGCCGGTGCAGGGCGTTGGCGTCGACGCCACCGGTGAGCACCTTGCCGGAGGAGGGCACTACGGTGTTGTAGGCCCGGGCCAGGCGGGTGATGGAATCCAGCAGGATCACCACGTCGCGCTTGTGTTCCACCAGGCGCTTGGCCTTCTCGATCACCATCTCCGCCACCTGGACGTGGCGGCTGGCCGGCTCGTCGAAGGTGCTGGAGACCACCTCACCGCGCACCGAGCGCGCCATCTCCGTCACCTCCTCGGGCCGTTCGTCGATGAGCAGGACGATCAGGTAGCACTCCGGATGGTTGCTGGTGATGGACTGGGCGATGTTCTGCAGCAGCATGGTCTTGCCGGCCTTGGGTGGCGACACGATGAGACCGCGCTGGCCCTTGCCGATGGGGGCGGCGAGGTCGATGACCCGGGGCGTGATGTCCTCGGTGCTGCCGTTGCCCAGTTCGAGTTTCATGCGCTGAGTGGGATGCAGCGGGGTGAGGTTCTCGAACAGCACCTTGTTGCGGGCATTCTCCGGCGGTTCGAAGTTGATCTCACTGACCTTGAGCAGGGCGAAATAGCGTTCGCCATCCTTGGGCGGGCGGATCTTGCCGGACACCGTGTCCCCGGTGCGCAGGTTGAAGCGGCGGATCTGGCTGGGCGAGACATAGATGTCGTCGGGGCCGGCGAGATAGGAACTGTCCGCCGAGCGCAGGAAGCCGAAGCCGTCCTGCAGGATCTCCAGGACACCATCGCCGTAGATGCTCTCGCCGCTCTTGGCATGGGCCTTGAGCAGGGCGAAGATCACGTCCTGCTTGCGTGATCGCGCCATGCCCTCGATGCCGGCGGACTGGGCGAGCTTGATGATTTCGGATGCGGGCTTTCGTTTCAGTTCGGTGAGATTCATGGGTCGTTTGTCACCTGCGGGACTGTCGGAATACCGGCCGGGCCGCCGGCCGGGGCCACGGCCCGGGGCCGGTGTCGTGCTCGAATTCGGGAAGGCGGCGCCTGGGCGGCGGAAGTCCTGATCGTGGTTCGGTATGGTTGTTCTGGGACGATGTCCTCGACGCGGAAAATAGCACGTCTCCCTTGGGGCGTCCAGCGGCGGGCCCGGTCGGCCATGTCGTTCCGCCGCACCCCTGCCGCCGCTCAGATGTTGCTGTCGATGAATGCCGTGAGCTGGGACTTGGACATGGCCCCGACACGGGTCGCCTCGACGTTGCCGTCCTTGAAGATCATCAGCGTCGGAATGCCGCGGATGCCGTAGCGCGGGGGTGTCTGCGGGTTCTCGTCGATGTTGAGCTTGGCGATCTTGAGCCGGCCGGCGTAGTCGGAGGCGATCTCCTCCAGGATGGGGGCGATCATCTTGCAGGGGCCGCACCATTCCGCCCAATAGTCCACGAGCACCGGCTCGGATGATTTGAGTACGTCCTGTTCGAAGGAATCGTCGGTCACGTAGACGATGCGGTCACTCACGGTTGCCAACCTCCTGTCATTTTGCCGGATGCTGTCTGGGTCGGTGATTCTCGAAGAAACGGGTTCAATGCATCGTGCCGGCCGCGGGCGGCACGGTCGTCGACGTCCTCGCATCCACCCTTCATCGCCGGTTGTGCGGCCGGGTTTCAGTCTGGCTACGGGAGCCACGGTAGCGGGAGACTGAAAGGACGAAGGAACCGGGGCGACGGGGCCGGGACGGGCGCCGCGATGGGCTGCCGGTGACGCGCGGTCATTTCATCGTAATTTTTCCGCGATTGCAAGTCCAACCATGGGAAAAATGAGTTATGCTAGGCGCTTATGACTGAACAACATCTGACCGAAGTGCGTTTCTCCGACCTGGGGTTTGCCCCGGCCATCATGCAAGGCATTGAGGATGCGGGTTTTTCGTCCTGCACCCCGATTCAGGCGCTGACCCTGCCGGAGGTGATGCAGGGCCATGACGTGGCCGGCCAGGCCCAGACCGGCACGGGCAAGACCGCGGCCTTCCTGCTGGCAGTCTTCCATCGCCTGCTGGGGCAGGACCCGGCCTCGGGCCGACGTCCCAACCAGCCGCGGGCCCTGATCCTGGCCCCGACGCGGGAACTGGCCATTCAGATCCATCGTGACGCGGAGATCCTGGGCCGCCATACCGGCCTGCGCCTGGGGCTGGCCTATGGCGGTACCGGCTACGAGGAGCAGCGGCAGCGTATCGGGGCGGGGGTCGATGTCCTCATCGGTACGCCGGGGCGCCTGATCGACTACTTCAAGCAGCGCGTGTTCGATCTGCGCGCCATCGAGGTGGTGGTGTTGGACGAGGCGGACCGCATGTTCGACCTGGGCTTCATCCGCGACGTACGCTACCTGATGCGGCGTTGCCCGCCGCCGGAGAAGCGCCTGGGGCTGCTGTTCTCCGCGACCCTGTCCTACCGTGTCACCGAGCTGGCCTACGAGCACATGAACAACCCCGAGGTGCTCAAGGTCGAGGCCGATCGCGTCACGGCGGAGAAGGTGCGCGAGTGCCTCTACCACACCGCCAACGAGGAGAAGATCCCGCTGCTCATCGGCCTGCTGGGCCGGATGCAGCCCAGCCGCACCATCGTCTTCGTCAATACCAAGCACGTGGCGGAGAAGGTGTGGGGCTTCCTCGAGGGCAATGGCTACCCGGCCGCCCTGCTGTCCGGCGACGTGCCGCAGAAGAAGCGCCAGCGGTTGCTCAAGCGCTTCCAGGACGGCGAGGTGGCGGTGCTGGTGGCCACGGACGTGGCGGCCCGCGGGCTGCACATCCCCGGGGTGAGCCATGTGTTCAACTTCGACCTGCCCCAGGACGCGGAGGATTATGTCCACCGCATCGGTCGCACCGCCCGCCTGGGTGCGGAGGGTGATGCCATCAGCTTTGCCTGCGAGACCTACGTCTACTCCCTGCCCGAGATCGAGGCCTACATCGGCCACAAGATCCCGGTGGCACAGGTCGAGCCGGACATGCTGGTGGAGGTCAAGCCGCGGGTGCGCAAGACCTGGACCAAGGCCCGTCCCGGCCAGGGCCATGGTCATCATGCGGCGGCCGGCGGTGACAGCCGCAAGCGGCACCGGCGTGGCCGCAGTCGGCGCCGGACCGGTTGAGAGGAACCATGCCGTCGAGCTGGAAAGCCAGTCTGTCCGCCAGCGCCGTCATCAAGGTCGTCAACCTGGCGCTGTTGCTGCTCGCGGCCCAGGCCGCCGCCCGCCTGACCTGGCGCCTGGTCCCGGCGCCAACGGTGGCCGGGCCGGCGGCGGCCGTCACCGCCACCGGGCCGGTGGCCGGGCGGCCGGCCCTGGCCGCGGTGGGCCACCGTATCGCCGGTTGGCACCTGTTCGGCCAGGCCGGCCGGCCATCGCGGCCGGCGGCACACACGCCGGTGAACGCGCCGGAGACCCATCTGAATCTGACCCTGCGGGGGGTGCTGGCGGCCCATGACCCCGCCCATGCCCGGGCCATCGTGGCCGATGCCTCCGGGCACGAGCGGAGCTACCGGTTGGGTGCGCGCCTGCCGGGCGGGGCGGAGCTGGCGGCGATCGAGGCGGACCACATCGTGCTGCGGCGCAACGGTCGCGAGGAGACCCTGCACCTGCCGCGGGGGCCCGGCCACGACCGGCGCCGGCCAGGCCGGCCGTACCATCGCTCGGTACCGGCCCCCTCGCTGTCCGGTGCCGGCCAGATCCTGAAGACCTACCGGGCCAAGCTGGCGAGCAACCCCCAGTCCTTTCTCGACCTGGTGCGCCCGGTGCCGGTGGTCCAGAATGGTATGTTCCAGGGTTTCCGGCTGATGCCCGGACGGCGGCTCGACCTGTTCCGCAAGCTGGGCCTGCACCCGGGGGACCTGGTCAAGGAGATCAACGGCATCCAGCTCGACAGCCCGGCGCGTGGCATCCAGGTGCTGCGTGACATCCGTGACAGTGACGAGATCTACATGCGTGTGGAACGGGCGGGACGGGAGGTCAACCTGGCCTACCGCATCCCCTGAATCGCGGGTCTCCATTTCGGCTGCCCGCGGCCGCCAACAGGGAAGAAGACGAACGGAACCAAGCGAACCATGAAACGGCCTGCCATCGATCGACTCCGCCGCTGCGGGATCCTCTGTCTGCTGCTGTGTGGCCTGGTCCGGGGTGCCTGGGCCGACAGCGTCACGCTCAACCTCAAGGATGCCGACATCGGCGCCCTGATCACCACCGTGGCCGAGGTGACCGGTCGCAACTTCGTGGTCGATCCCCGCGTCAAGGGCAAGGTGACGGTGGTGTCGTCGCGGCCCATGGACAGCAAGGAGGTGTACCAGGTCTTCCTGTCCATCCTCAAGGTGCATGGTTTCGCTGCGGTACCGGCGGGTACGGTGATCAAGATCGTGCCGGACGTCAACGCCAAGCAGGACGCCATACCCATGGTGTCGCCCGGGCACCCGGGCCGGGGCGACGAGATGGTCACCAGCGTCATCCATGTGGAGCACGTGGCCGCGGCCCAGATGGTGCCCATCCTGCGGCCGCTGGTGCCCCAGCAGGGCCACCTGGCGGCCTATCCACCCACCAACGTGCTGATCATCTCGGATCGGGCCGACAACGTGGCGCGGCTGGTGGCCATCATCCGCCGCATCGACCGGGCCAGCGAGGGCGCGGTGGACGTGATCCCGCTGGAGCATGCATCGGCCGCCGAGGTGGTCCGGATCCTGAACTCTCTCAGCCGCGGCACCGGTGCCAAGCGAGGGATCGTAGCCGCCGGGGGGCCGGTGATCATCGCCGACGAGCGCACCAACAGTGTGCTGTTGGGGGGTGACCGGACGACACGGCTGCGGTTGCGGGCCATCATCGCCCACCTGGACACGCCGCTGGAGCGGGGCGGCAATACCCGTGTGGTCTATCTCAAGTACGCCAAGGCCAAGGACCTGGTCAAGGTGCTGCAGGGGGTCAGTTCGTCCATCAGCCAGAAGGGCAAGGGCAAGGTCCGGCCGCAGGGGGGCAAGGTGAACATCGAGGCGGACGAGGCCAGCAACGCCCTGGTCATCACCGCGCCGCCGGACGTGTTCCGTTCCCTGAGCCAGGTCATCCGCAAGCTGGACGTGCGCCGGGCCCAGGTGCTGATCGAGGCGGTCATCGCCGAGATCAACATGAACCGGGCCCTGGAACTGGGCATCCAGTGGCGCGCCACCACCGATTTCAACAAGAACGGGGTCGTCGGCGGCACCAATTTCGGCAAGACCACCAGCAGCATCAACTCGGTGGCGGCCAACCCCCTGGGGGCCGGCAACGGCTTCACCCTGGGTTACTTCGAAGGGACCTCGGACGTCCTGGGTACCCAGATCCTCAACCTCGGCGCCCTGGTCCGGGCCCTGGCCAACGACACCTCCACCAACATCCTGTCCACGCCCAATATCATCACCCTGGACAACCAGGAGGCCAAGATCGTGGTGGCCCAGAACGTGCCCTTCGTCACTGGGCAGTTCACCAACACCGGTGCCAACAACAGTGCGGTCAACCCCTTCCAGACCATCGAGCGCCAGGACGTGGGCCTGACGCTCAAGGTGAAGCCCCAGATCAACGAGGGCAATACCGTGCGGCTCGATATCGAGCAGGAGAGTTCCAGCGTCAGTGATTCCGCGGTCCCCGGGGCCGCGGACATCGTCACCAACAAGCGTTCCATCAAGACCAGCGTCATGGTCGAGGACCGCCACGTCATCGTGCTGGGCGGGCTGATGGACGACCAGCTCACCGAGACGGTGGAGAAGGTCCCGCTGCTGGGGGACATTCCCATCCTGGGCAACCTGTTCAAGGCCAAGAAGCGCACCAAGAACAAGAAGGACCTGATGGTGTTCCTGCGGCCGGTGATCCTGCGTGACGCCGCCACGGAAACCGCGGTGAGTGCCAGCAAGTACAACTACCTGCGCGGCCGGCAGATGGAGTTCCGGCGCAAGGGCGGCAAGGCGATCCCGGAGAAGGCGCTGCCGCGGCTGCCGCCCCTGCCGGGCGAGGAACTGCCCTGGCTGCAGCAGCCGGCCCCGGCCGGCAAGGGGCAGCGATGACGGCACCGGAACGGGACGACCTGCCACCGGACGGGTCCGAGCCCGAGAGCGAGCGGGCACCGGGCCGCATCGGTTTCGCCTTCGCCAAGCGGCACGGCGTGTTCGTCGACGGGCTGCGCGAGGACGGCAGCGCCATCGTGCGCTACCGGGACGGGGTGACCGCCACCACCCTCATGGAGTTGCGCCGTCACCTGGGCCGGCCGCTGCACCTGGAACGGGTATCGGCGGCGGACTTCGACGGCCTGCTGGCGGCGGCCTACGAGCAGGACTCGGGCCAGGCCATGGAACTCATGGAGGGCCTGGGCGAGGACACCGACCTCGCCGCCATCGCCCAGCAGATCCCGGAGACCCAGGACCTGCTGGAGAGCGAGGACGATGCCCCCATCATCCGCCTCATCAACGCCATCCTGACCCAGGCGATTCGGGAGAATGCCTCCGACGTCCACATCGAGACCTTCGAGAACCGCTTGCTGGTGCGCTTCCGGGTGGACGGGGTGCTGCGCGAGGTGCTGCAGCCGCAGCGGGTGCTGGCGCCGCTGATCGTCTCCCGCATCAAGGTCATGGCCCGGCTCGACATCGCCGAGAAGCGGCTGCCCCAGGATGGCCGCATCTCGCTGCGGGTGGCCGGGCGGGCGGTGGACATCCGCGTCTCCACCCTGCCCACCGGCCACGGCGAGCGGGTGGTGCTGCGCCTGCTGGACAAGCAGGCCGGCCGCCTGACCCTGGATCACCTGGGCATGGACCCGGCCACCCGGGAACGCATGGAACGGCTCATCCAGCGCCCCCACGGCATCATCCTGGTCACCGGTCCCACGGGGTCCGGCAAGACCACCACCCTCTACGCGGTGCTGGCGCGGCTCAACGACTCCAGCCGCAACATCATGACGGTGGAGGATCCCATCGAATACTACCTGGACGGCATCGGCCAGACCCAGGTCAACACCAAGGTGGACATGAGCTTCGCCCGCGGCCTGCGCGCCATCCTGCGCCAGGACCCGGACGTGGTGATGGTGGGCGAGATCCGTGACCTGGAGACGGCCGAGATCGCGGTCCAGGCCAGTCTCACCGGCCACCTGGTGCTCTCCACCCTGCACACCAACAGCGCCGTGGGGGCCGTCACCCGGCTGCGGGACATGGGGGTGGAGCCCTTCCTGCTGTCGTCGAGCCTGCTGGGGGTGCTGGCGCAGCGGCTGGTGCGGGTGCTCTGCACCCAGTGCCGCCAGCCCTATACCGCCAACGCCGTGGAATGCGCCGAGCTGGGCCTGGATCCGCAGCAGCCCCCCACCCTGTACCGTGCCCTGGGTTGCCCGGCCTGCAATCATCTGGGCTATCACGGCCGGACCGGCATCTACGAGCTGGTGGTGGTGGACGAGCGCCTGGCCGACATGATCCACGACGGTGCCAGTGAACACGACCTGGAGCGGCATGCGCGCGAGCTGGGTCCGGGGCTGGCGCGGGACGGTTTCCGGCGCGTGCTGGACGGTACCACCACCCTGGAGGAAGTCCTGCGCGTGACCCGGGAGGACTGAACCCATGGGGGCCTTCGAATACACGGCCCTGGATCCGGCCGGAAAGCAGCGCAAGGGGGTGCTGGAGGGCGACACCGCGCGCCAGGTGCGGCAGCGCCTGCGGGAGAAGCAGTGGCTGCCGCTGGAGGTGCAGGAGGTGGTCCAGCGCGAGGCGCGCGCCGCGCGCGGCGGTGGTCGCCTGCGCCGGGGCGTGTCGGCCACCGACCTGGCCCTGCTGACGCGCCAGCTGGCCACCCTGGTGCGTTCCGGCCTGCCGCTGGAGGAGGCGTTGGGGACCGTGTCGCGCCAGACCGAGAAGGCGCGCCTCAAGTCGCTGGTGCTCAGCGTGCGCTCGCGGGTGATGGAGGGCCACTCCCTGGCCGCCGGCCTGGCCCAGTTCCCCCACGTCTTCCCCGAGCTGTACCGCGCCACCGTCGGGGCCGGCGAGCAGTCGGGCCACCTGGACCTGGTGCTGGAGCGGCTGGCGGACTACACCGAGAGCCGGCAGCAGATGCGCCAGAAGGTGCAGCTGGCCCTGTTCTACCCGGCCCTGCTGCTGGTCATGTCCCTGGCCATCGCCAGCCTGCTGCTGGTGTACGTGGTGCCGCAGGTGGTGCAGGTATTCGACAACATGGGTCAGGAGCTGCCCTGGCTGACCCGGGCGCTGATCCACGTCAGCGACGGCGTGCGCGACTATGGCCTGCTGATCCTGCCGTTGCTGGTACTGCTGGTGGCGGGGGTGCTGTGGCTGTTCCGGCGCCCGGCCCCGCGGCGGTTGCTGCACCGCACCCTGCTGCGGCTGCCGCTGGTGGGGCGCCTGGTGCGCGGCCTCAACACGGCGCGCTTCGCCCGCACCTTCAGCATCCTGCTGGCCAGCGGTGTGCCGGTGCTGGAGGCCATGCGCATCGCCGCCGGGGTCATGTCCAACCTGCCCATGCGGGCCGCGGTGGAGGCGGCCGCGGCGCGGGTGCGCGAGGGCGCCGCGGTACACCGGGCGCTGGAACGGAGCCGGCTGTTCCCGCCCATCACCCTGCACCTGATCGCCAGCGGTGAGGCCAGCGGCAACCTGGAGGACATGCTGGAACGGGCGGCCGTGAGCCAGGAGCGGGAGATCGAGTCCCTGGTGGCCACCTTCCTCGGCCTGTTCGAACCCTTGCTCATCATCTTCATGGGCGGGGTGGTGCTGACCATCGTGCTGGCCATCCTCATGCCCATCTTCCAGTTCAACCAGCTCGTGCACTGACCGCCGTGGGCACGCTGGCATTGCTGGGGCGGTCGTTGCGCCATCGCGACTACCGCCTGTTCTTCTTCGGCCAGCTGCTGTCCCTGCACGGCACCTGGATGCAGAACCTGGCCCAGGCCTGGCTGGTCTACCGCCTGTCCCATTCCAGTTTCATGCTCGGCCTGGTGGGCTTCCTCACCCTGTTCCCGGTCCTGGTGCTGGGATTCTACGGCGGCGCGGTGGCGGACCGGGTCGACCGCCGGCGGCTGTTCCTGCTGGCCCAGACCCTGGCCATGCTGCAGGCCACGGTACTGGCCCTGCTGACGCTCACCGGGCAGGTGCAGCTGTGGCACATCCTGCTGCTGGCCGGCCTGCTCGGTTTCGTGCACGCCTTCGAGATCCCCGCCCGCCACGCCATGGTCGCTGCCCTGGTACCGCGCGAGGACCTGCCCAACGCCGTGGCCCTCAACTCCAGCCTGTTCAACCTGGCCCGCTTCCTGGGGCCGGTGACCGCCGGCTGGGTGGTGGACTGGACCAGCGAGGGGGTCGCCTTCGCCATCAACGCCGTCTCCTTCGTGGCGGTGATCCTCTCCCTGCTGGCGATGCGGGGCCAGGGCACCCCGCTGCCGGATGCCCCGCGGCGGGGCGGCGTGCTGGACGGGCTGCGCTTCGCCTGGCGTCGCCCGCACCTGCGCCGGGCCCTGGTCCTGATCGGGCTGGCGAGCCTGCTGGCCGCGCCCTACGTGGTGCTGCTGCCGGTGGTCGCCGACCAGGTGTTCGGCGGCGGGGCCGGCCGGCTGGGGTACCTGGTGGGGGCGGCCGGCTTCGGTGCCTTCCTGGGGGCGCTCAACCTGGCTCGGCAGGAGGGTGACGAGGCGCTGGGGCAGAGGATCGGCGTCGCCGGCGTGGTGGCGGGCGGCGGCCTGTTGGGCTTCGCCATGGCCGACCAGCTGTTCGAAGGGGTGCTGATGCTGGTGGCCGTGGGGTTCGGGGTCACCTCGCTGGTGGCGGCCACCAACACCTACCTGCAGCTGGCCGCGCCGGACCGGCTGCGGGGGCGGGTCATGTCCCTGTTCTCGGTGATCTTCATCGGCATGATGCCGCTGGGCAACCTGCTGGTGGGCGCGCTGGCCGAGGTCATCGGCGTCGGTTACAGCCTGGCCATCATGGGCGGGGGAACCACCCTGGCGGCGCTGCGCTTCCTCGGCCAGGTGGTGCGCGAACGGCAGGCGCAGGACTGAGCCGGGAGGTTCAGGCCCAGCCGATGCCGGTCTCCAGGCGGCCGTCGGGGGCCAGGTGCAGCCAGCGGTAGCCCGCCGGCCGTTCCGGATCGATGGCCGGTCGCGGTGAACGGGGCTGGAACTGGACGCAGGTGGCCGGGCTGCCCAGCAGGCGGCAACCGCCGTGGGGGCGGTCGAAGGGCTGGTGGACGTGGCCGAACAGCAGGGCCCGGATGCAGGGGTGGCGGGCGACCAGGGCCAGCAGGGCATGGCCGTTTTCCAGGCCGATGGCATCGATCCAGGGGCTGCCCACCGGCACCGGCTGGTGATGCAGGCAGAGCAGGGTGGGCGGTGCCGGATCCCGGTCCAGTTCGGCCGCCACCGCCGTCAGCGTCGCGGGCGCCAGGCGGCCCTGCTCGCAGCCGGGGACCGTGCTGTCCAGCAGCAGGATGCGCCACCGGGCCAGGCGCTGTACCGGCCCGGTGCGGAAGGCCGGTCCGGCCAGGGTCTCCCGCAACAGGGCCGGCCGGTCGTGGTTGCCGGGCAGGGCCAGCACCGGGCAGGCCAGGGGGGCCAGCCGTTGCGCCAGGCGCCGGTAACTGGCCGCGGTGCCGTCGTGGGACAGGTCGCCGGTAGCGAGGACGGCCGCCGGTGCCGGGTGCCGCTGCCGGATTCGTTCCACCAGCATGGCCAGGCTGCGGTCGGTGTCGACATCGTGCACCCGGCCCGCGGCATCGGCGAACAGGTGGCAGTCACTGAGCTGGAGGAGGAACATGCCGCGCCGGCGCCGGTTCAGAGTGTCTTGAAGAACACCTTGGAGTTGCGCCGGTAGTTGTAGAGTTCGCGCCGGCGGATGGGCAGCTTCTGCAGCTGGCCGGCCACGAAGCCCCGTTCCCGGAACCAGTGCGCGGCACGGGTGGTGAGCACGAACAGGGCCCGGATGCCCAGTTCCCGCGCCCGCCGCTCCGCGGCCTGCAGCAGGTGGTGGCCACGGCCCGCCTTCTGGTAGGCCGGGTCCACGGCCAGGCAGGCCAGCTCCGCCAGACCCTCGGCCGGGTAGGGGTAGAGCGCGGCGCAGCCGACGACCATGCCGTCGCGCTCGATCACCAGGAAGCGGTCGATCTCCATCTCCAGGCGCTCGCGCGATCGGCGCACCAGGGTGCCGGCCTCCTCCAGCGGGCGGATGAGGCGCAGGATGCCGCCCACGTCCTCGATGGCCGCGGGGCGCAGGCCCTCGTAGGTCTCCGCCGTGATCAGGGTGCCGGCGCCGTCGCGGGTGAACAGCTCCCGCAACAGGGCGCCGTCGTCCTGCCAGTCCACCAGGTGGGTCCGGGCCACCCCCCGGCGCGAGGCGGCCACGGCCTGGCGCAGGTGGCGGCGCAGGGCATCGTCCAGGCGGCGGCGCGAGCCCAGCAGCCGTTCCGCCTCGGCCAGGTCGAGCTGGCGCAGCGGCCGGCGGCGGCCATCACGCAGGCCCGGTCCCTCGATCATGAACACCAGCTTGTCCGCGCGCAGGGCCATGGCGGTCTCCGCCGCGAGTTCCTCGGCGCTCAGGTTGAAGATCTCGCCGGTGGGGGAGTGGCCGATGGGTGGCAGCAGCACCAGGCAGTCGTCGTCCAGCCGGCGGCGCAGCGCGTCCGTGTCGATGCGGCGGACCTCGCCGGTGTGGCAGTGATCGATCCCGTCGCGCACCCCCAGCGGCCGGGCCGTGACCAGGTTCCCGGAGGCCACGCGGATGCGGGCCCCCGCCATGGGGGTGTTCACCAGGCCCATGGAGAGCAGGGCCTGAATACGCATGCCGGTGTGGCCGGCCGCCTCCAGGGCCGCCGCCAGGGCATCGTCGTCGGTGATGCGCAGCCCGCCATGGAAGCGGGGCGCCTGGCCGCGTTCCCGCAGCCGGTGGTCGATCTGCGGCCGGATACCGTAGACGAGCACCAGCTTCAGGCCCAGGGCATGCAGCAGGGCGATGTCCTGCACCAGGGATGCCAGCCGCGGGGTCTCCGCCACGGCACCGCCCACCTGGACCACGCAGGTGCGGCCACGGTGGGCGTGGATGTAGGGGGCCGAGTCACGGAAGCTCCGCACGAAGGCGTCGGCCGCTTGTGGTCTGCGCTGGGGCAATTCGCTGGTCCCGAGGGTTGGTTTCCGCCGCATTGTCGCGGACCCGGCGCCCCGGTGCAATCCGCCGGCCGCCGGGCCAGCGTGTACAATAGGGGCCGTTTTGCATTCTCGTCCAGTTGGGGAGTCCGTCATGTCCAGCAAGCTCAACCGCTACAGTTCCCGCGTCACCCAGCCCAAGTCCCAGGGTGCGTCCCAGGCCATGCTCTATGGCACCGGCCTGACCGACCAGGACATGGCCAAGCCGGAGGTGGGCATCGCCTCGGTCTGGTGGGAGGGCAACACCTGCAACATGCACCTCAACGACCTGGCGGCCAAGGTCAAGGAGGGGGTGACGGCGGCGGGCCTGGTGGGCATGCGCTTCAACACCATCGGTGTCTCCGACGGCATCTCCATGGGCACCGAGGGCATGAGCTATTCGCTGCAGTCACGCGACCTCATCGCGGATTCCATCGAAACGGTCATGGGGGCGCAGTGGTACGACGCCAACATCTCCATCCCCGGCTGCGACAAGAACATGCCCGGCTGCATCCTGGCCATGGCCCGCATCGATCGCCCGGCGTTGATGGTCTACGGCGGCACCATCCGGGCCGGCTGCAGCCATGGCCGCAAGCTGGACATCGTTTCCGCTTTCCAGAGCTACGGCGAGTACATCGCCCACCACATCGATGAGGATCAGCGCCAGGACATCGTCCACCATGCCTGCCCCGGGCCGGGTGCCTGCGGCGGCATGTACACCGCCAACACCATGGCCTCGGCCATCGAGGCGCTGGGTATGTCGCTGCCCTACAGCGCCTCGACCCCGGCGGAGGATCCGGCCAAGCTGGAGGAGTGCCTGGCCGCTGGCCAGGCCATCCGGCGCTTGCTGGAGCTGGATCTCAAGCCCAGCGACATCATGACCCGGGCGGCGTTCGAGAACGCCATGGTGGTGGTCATGGCCCTGGGCGGTTCGACCAACGCGGTGCTGCATCTCATCGCCATGGCACGGGCGGTGCAGGTGCCGCTGGGACTGGACGACTTCCAGGCGGTCAGCGACCGGGTGCCCTTCCTGGCCGACCTCAAACCCTCTGGGCAGTACGTGATGGAGGACCTGCACCGGGTGGGCGGGGTGCCCGCGGTGATGAAATACCTGCTGGAACACGGCCTCCTGGACGGGAGCTGCATGACGGTCACCGGGCGCACCCTGGCGGAGAACCTGGCCGAGGTGCCGGAGCTGACGCCGGGGCAGGACGTGGTGCATTCGCTGGAGGATCCCATCAAGCCCACCGGCCACATCCGCATCCTGCGCGGCAACCTGGCGCCGGGCGGCGCGGTGGCCAAGATCACCGGCAAGGAAGGCCTGCGTTTCAGTGGGCCGGCGCGGGTCTACGATTCCGAGGAGGACATGCTGGCGGCCCTGGAGCGGGGTGAGATCCGCAAGGGTGACGCCGTGGTCATCCGCTACGAGGGGCCCAAGGGCGGGCCGGGGATGCCGGAGATGCTGACACCCACCTCGGCCATCATGGGCGCCGGCCTGGGCAAGGACGTGGCGCTGCTCACCGACGGTCGTTTCTCCGGGGGTTCCCATGGTTTCATCATCGGCCACATCGTGCCCGAGGCCCAGGAGGGCGGGCCCATCGGCCTGCTGCGTGACGGCGACATGATCACCATCGATGCCGAGCGCAACAGCCTGACCGTCGATCTGAGCGACCAGGAGCTGGCCGCGCGCCGGGCGCAGTGGACCATGCCGCCCTACAAGGCCAGCCGCGGCACCCTGTACAAGTACATCAAGAACGTGAAGGATGCATCCTGCGGCTGCGTGACCGACGAGTGAGCGGTAGGATGCGCAAAGGCGCGCAGCGCCGTGCGCATCATCGAGGCTGCACTGCACGTTCATGTTGGGCACGCTCGCTGCGCTCGCTTTGCCCAACCTACGGGTGCCATGACCGGCCGGGTTGGCGATGGCACCGTAGGATGCGCAAAGGCGCGCAGCGCCGTGCGCATC
>JALWSQ010000107.1 GCA_026993645.1 Thiohalobacter sp.
TCAAATACGATCCGAATGATGACGCGCTCCCGGTCGCGCCGGCGCTGCCTACTGTTACGGGGATAGATTCGCCCGGGGTGACAGATACCGGGGTTTTTACGGCCGCCTGTCCAGCGAATCCCGGCGCACCGATTATGCCGTTACTACCGCCGCCGCACCCCGAAACGTAAACAGTCCGCACCCCCGGCGGCACGGTAAACAGCCCGCTTGCCGTGAACTTGACAATGCCGTGCGGTTTTGGCGGTGGCGGAATGATCGCGACCATTTAATAAATCCTGTGCTCCAGAACATAAAACGATTCAGACGAAGTTGCCGCCGGATCTACATATACCGACCAGTCGCCGGTCGTTTCGATAATGATATATTCGCCGGGTGAGATAGGCATGCCAAAGTTATACGACGCGCCGCCTTGGCACACTTTCAGGTCGGTCTTGTTGTTCTTGTCTGCTTTGATGAGAATGGAAATTACTTTCGGGTTTTGGCCGATCACAAACGCGCCGCCGGGCGCTATCGTATGCTTTGCGTGTCCGCTGATATAGTCCGCCCGCGCGACCCGCACATCCCCGCCGATGCTCACGTTGCCGGCCAGGGTGCTATCCTTGAAGTCGCCCAGACCCACCACCAGCGTGAAGTCGCCGGTCCCTTGCACGGTGATCTCTTTGAACACGTCCGGCAGGGTCACGCCCTGGCCCTGGTTGAGATCGAGGAAGGCATCACCGGCGCGCACAGACAGCGTGCCGGTGGCGCTTTTCAGGAAGATGAAATTCCCGACCGCTGCAACTGGTTCGGCTTCTCCATTCAGTGTCAGATGATAGTCACGCATCGGATCATCCTTTCTTGGCGATCAGATAGGCGGCGCCAATGCCCATTGCGGCAATACTGCCGTATTTGATCGCGGTCTCTGTGGTGCTGTTCGGGTTGGCCGTGGCGCGATTTATGAAATCCTGTTGGGTCTTGTTCTGCGCTTCTGCCTGGGCCTTGGACGCCAGCAGGTTGGCACCTGTGACGTTATTCAGCGCGTCCAGGGCCTTGCTGGTGATCGCAGCGGCGGCCTGGACGGTGCCCTGGTCGCTGGTGGCGATGTCGAAGTTAAAGGTACCCTCCAGGCCGGTCAGGTTGATGCCCTGGTTTCCGGCGCTGTAGGTGTTCTTCGTCGTCGTTGTAGTGTCCGCGCTGCTGCTGGAGCTGCCGCCGTCCATCGTTACACCTCTGTTTTCATCTCGACCGCGACCGGCTCCCAGCCGATCCCGATCAGCAGCCGCACCATCGCGGCCTTTTGCGTGGCGCACGTCAGCACGCCATAGCCATGATCTTTTGCCCAGGCCTTCATCCCGGCCCAGGCCTCGACCAGTCCGCGCCCCTCGGCCGCCATCACCCGCAGCTGTGGCTTGCACTTGGCGGGATATTCGTCCTTGACGATGGTCAGCACGTCACCGGGCCAGATCCACGCCCAGGCCTCGGCGGTTTCCACCTGCCGGCGCAGCTCGGCCAGGTAGGCCCCGGCGTGCGGCGCCAGGCGGCGCTCGATCTCATCCGACCAGGGCACCGCCCTGGGCGTCACTTGGCCAGGCCGAGCGCGGACAGTATGACCGCCACCGCCACGCCGACCGCCACACCCTGCAG
>JALWSQ010000108.1 GCA_026993645.1 Thiohalobacter sp.
GGGCTGCCCGGCCAGCAGGCGCATGGAGGTCCCGGAATTGCCCAGGTCCAGCGGCCCGGCCGGTGCCTGCAGGCCGTGCAGCCCCACCCCCTGGATCCGCACCCGGCCCTGCTCCGGCCCCTCGATCCGCACCCCGAGGGCGCGGAAGGCGGCCAGGGTGGCCAAGGCGTCGGCCCCCTCCAGGAAACCGGTCACCTCGGTGACCCCCTCGGCCAGGGCGCCCAGCATGATGGCCCGGTGGCAGATGGACTTGTCCCCCGGCACCCGCAGGCTGCCCTGGAGGCGACCGCCCGGGGTCAGGTGGAAACGGCGATCGGCGGCCTGGCCGCCCGCGGCTGCGTGGCTCATGAGGGCTCGTCTTCCGGCGGGGTGGACGCGAACTGGTGCAGGTAGTCCTCGCGGGCCTGGCGGGCGCGGCGGAACAGCTCGTGCAGACGGTCGCCGTCGGCGGCCCGGATGGCGGCGACGAACTCGGCGAAGTCCGCCTGGAACCGTTCCACCACGTCCAGCAGGGCGTCCCGGTTGGCCAGGCAGATGTCGCGCCACATGACCGGATCCGAGGAGGCGATGCGGCTGAAATCGCGGAAGCCACCGGCGGCGAAGCGGAAGATGTCGTCGTGCTCGGTCATGCCCGCCAGGCTGTCCACCACCGCGTAGGCCAGCAGGTGCGGCAGGTGGCTGGTGGCGGCCAGCACCTGGTCGTGACGCTCCACCGGCATGGTCACCACCTCGGCCCCGGCCGCCTCCCACAGGGCCCGGACCCGGGCCAGGGCACCGGCATCGGTCTCCGGCAGGGGGGTAAGGATCACCCGCCGGTCGCGGAACAAGCCCTCCAGGGAAGCGGCCACCCCGCTGCGCTCGGTGCCGGCGATGGGATGCCCCGGCACGAACCGGGGCGGGATGGCGCCGAAGGCGCGCCGGGCCGCGGCCACCACCGCCCCCTTGGCGCTGCCGGCGTCGGTCAGCACCGTGTCCTGCCCCAGGGCCGGGGCGATGGCGCGGAACACCGCCTCGAAGGCCCCCAGCGGGGTGCAGACCACCACCAGGTCGCAGCCCGCCACCGCCCGCGCCAGGTCGGTCTCGAAGCGGTCGATCACGCCCAGGTCCACGGCCTGCTGCAGGTGGTCCGGGTTGCGGCCGGCACCGACGATCTCCCCGCAGGCGCCGGCGGCGCGCAGCGCCCGCGCCAGGGAGCCGCCGATCAGGCCCACGCCGATGATGCACAGCCGGCCGATCATGCCGGGGCCTCCGCCAGTACCCGCTCCAGGGCGGCGATGGCGCGCAGGTTCTCCTCCGGCAGGCCCAGGGTGATGCGCAGGTGGTTGGGCAGGCCGTACCCGGCGATGGGGCGCACGATCACGCCCTCGCGCAGCAGGGCCTCGTACACCGGCCCGGCCGGGCGGCCGGTGTCCAGGGTGATGAAGTTGCCCACCGAGGGGATGTAGTCCCAGCCCCGTGCCCGGCAGGCCTCCACCCAGCGCGCCATCTCCTGGCGGTTCAGCTCGCGGCTGCGCCACAGGTGCTCGGCGTCGTCCAGCGCCGCCTCCGCCGCGGCCAGCCCCAGCGCGTTGACGTTGAACGGCTGCCGCACCCGCTCCAGCAGCCCGGCCAGGTCGGGATGG
>JALWSQ010000109.1 GCA_026993645.1 Thiohalobacter sp.
ACACCCTCGGCCACGCCACGGGTGACAAGCTGCTGACGGAAGTCGGGCGCCGCCTGCGCCAGGCCGTGCGCAACACGGACCTGGTGGCCCGCCTGGGCGGCGACGAGTTCCTGGTCATCCTGCAGGATGTCCGCCAGTGCCAGGTGGTGGAACGCATCGCCAACGACATCCTGCAGGCCTGCGCCACACCCTTCCACATCGGCGGGCGCAAACTCTTCGTCGGGTGCAGTCTCGGCATCGCCCTGTACCCGAAGGACGGTGCCGACCTGGAACCCCTGCTGAGCCATGCCGATGCGGCGCTCTACCAGGCCAAGCAATCCGGCCGTAATCGTTACCAATTCTTCGACCACAGCCTGGATCGGCAGGTAAACCAGCGCCTGCGCATCGAGTCGGCCCTGCACAGCGCCCTGGCGCAGGGTGAGCTGGAACTGCGCTACCAGCCCATCGTCGACATCGCCAGCGGCACGGTCCGTGGAGTGGAATCCCTGCTGCGCTGGCAGCATCCCGCACTGGGAAAAATACCACCGGACGTCTTCATCCCGGTGGCCGAGGAGACCGGTCTCATCGTCCCCATCGGCGACTGGGTGCTGGCCCAGTCCGCAATGGCCGCGCGCCGGCTGCGGGATGCCACCGGACAGGCACTGTTCATGTCGGTGAACGTGTCCGAAACCCAACTGCAGGTGAAAGACTTTCCCGCCCGCGTCGACGAGGCGCTGGAAACGGCCGGCCTGCCACCCGACGCCCTGCACCTGGAGCTCACCGAGCGCATCCTGATCGGGGAGGGGGAACACACCCTGCGCTGCATCCAGACGCTGCACGCCATGGGCGTCGGCTTCTCCATCGACGACTTCGGTACCGGCTATTCGGCCCTGGGCTATCTGAAGCGCTTCCCCTGCAACACCATCAAGGTGGACCAGACCTTCGTGCGTGACATCGATCGCGACGAACAGGACGCCGCCCTGGTCCGGGCCATCATCCGCATGGGCCAGAGCCTGTCCCGCCGCATCGTGGCCGAGGGGGTGGAGACGCCCCAGCAGCTCGCCATGCTGCACCAGTACGGCTGCGACCTGGCCCAGGGCTACCTGTTCAGCCGCCCCCTCACCCTGGTCGAACTGGAGGACTGGCTGAAAAACGACGACCGCCCCCTGGGACACCCCGTCGTCCATCACCTGCCCGCCGCCGGCTGAAACAGGGAACGGCCCGGCGGGCCGAGGCTTGCTGATCGTTATTCCCTGTCATATATTACGCTTCATGAACGAGGGTGGTTACCAGGCCAGGGGGCGGTTCTGGATCCAGGGCCCGGAGGGCACCTGGCTGGGTTACGGCCGGGTGGTGCTGCTGGAACGGATCGCCCGCACCGGCTCCATCAGTGCCGCGGCCCGCAGCATGTCCATGTCCTACCGCCATGCCTGGGAACTGGTGGATTCCATGAACCGGCAGAGCCCGCGGCCCCTGGTGACCAAGGCCACCGGCGGGCGCGGGGGCGGCGGGGCCCGGCTCACCGCCGACGGCCACCGGGCCATCGCCCTGTTCTGGCGCCTGCACGGTGAGTTCCGCGAGCTTCTGGCGCAACAGACGGCGGCCCTGGCACGGGACATGGCGGCCGCTGCCGACGGC
>JALWSQ010000110.1 GCA_026993645.1 Thiohalobacter sp.
CATCTGGGCCGTGCCGCAGAAATCCTCGCGCAGGTGATGGGCCTTGCGGCCGGTCAGCTTGCGAAAGGTGCTGTCCACGAAGTCGTATTCGAATCCCGTGTCCTGGACCGACTTCTGATACAACAGGTGGCGGTCCGCCCGTTCCGCCATGGTCGGCTTGCGCTTTTTCTTCGCGCCCGCGCCGCGTTTTCCCTTCCGGGCCATGAGCCGCCTCGTCTACCACCGGACCGGACTAGCGCGACAGGGCCGCCAGGCCCCGTTGCCGCACCAGGCGGTTGAAGTAACCGCGATAGTAACTGACGGCACTCTGTCCATTGCTGGCGACATCGTAGATGCGCCAGCCCTTGCGGCCATAATGGAAACGGAAGGCCAGGCGCACGGGATAACCGTTACGCGGATAGACCCGGGCGCGCACCACCACCTCGCGTTCACCGGTACGGCGCGGCCGGTCGAACACCACCCGGGGCAGGCCCCGGCCGTAGATCCCAAGCTGCCGGGCCAAGGCCTCGAAGAACAGGTTTTGCAGACGGGTCTGGAAATGGTTCTTCTGCTGGGCGTTCATCTGCCGGTAGAGAGGACCGGCGACCCAGCGCGCCATGGTCTCGAAATCGAAGAAACGCGCCAGGTTCTGTTCCAGGAACTTCTCCAGCGCCACCGCATTGGGACTGCCACCAGCCAGGAAGTTGCGCAGCTGCTCCAGCCCCCGTTCCAGCCGGGCCACCGGCGTGGCACCGCGCGATCCTGGTGGCAATGCACGAGCAGGACCGGGGCCATAGTAGCCGGGTGCGCTCATGGCCGGCCCGGGCACGGGGGGCGGGTATCCCGGGGGGGCGCCGTACGGTACTGCGGAGGCGATGCCACTGCCCACCATGGCCATGATGACTGCCGCTGTCCTGCAAATCCATTTCATTGCTGTTTCACCTCCGGTGTGTGAAGCCTCGTTGCGGTCGATGGAGAAGGATTGGATTCCGGGCTCGTGCCGCTGGCCGGCTCGGATCCGCCGGTCGTCGCCACCGGCCGGATGATGGCCGTGCCGCCGCCGGGCGCGCCCTCGTTGGTCGCTGGCCGCTGGTGGCCGGACGGATCGGTGAAGCGGTCGTTGAGCATCTGTACGTAGCGGTCGGCATCATCGATGACCCGCTGCAGCCGGCGCTGGGCCCGTCGACCCCAGCCCGCCGGTTCCTCCTCGAAGATACTGCGCCAGAACCGGGTGTTGCGGCGGAAGGCATTGAGCAGGCGCTCGCGCTCGGGCAGATCCGGATGCGCCCGTTCGATGCGTCGACGCACGAAACCGGCCGCGATCCGACGTGCCGCATAATGCAGGTAACCGAGACCGCCGACGAGAACCAGGCCGGTGAGGGACAGCGCCAGCGTGGAGCCGGTCAGCGTCTGCCACCAGGGGGCCGTGAAATGCAGCCCCTGCCAGTCACCGGCCGCGATGGTGATGACCAGGAACAGCGCCAGCAGGATCGCACCGGCGCCGGCGTCGAACCAAAGGACGCGCTTGCGCCAATCGCGCAGGTGGGTACGGATCTCCGGGATGATCCGGTCGGAGATCTCCCGCGCCCGCTTCTCCAGTGCGCCGACGATACGGTAGGCCCGCTCCACGCTGACCTGCTCCATGCGCCCGTGGATCTCGCCCAGGTCCTGGTCGCGCTTGGACTCGAAGCGCTTGCGTACCGCTGGATCCTCGATGGGTACCGCGGCTGCCTCGTTGTAGATGCAGTAGAAGCGGCCTGCCGTCAGGCCCTCCTGGGCCAGTGCCCGCTGCCAGGCGCCCACCACCTCTTCCGGATTGTCCTCCCGGGCGGCGGTGTCGATCTGGTTGAGGATATAGAGAAACTTGCCGGAATCGGCCCGGTGTATGGTCTCCCGTACCAGGTGGGCCAGGGTGTCGTTCATGGCGCCCGGTTCCGGGTGCCGGGCATCGAAGAAGATCAGCACCAGGTCGGACAGGTCCATGATGTGGTTGGTGATCCGCAACGTGGCGGAACGTTGCGCATCGGCATCAAAACCGGGCGAGTCGATGAGGATCTTGCCCTTGAGGTGCGGGGCGGGGGCCGTCTTGAGCTGCAGGTAGGCGTCGACCCGCGCGCCCTCCCCCTTGGCCACCTTCTCCAGCTGCTCGCTGATCTGGTAGAAGGGAAAGCGCGGGTCGGCATCCAGCGCCAGCCCCGGCAACAGGCGCACCTCCTTGTCCGGGCTGTAGCAGATCACCGTGAACTTGTCATCCACCGCCTGGTTGCCCGTGTTCTGCAACGGATAGCCGAGGTAATGATTGATGAAGGTGGACTTGCCGGCCGAGAAGGTACCCAGGATGGAGATCAGCGGCCACCAGGAGATCTGGGTGGCAAAGGACTCGTTCTCTGCGAGCACCCCTGTGGCATAACCCACCTTGTCCAGTTGGCGGAAACTGTGGATGACCGAAACGAGGACCGGGTTCTCTTCCTGCAGGTGGGATTCGAGTTGGCGCAGGCGTGCGCTGATCGACTTGCCGGGACCGGAAAATATCATGGACGCTCGGGCTCCGCTCGTGGCATCCGTGCCGTTACCAGGGAAGGAAACTGTTCATGAGGCTCATGGGCCGGGACACGTTGTGCATGTTGTAATTCATCACCGTCATGTCGTAGCGGATCTGGTGCACGGTGGCGGCCATGTTGCCCACGGAGTCACGCATGGCCACCAGCGAGCCGTTCATGCTCTCCGCATTATGCGCAATCGTATCCAGGGTCGCAATCTGGCTGTTGACCGCCCGTGTGATCGAGTGCATGTCGTGGGAGACCGTGCCCATGGTGTTGGACACGCGGTCCATGGCCAGCACGATCTGGTTCATCTCCGCCGTGATGCGCGTGACGTTGGTGGTCAATTCGTAGATCAGGTAGAACCCGTAGGCAGCGAGGATGATGAAGGCGAACAGGCTCGGGTAGACGATCATCTCCCAGCGCCGCGCGCTGGCCTCGAAGGTGCGGGCGAAATCGCCCATGCACTCGCTCATGGCCCGGGCCTCGGCCGCGGCCATGTCCGGCACCGGCACGGTGTTGCCACCCTCCTCGGCAGCGGACTGGTTGGCCGCACCGGCCGGCATCTGTCGTTGGTCCTGGGTGTTCATGCCTCTGTCACCTTCGTCGTCGGGGTCGCTCCCTTACCCGTGGCGTTCCCCGCTCAGGGCGCCGCTCCGGTCTGGTCCAGCAGGCGCTGCAGCGCCTGGGCCCGGTCGGGATCCATCTGTTGCAGCAGGGTGAGCAGCGGATAGGCGGGACCGGTTTCATGCCGCTCGATCAGCCGCTTGGCCGCCTCGAAATAGGCCACGGCCGCATCCTGGTCCCGGCCCATCGCGTAATAGATGTTCCCCAGTTCACCCCAGGGGCGTGGATCATCGGCCCGCAGCCTGGCCAAGGCCTGATAGTCGTGGATGGCCTCCTGCAGGCGGTTCTGCCAGAAGGCGGCGCGCGCCTGCGCCAGCAGGGTGGCGGGGTCGGCAGCGGGCGTGGCGCTATGTCCAGCCGCGGCCGGAGCGCTCTCCTTCGTGACGGTGTCTTTGGTGCTACCCGGCGTTTGCGGGGCGGTCGCCTGCGTGGGGGGCTTGTTCTGCCGCTTTACGACCCGAACGCTGCCAGATGCCTTGCTGGGAGTAGCGGCCGCGGTGGTGGCGGGCTCCGATGTTCCCGTGACGGGCTCGCTCGGGCGTGGCGCCGCATTGCCTGTCGTGGCCGACTTTTCTGCCGGCTGTGATGCCGTGTTGCCTTCGGCGGATGCCGTCGTGGGCAGTGCCGTATCCGCCGGTTGCGATGTCGTGTTCCCCGCGGCAGCTGCTCCTGTGGTGGCTACCCTGTCGGCCGGCTGCGATGGTGCCTGGCCGGCGGCGGTGTTCTCGGCCGAGGACGCCGGCGCTTCGGAACCCGGGGCCGCTCCGGGGGCGCCCTCGGTCGCCTGCCCTGTTTCCTCCGCCTCCTCGTCCAGGGGACGGAATACCGGTGCCGGCTCGCTGCCGGCATTCGTGGTCGCGGTGGCCGGTGACGACTCAGCCGGTGTGGATGCCGCCGCGGTTTGGGTCGCCTCGCCGCCCGCCACAGCCTGGCCCGGCACCGGAACGGGGTTCGGTGCGGCCGCAGAGGCACCAGACCTGGTGGCTGTTTCCTCCTGGGCGCCAGTCGTGGTCGCCGTTTCCGGCCCTGGGGTGGGCGTGGCTGCCGGGGTGGTCGATGCAGCCGTCTCGTCCCCTGGCGCGGTGGCCACGGCCATGGCCGGGGCAGGCGCACCACCGGGTTCGGTGTCCCCGGCCGGGCTCAACTGCCGCCGGACCAGAGCGGCACCCCCCTTCCCCGCCGCCGTTTTTCCGGCCTGCTCTGTAGTCTGGTGCCAGCGGTCGGCCAGCCGTTCGGCAACCTGGGGGAAGTGGCGGTGAAAGCGCTCGTACAGGTTCGGGAACAGTTGTGCGCGGTAGTAATAGGCCATGCCGGCGGCAATGACGATGGCGATCAGGAAACCGTGTTTGAGGATTCTGCGTACCAGGCTCATCTCGATTTCACCCCCGTATCCCTTACTACAACCCTAACAGATTTCGACCTGCCGATCCTTGACGGATGCCCGCCTAGCCATGATTTTCCATGGCCGCGCTCATGGGGCCCCGTAGCAATGCCGTGGCCAGCTCGTTGAACTCCCGTGCCGCTTCGCCGGAGGCCCAGAGCTCGAATACCGCCAGTCCCTCACTCATCGAGCGCCGGAATGCCGTGCGGTCGGACAGCCGGTGGGGCAGGAGTTCCAGCCCCGGCAACTGGCGCAACGCCGCTTCGGCCTCCATCGTCTCCGGAATCGCGGGATCGGTGTCGGCGCGATTGATGAAGGCAAACACCGGCTTGGCCGGCTGCAGGCTTCCCTGGCGTTCCAGCAGGTGCAGGAAACGCTGGGTGGCCCAGACATCGGGCTGGCTGGGCTGGACCGGGATGATGAGACAGTCCGCCTGGGCCACTGCCAGGCCGATGGTGTCGACGTTGGAGGAACCGATGTCGAGCAGGATGTCCTGCTCGATACCCTCGGCCGCCAGCTGGCCGATGTCCAGCTCGTGGGTGGTGACCACCGGCAGGTCGGGCTTGTATCCCTCTTCACTGCGCACCCGCAGCACGTCGGTCAGCGTCTTTTGCAGGTCCAGGTCATAGACCCTGACGCGATGGCCTCGGTAGGCCAGCCAGATGCCCAGGTTGAAGGCGAGGGTGCTCTTGCCCGCCCCGCCCTTCAGGCTGGCAATGGCCGTGATCATGGTCAGCGCTGGCCGCCCCGGTAGTAGGGCGCCCTCTGACCCGACGGCCGGCGGTAGACCGGTTGCCCGGCCTGCTGGGTGCCCGGTCGATAGCCCTGTTGCGGGGCGGGCGCGCGGATCCTCTGGTAACCCGCGGGTACCTGGAACAGGCTCTGCGGCTGGGGCCCGACCTGGATGTTCCTCAGTTCCCGGTAGTAACCACCGGGCAATTCCTCGCGGATGGCCATCTGCAGCTGCGGGTCATACCATTGATAGGAATGGCTGGGCTGGCCCTTGGCCGGCCGCGTGGTGACCAGCCACTTCTCCGTCTGCCGCCCGTTGAGGGTCTCCCGTCCCACCGGCTTCATCTCCGTGACCGTGCCGTCCGGCCAGATCTGGCGAATCGGGGTGCGCCGTTCCACGTCGATCCAGTAGGTGGTCTTGTAGGTCTTGCCCTGGTACTGGCGCACCATCTCCCATTTCTCGGTCTTGCGCCCGAACAGGGTCTCGGTGCCCAGCAGCCGGCACTGCACGGCTGGTACGCCGGCACAGGGGCTCTTGCGCGGGCCGGGACTGACGTGCTGCAGGTTGTTGGCCTGCTGCCCGGCGTTCATCACCATGTAGGCATGCCGGTCGGGCATGACCATGACGCTGGTCTTGCGATCGGCGTCGAGAATCTGAATCATCTTGCGGCCCCGGGTCGAGTACTCCATCCGCACCTTGCCGTGGCTGACATACATGCGGGCGGTGCGGGTCTGCCCCTTGGGGGTCACTTGGACCGCGTCGGCGGAGAAGGCGACCGGGGGTTCCGCGCCCAGCGCGGGGGACAGGCCGAGGCAACCGAAGGTGGCGACCGCCAACATCGAAAACAGGTATCTGAACTTCATGGAATCTCCTCCGGCACATGGCGCCGGCGGCCGGTGAACGGCTTGTTCGTTGCCGGCGGTTGGGACAAGCGCCGGAAAATGGAGGGATCCACGCGAACGCGGATCCCTCCAGGGTCACGCCATCTTACTTGCTGTTGCCCTTCCGTGCGGGAGCCGGCGGCGCGTAGGGGGCAGGTGCACCCCAGCCACGGTAGCCGTAGGGGCCACCCCAGCCCGGATAGCCATAGGGGCCACCCCAACCGGGATAACCATAGGGGCCATAGCCATAGTAGGGATAGTCGTAGTAATCACCGTAGCCGTAGCCGCGACCGCGACCGCGGAAGTTCATGCTGAAGTCGGTGTCACCAAACATGTCACCCAGGCCGTTGTTGCCCCAGGGACCCCAGCCACCCCAACCCGGGCCGCCCCAGGGACCGCCCCACCAGGCCTGAGCGGACGACAGCGGCAGCGCCACGGCACCCGCGATGGCAGCAGCAACCAGTGCTTTCTTCAGTTTCGTCATATCGGTTTCCTCCGATTTACGGTTACAC
>JALWSQ010000111.1:0-6385 GCA_026993645.1 Thiohalobacter sp.
TTGGCCGAACTCCTGGCCCATGAACAGCAGCTTCTTGCCCGGGTAGGTCCACTGGTAGCTGTAGAGCAGGCGCAGGTTGGCGAACTGCTGCCATTCGTCGCCGGGCATCTTGTGCAACAGGGATGCCTTGCCGTGCACCACCTCGTCGTGGGAGAAGGGCAGCACGAAGTTCTCGGTGAAGGCGTAGAGCAGGCCGAAGGTCAGCTGGTCGTGATGATAGTGACGATGCACCGGGTCCTTGCTCATGTAGACCAGGGTGTCGTGCATCCAGCCCATGTTCCACTTCATGCTGAACCCGAGCCCGCCGACCCAGGTGGGGCGGGTGACCTGGGGCCAGGCGGTGGATTCCTCCGCCACCATCAGGCTGCCCGGGTACTGGTCATGGGTGACCTCGTTCAACTGGCGCAGGAAGGCGATGGCCTCCAGGTTCTCGTTGCCGCCGTACTCGTTGGGCAGCCAGTCACCGGGTTCGCGGGAATAGTCCAGGTACAGCATGGAGGCGACGGCATCCACCCGCAGGCCGTCGATGTGGAATTCCTCCAGCCAGTAGATGGCGCTGGCGAGCAGGAAATTGCGGACCTCGTTGCGGCCGTAGTTGAAGATCAGGGTGCCCCAGTCCCGATGTTCGCCCCGGCGCGGGTCGGCATGCTCGTACAGCGGGGTACCGTCGAACCGGGCCAGGGCATGGTCGTCACGGGGGAAGTGGCCCGGCGCCCAGTCCAGGATGACCCCGATACCGGCGGCATGGCAGCGGTCGACCAGGTAGCGGAAGTCGTCCGGCGTACCGAACCGGCTGGTGGGCGCGAAATAGCCCGTGGTCTGGTAGCCCCAGGAGGCATCCAGCGGATGCTCGGTCACCGGCAGCAGCTCGATGTGGGTGAAACCCTGGGCCTGGACATAGGGCACCAGGCTGTCGGCCAGCTCGCGGTAGTCGTAGAAGCGTCCATCCGGATGGCGCCGCCAGGACCCGAGGTGGACCTCGTAGGTGGCCATGGGGGCATGACGCCAGTCGTGGTGGCGGCGCCACTCCATCCAGGCCTCATCCTGCCAGGCATGGCCGTCCCTGCCGGCCACCCGGCTGGCGGTGCCGGGCCGGTGTTCGAACCACTGCCCGTAGGGATCGATCTTGAGATGTACCGTGCCCTGGTCGCGGTTGCGCAGCTCGAACCGGTAGAGGGTCCCGGCCGGGAGCCCGGGCAGGAAGAGCTCCCATACGCCACTGCCGCCGCGCACCCGCATGGGATGGATGCGGCCATCCCAGCCGTTGAAATCGCCCACCACGCTGACCCGCTCGGCGTTGGGGGCCCAGACCGCGAAGCGGACGCCGGCGATGCCCTCCACCTCGCAGGGATGAGCGCCCAGGAAGCGGTAGGCATGCCAGTGGCGGCCCTCGCCGAACAGGTGCAGGTCGTAGTCGGACAGCAGCGGCGGGAAGCTGTAGGGGTCGTGGGTGATCCAGGGTTCACCCTGGTGCGGGGTGATCTCCAGCCGATAGTGGCGCGGCAGGGTGCCGGCGGCGCCCTGCCAGGCGAAGAAGCCGGTATGCCCCAGGGGTTCCAGGACCTGGTCGCCGTCGACCAACCGGACCCGGCGGGCGTCCGGCCGGTAGACCAGCAACCACGCCCGCTCGTCGCGCAGGTGACGGCCGAGCACGCTGAAGGGATCGTGGTGGCGGGCCCCGGCGATCCGGGTCAGGTCCTGGTCGGAGAAGGGCAGGTCCGCGATGCGGGGGCTGTCTGCCGTGGCGTTCATCTGGTCTCCCTGGCCCATGGCCCGCGGTATTCCCGTCCGGGGTCATTCACATGTCACGAGGGGATGGTACCATAAGCCGGTCGTGCATCCCCGGTCGGTGGCAGCCGGGCGCAGGGGCATGGCGGCAGGGAGCTGGGGGCGGCCGGAGGGATCGGCTGCGACCCGATCGGGGACGCGTATTCGGGGGGAGTGCCATGCCGGGACATACACGCCGTTTCGTCAGTCGACTGACTCGCAGCACCCTGGCCCTGGTGCTGGCCGGGGGGCGGGGTTCGCGCCTGCGCCAGCTCACCCTGTGGCGGGCCAAGCCGGCGGTACCCTTCGGTGGCAAGTTCCGCATCATCGACTTCGTGCTCTCCAACTGCCTCAATTCGGGCATCCGCAGCATCGGGGTCATCACCCAGTACAAGGCCCATTCCCTGATCCGCCACATCCAGCTCGGCTGGGGTTTCCTGCGCGGCGAGTTCGGCGAGTTCGTGGAGTTGCTGCCGGCCCAGCAGCGGATCGAGACCTCCTGGTACCAGGGGACGGCGGATGCCGTCTACCAGAACCTGGACATCATTCGCAACCACCGTCCCGAATTCGTGCTCGTCCTGGCCGGCGACCACATCTACAAGATGGACTACGGGCCCATGCTGGCCGAGCACGTGAAGATGGGCGCCGACATGACCGTGGGCTGCATCGAGGTGGAACTGGACAAGGCGCGCGCCTTCGGGGTCATGGCGGTGGACGAGGACGGCTGGGTGGTGGACTTCCAGGAGAAGCCGGCCGAGCCGCGGCCCATGCCGGGTCAGCCCGGCCATGCCCTGGTCTCCATGGGCATCTACATCTTCAACACCGAGTTCCTGTTCGAACAGCTCATCCGCGATTCGGACGACATCGACTCCAGTCATGACTTCGGCAAGGACATCATTCCCTACGTGATCCGCAAGTACCGGGTGCGGGGTTACCCTTTTCGTGACCAGGCCACCGGCGGCCGGGCCTACTGGCGCGACGTGGGGACCGTGGACGCCTTCTGGCGCGCCAACCTGGAACTCATCGGCGTGACGCCGGAACTCAACCTGTACGACGAGGAATGGCCGATCTGGACCTACCAGGAGCAGTTGCCGCCGGCCAAGTTCGTGTTCGACGACGAGCACAGGCGCGGCATGGCAGTGGACTCCATGGTCTCCGGCGGCTGCGTGATCTCCGGCGCCCGTCTGCGCCATTCGCTGCTGTTCTCCAACGTCAAGGTGCATTCCTATGCCTCACTGGAGGATGCGGTGGTGCTGCCGGACGCCGATATCGGCCGTCATTGCCGCCTGCGCCGGGTGGTGATCGACAAGGGCTGCCGGATTCCGCCGGGTACCGTCATCGGCGAGGATCCGGAGGCAGATGCCAAGCGCTACCACCTGACGCCGGAGGGCGTGGTCCTGGTGATCCCGGAGATGCTGGGCCAGGAGCTGCACCATGTCCGTTGAGGCCCGGCCGCGCCTCAACGTGGTGCTCTGCTGGCACATGCACCAGCCCCAGTACAGCGACCTGTTCACCGGCCAGTATGCCCAGCCCTGGACCTACCTCCATGCCATCAAGGACTACGTGGACATGGCGGCCCACATCGAGGCCATGCCCGGGGCGCGGGCGGTGGTCAACTTCGTGCCCATCCTGCTGGAGCAGATCGATGATTACGGCCGCCAGGTGGCGGCCTTCCTGGAGGAGGGCCGCCCCATCGGTGATCCGCTGCTCAATGCCCTGGCCTGTGCCACCCTCCCCAGTCACACCGAGCAGCGGCTGGACCTGGTGCGGGCCTGCCTGCGGGTCAACGAGGAGCGGGTGATCCGGCGTTTCGCGCCCTACGTCCGGCTGGTGGAGATCGCCCGCCTGTGCCTGGCCCAGCCGGAGATGGCGGGTTACCTCAACGACCAGTTCTTCAGCGACCTGCTGGTCTGGTATCACCTGGGCTGGATGGCCGAGACGCGCCGCCGGACCGATGCCCGCATCCAGCGGTTGCAGGACAAGGGCAGCGATTTCAGTCTGCACGACCGGCGCGAGCTGGTGACGGTCGTCGGGGAACTGCTGCAGGGTCTCATCGGCCGCTACCGGGCGCTGGCCGAGGCAGGTCAGGTCGAGTTGTCGGTCACGCCCTACGCCCATCCCATCATCCCGCTGCTGCTGGACTTCGCCTCTGCCCGGGAGGCCATGCCGGAGGCGGAGTTGCCCGAGGCCGCCGGCTATCCCGGCGGCGAGGAACGGGCGCGCTGGCACATCGAGGAAGGGCTGGCGGTGTTCGAACGCTACTTCGGTCGGCGGCCGGTGGGCTGCTGGCCCGCCGAGGGCAGCCTCAGCGAGGGAACCCTGGACCTGCTGGCGGAGGCGGGTTTTCGCTGGACCGCCACCGGCGAACAGGTGTTGGCGCACAGCGTGCAGCAGGACCCGGCGCTCAAGGGGCGGCCACGGGAGCAATGGCTGTTCCAGGGGCACGCGGTGGGCGGGCGACCCATCCAGTGTTTCTTTCGCGACGACGGGTTGTCGGATCTCATCGGTTTCACCTATTCGAGCTGGCACGCCGACGACGCCGTGGCCAACCTGGTGGGCCACCTGGAGAACATCGCCCGGGCGACCGCCGACGGGCACGAACACTTGGTGGCCATCATCCTGGATGGTGAGAATGCCTGGGAGTACTACCCGGAAAACGGTTACTACTTTCTCAGCGCCCTGTACCGCACCCTGGTGGAGCACCCCCACCTGAATCTCACGACCTTCTCCGATTGCCTGCAGCGTGACATTCCCCCGGGCGGCCTGCAGCGGCTGGTGGCGGGCAGCTGGGTCTACGGCACCTTCTCCACCTGGATCGCCGACCGGGACAAGAACCGGGCCTGGGACATGCTGGTGGATGCCAAGCAGACCTTCGACCGGGTGCTGGCCGAGGGCAACCTGGAGCCGGCGCAGCAACGACGGGCGGAGAATCAGCTGGCCATCTGCGAGGGGTCGGACTGGTTCTGGTGGTTCGGCGACTACAACCCCGCGGGCGCGGTACACGACTTCGATCGTCTCTATCGCCTGCACCTGGCCAACCTGTACCGCCTGTTGCAGGTGGAGCCACCCGAATACCTGGCCCATGCCTTCACCACCGGCCGTGCCAATGGGGGGGTGCCGGACGTGGGCGGGGTCATGCGCCGCGGCCGGCCCGAGGGCGGCTGAAGGTGCCCGTGGCGAGCGACCCGGTCTTCGCCCGACGCCGGGCCGGCATCCTGCTGCATCCCAGCTCGCTGCCCGAGGGCAACCTGGGGTCCGGGGCCTACCGTTTCGTCGATTTCCTGGCCGCCTCCGGTCTCGGCCTGTGGCAGATGCTGCCGCTGGGGCCGCCACACGGCGATGGTTCACCCTACCAGTGCACCTCGGTCAATGCCGGCAATCCGGCCCTGCTGGATCCGCGGGCGGCCTTCGATTGGGGCTGGCTCGGCCCCTGTCCCGATCCCTGTCCGACCGAGGCCGAGGTCCTGCTGGACCTGTTCGAACGTCATGCCCCCGCGGCCGCGCGCCAGGCCTTCGGTGATTTCTGCCGCGCCCAGGCCGACTGGCTGGAGGACTATGCCCTCTACCAGGTGCTGCGGGCGGAGCAGGGGGAGCGCGCCTGGATCGACTGGCCGGTACCGCTGCGCGACCGCCATCCCGCGGCCCTGGCCGAGGTTCGGGAACGGCGGGCCGGGGCCCTGGAGGCGGTGCGCTTCGGGCAGTTCCTGTTCTTCGAGCAATGGCGGCGACTGCACCAGTATGCAAGCGAACGGGACGTGCTGCTGTTCGGCGACCTGCCCATCTTCGTCGCCTACGACAGTGCCGATGTCTGGGCCCACCCTGACCTTTTCCGGCTGGATGCCGAGGGCCGGCTGGAGGTGGTGGCCGGCGTGCCGCCGGACTATTTCTCCGCCACCGGCCAGCGCTGGGGCAACCCCCTGTATCGCTGGGAGCGGATGGCCGAGACCGGGTTCGACTGGTGGGTGCGCCGCTTCGAGGTGCAGGAGACGCTGTTCGACCTCATCCGGGTGGATCACTTCCGGGGTTTCGAGGCCTGCTGGGAGATCCCGGCCACGGACGCGACCGCCGTCGGCGGGCGCTGGGTGCCGGCCCCCGGGGCGGAGTTGTTCCGTATCTTGAAAGCCCGCCTGGGGCGGCTGCCGCTGGTGGCCGAGGATCTCGGCACCATCACCCCCGAGGTGGTCGCGCTGCGGGAGGCGTTCGGGCTGCCGGGGATGAAGGTGCTGCAGTTCGCCTTCAGCGGGGGGGCGGACAACCCCTACCTGAGCCACAACCATGAGCCCCTGATGGTGGTCTATACCGGCACCCACGACAACGACACCACCCTGGGCTGGTACCAGGGGCTCGACCCGGCCACCCGGGCGGTGGTGGACGACTACCTGGGACGGCCCGGCGAGGCCATGCCCTGGCCACTGATCCGAGCCGCCCTGCGTTCCGTGTGCCGGCTGGCGGTGGTGCCCATGCAGGACGTGCTGGCACTGGGCAGCGAGCACCGTATGAACCACCCGGGGGTGGCGGAGGGCAACTGGCAGTGGCGGTTCCAGTGGGACTGGCTGCCGGCCGATCTCGCCGACCGGCTGCACCATCTGGCGCGGCTCTACGGCCGCGCGACCGGGGG
>JALWSQ010000111.1:6485-23431 GCA_026993645.1 Thiohalobacter sp.
ACCTGGTGCTCCAGGATGTCCAGCAGCTCGGTCGCCTCCTCCTGGTTGCGCCGCTCGGGATCGTACTGGTTGCCATGAGGGGTGATGGCCCAACCGTTCTCCCCGTTGTAGCCCTCGCCCCACCAGCCGTCCAGCACGCTCAGGTTGATGACGCCGTTGATGCCCGCCTTCTCCCCGGAGGTGCCGCTGGCCTCCATGGGGTACTCCGGGGTGTTGAGCCAGACGTCCACGCCGGTGACCAGCTTGCGCGCCAGCGCCAGGTCGTAGCCCTCCACCAGCACGATGCGGCCGGCGAACTCCGGTCGCCGCGAGAACTCGTGGATCACCTGGATGAGGTTCTGGCCCGGCAGGTCGTTGGGGTGGGCCTTGCCGGCGAAGATCAGCAACACCGGGCGCTCGGGATCGTTGACCAGGCGCGCCAGGCGTTCCGGATCCGAGAACAGCAGGGTGGCCCGCTTGTAGGTGGCGAAGCGGCGGGCGAAGCCGATGGTGAGGACATCGGTCTCGTGGGGCGTGAGATGGCGGGTCAGGCGCTCGATGACCGACTCGGACACGCCGTTGCGCCGGTACTGGCGCACCACCCGGCGCCGTACCTGTTCCAGCAGGGTGGATTTGAGCGACTGGCGCAGGCTCCAGAAACTGTAGTCCGGAATTTCCTCGATGCGGTTCCAGTACGCCTCGTTGAGCAGCTCGTTGCGCCACTCGCGGCCGAAGCGCATGTCGTACAGGTTGACCCAGTCGCGGGCCAGGAAGGTGGGGACGTGGACGCCGTTGGTGACATGGCGCATGGGGTTTTCCTCGGGCGGGATCTGGGGCCAGATGTAGGCCTCCATCTGCGATGCCACCCCGCCGTGGATGCGACTCACCCCATTGTGGAAACGGGACCCGTGCAGCGCCAGCGCCGTCTGGTTGAAACCACCCTGGTTGCTCGGGCTCGCGCCCAGGGCCAGGAACTCGTCCATGCCGATACCGAGCTCGTCGGCGAAATCGGCGAAGTAGGTGCGGATCAGGCCATGATCGAAGATATCGTGCCCGGCCGGTACCGGCGTGTGGGTGGTGAACACCGTGGCCGCCGCCACCGCCTCCAGCGCCTCGTTGAACTTGAGGCCATCGCGCTGGATCAGTTCGCGGCAGCGTTCCAGCACCATGAACGCGGCATGGCCTTCGTTGATGTGCCACACCGTGGGGGCCAGGCCCAGGGCGCGCAGGGCCCGTACCCCGCCGATGCCGAGGACGATCTCCTGCTGTACCCGGGTGACGATGTCGCCCCCGTAGAGCTGGTAGGTGATGGCGCGGTCGGCCTCCTGGTTCTCCGGCAGGTCGCTGTCGAGGAAGAACATGCGGATGTGGCCGGCCTGGGCCTCCCACACCTTGAGCATGACCCGGCGCCCGGGCAGGGTGACGAAGACGTGGACCTCCTGGCCATTGTCCAACCGTGCCGGACGGATGGGCAGGTCACCGAAATCGGTCGGCGTGTAATGGGCGATCTGGTTGCCGTGGCCGTCGATGGTCTGGGTGAAATAGCCCTGGCGGTAGAGCATGCCCACCGCCACGAAGGGGATGCCCAGGTCGCTGGCCGCCTTGCAGTGGTCCCCCGCCAGGATGCCCAGGCCGCCGGAATAGAGTGGCAGGCTCTCGTGCAGGCCGAACTCGGCGCAGAAGTAGGCGATCAGGTCCTTGTCCGGATCCAGGTATTGCTGGACACCGCTGCGGGTCTCCTCGCGATGATAGGTGTCGTAGGCCACCAGGACGCGGTCGTAATCCTCCAGGAAGACCCGGTCCTCCAGCGCGGCCTCCAGCCGTTGCTGGGAGATGCGGCGCAGGAACACCTTGGGGTTGTGGCCGCAGGCCTCCCACAGCTCCCGGTCCAGGCGGTAGAACAGGTTGCGCACCTGGCGATCCCAGGTATAGAGCAGGTTCTCGGCCAGCTCGCGCAGACGTTCCAGGCGTTCCGGCAGCCGGGGTTGGACTTCCAGTTCGAACCTTGTGCCTGCCATGCGTACTCCTTCGCTGTTCAGTGTCGATGATGACGGAAATCCGGCCACGGGGTGCCCGGGCCGAAAGTGCGGCAGGTTTCATGCCATCCCGGCACGAGGGCGCCTTGCCTGGCTCTGTTTTCTGGATATCTGGTACCGGGAGAGGGACTCGAACCCTCAAGGTGTCGCCACCAGCGGATTTTGAGTCCGCCGCGTCTACCAGTTCCGCCATCCCGGCAGGGTCTGCAACGCGCGTAGTATAAGCGATGGGGGGATTCCGGCAACCGCCCCTGTGGTAACCTTCGGCCCCCATGCGAAAGAGCGCCTTCCATTATCACCTGCCCCCCGAACGCATCGCCCAGGAACCCCCGGCGGAGCGCAGTGCAGGGCGCCTGTTGCTGCTGCCCCGTGCGGGCGGTGCCTGGGAGGACCGGCAGGTCCGCGACCTGCCGCGGCTGCTGGCACCGGGGGATCTGCTGGTGTTCAACGATACCCGGGTGATCCCGGCGCGCTTGTTCGGTCGTAAGGAGACCGGAGGCCGGGTGGAGCTGCTGGTGGAACGGGTGCTGGATGAACGGACCCTGCTGGCCCAGGTGCGGGCCAGCAAGGCCCCCCGTTCCGGCAGCCGGCTGCACCTGGGCGGGGACCTGGCCCTGGCCGAGGTGCAGGGCCGGGAGGCGGAGCTGTACCGGCTCCGCCTGGTGGCGGGGCCGCCGGCCATGGAGTTGCTGGAACGGGCCGGTCATGTGCCGCTGCCGCCCTACATACGGCGGCCGGACCGGCCCGAGGACCGGCACCGCTACCAGACCCTGTTCGCCCGGGAGCCGGGCTCGGTGGCGGCGCCCACGGCATCGCTCCATTTCGACCGGCCGCTGCTGGCCGCGTTGGCGGCCCGGGGCATCGAGACCACCAGCCTGACCCTGCACGTCGGGGCGGGGACCTTCGCCCCGGTGCGGACCGAGCGGATCGAGGATCATCGCATGCACGCCGAGCGCTACGCGGTCCCGGAGGCGGCCTGCCGCGCCGTGGCCGCGGCCCGTGCCCGCGGCGGGCGGGTGGTGGCGGTGGGCACCACGGTGGTCCGCAGCCTGGAAATGGCGGGCCGGGACGGCGAACTGCAGCCGGCCCGGGGTGAGACCCGGCTGTTCATCACCCCCGGTCATCGTTTCCGCGTGGTGGACGGGCTGCTGACCAATTTCCACCTGCCGGAGTCCACCCTGCTCATGCTGGTGTGTGCCTTCGCTGGCCGGGAACGGGTACTGGCCGCCTATGCCCATGCGGTGCAGGCCGGCTACCGTTTCTTCAGCTATGGCGACGCCATGTTGATTCTTTGAGGGGTGAGGGGTGAGGGGTGAGGAGTAATATCTGACCATGGATTTCGAACTCCTGGCGACCGACGGGGCGGCGCGGCGGGGGCGCCTGCGGCTGGCGCGCGGCCCGGTCGATACACCCGCCTTCATGCCCGTGGGCACCTATGGCACGGTCAAGGCCATGCGCCCGGAACAGGTGGCGGCCACGGGGGCCCAGATCCTGCTCGGCAACACCTTCCACCTCATGTTGCGTCCCGGCGCCCGAATCCTGCGGGATCTCGGTGGCTTGCACGACTTCATGAACTGGCCCGGCCCCATCCTCACCGATTCCGGCGGCTTCCAGGTGTTCAGCCTGGGTGCCCGGCGCCGCATCCGGGAACAGGGGGTGGAATTCCGCTCGCCGGTGGACGGGGCCCGGGTGTTCCTCGGCCCCGAGGAATCCATCGCCGTGCAGCACGACCTGGGAGCGGACATCATCATGGTGTTCGACGAGTGCACGCCCTACCCGGCGGACCGGGACCTGGCGCGGCGCTCCATGGAACGCTCCCTGCGCTGGGCGGAGCGCTGCCGGACCGCCCACGGCGATCACCCGGCCGCCCTGTTCGGCATCGTTCAGGGTGGCATGTATGACGACCTGCGGGCCGAGTCCCTGGCCGGGCTCGAGGCGCTGGATTTTCCGGGCTATGCCGTGGGCGGCCTGTCGGTGGGCGAACCGCCGGACGAGCGCCGGCGGGTACTGGCGGCCCTGGTGCCGGCCATGCCCGCCGATCGCCCGCGCTACCTGATGGGGGTCGGCAAGCCGGAGGACATCGTGACCGCCGTCTGCCAGGGCATCGACATGTTCGACTGCGTCCTGCCCACGCGCAACGCCCGCAACGGTCACCTGTTCGTCCGGGACGGGGTGCTGCGCATCCGCAATGCCCGCTATCGTACCGATCCGGCGCCGCCGGACCCCGGCTGCGACTGCTACACCTGCCGCCACTACAGCCGGGCCTACCTGCACCACCTGGACCGCTGCCACGAGATCCTGGGCGCCCATCTCAACACGGTGCACAACCTGCACTATTACCAGGTGCTGATGGCCGAGCTGCGCGCCGCCATCGAGGCCGGGACCCTGGCGGACTACGTGGCGGAGTTCCAGGCGAGACGGCAGGCCGAGGCTGTGCAATAATACGCGCCATTTACCGGCCCCGGCGGCGGTTTCGCGCCGGGGCCTGATCCAGGACGGGTAGCGACGGACAGGAGATCGAGGTGGGTGCGACATTGCTGAACTTCTTCATTGCCGATGCCTGGGCGGCGGGAGGTCCGCCGGCGGCGGGTAATCCCCAGGGGGGCTTGGGCAGTCTGGTGATCATGGTCCTGTTCGTGGCCTTCACCTTCTTCATCCTCATCCGTCCCCAGCAGAAGCGGGCCAAGGAGCACCGCAAGATGGTGGAAGGCCTGAAAAAGGGCGACGAGGTGGTGACCAACGGAGGGCTGCTGGGCCGGATCACCGACCTGGGTGACAACTTCGTCCGCATCAAGGTGGCGGACGGGGTGGAGGTCAAGGTTCAGAGACAGTCGGTCGCCGCCGTTATGCCCAAGGGCACCATGAAGGAAATGTGACGGCGCGCCACTGGCGCGCCGGTTTTCTGCTGCTGCAAGGACCGGTTCTTCATGCTCAACCAGTACCCCCTGTGGAAAAACCTGCTCATCGTCCTGGTGGTCCTGTTCGGGGCCCTCTATGCCCTGCCCAACGTCTATGGCGAGGATCCGGCCATCCAGGTGTCCCCGACCCGCGGCGCCAAGGTGGACAGCCTGGTCCGGGACCGGGTGGTGAAGGCGCTGAACCAGGCCGGCTATGCCTACAAGCGCATCGAGCTGGGCCAGGATCGCCTGCTGGTCCGGTTCGCGGACACCGAGGTGCAGCTCAAGGCGGCGGACCGGCTGCGGGCGGCGCTGGGGCGCAAGTTCGTGGTCGCATTGAACCTGGCCAGCGCCGAGCCGGCCTGGCTGCGGGAGCTGCGGGCCGAACCCATGTACCTGGGGCTCGACCTGCGAGGCGGGGTTCACTTCCTCATGGAGGTGGACATGCAGGCCGCGCTGGCCCAGGCCGAGGGGCGCTACGTCGACGAGTTCCGGGACCTGCTGCGCAAGCACAAACCGCCCATCCGTTATGTGACCATCGGCCGTCACGACCATGCCATCGTCGCCCGCTTCCGCAAGGCGGCGGCGCGGGATGCCGCCGAGGTGGTGCTGAAGAAGGAATACCCGGCGCTCTTGTTCGAGACCCGGGAAGGGGCCCGGGGCCCCGAGCTGGTGGCGCGGCTGAGCGAGAAGGAACAGCGTGACATCCGCAAGACCGCCCTGCAGCAGAATATCACCACCCTGCGCAACCGGGTGAACGAGCTGGGTGTGGCCGAGCCGGTCATCCAGCAGCAGGGTGATCGCCGGGTGGTGGTGGAGCTGCCCGGCATCCAGGACACCGCCCGCGCCAAGGAGATCCTGGGCGCCACCGCCACCCTGGAGTTCCGCCTGGTGGACGAGCAGCACGACGCCCAGGACGTGGCCGAGACCGGGCGGGTCCCGGCCGCGGACGAACTCTACTACACGCGCTCAGGGCGGCCGGTGCTGGTGAAGAAGCGGGTCCTGCTGACCGGCGACTACATCACCGATGCCGCCTCCGGTTTCGACCGGGACAGTGGTGGGCCGGCGGTGTTCATCACCCTGGACGGCAAGGGGGCCCGGCTCATGCGGCGTGGCACCCGCGACAACGTCGGTAAGCTGATGGCCGTGCTGTTCATCGAAAACAAGGTCGAGTCCCACTTGGTCGGTGGCAAGGTCGTGCGGCAGAAGCACCAGGTGAAGGAGGTCATCAACGTCGCCCGCATCCGCGAACAGCTGGGCAAGCGGTTCCAGGTCACCGGCCTAGACAGTACCGAGGAGGCGCGCAATCTGGCACTGCTGTTGCGGGCCGGGGCCCTGGCCGCGCCCATGGAGATCATAGAGGAGCGTACCGTGGGTCCCAGCCTGGGCAAGGAGAACATCGCCCTGGGCTTCAAGTCGGTGGTGATCGGCTTCCTGCTGGTGCTGGTGTTCATGGCCGTCTACTACCGTGTGTTCGGCCTGTTCGCGGACATCGCTCTGGGCATGAACCTGGTGCTGATCGTGGCCGTGCTCTCGCTGCTGCAGGCGACCCTCACCATGCCCGGCATCGCCGGTATCGTACTGACGGTGGGCATGGCGGTGGACGCCAACGTGCTCATATTCGAGCGTATCCGGGAGGAGCTGCGTGCCGGCAATTCGCCTCAGGCCAGCATCCATGCCGGCTACGAGAAGGCCCTGGCCACCATCGCCGATTCCAACATCACGACCCTGATCGCCGCCATCGTGTTGTTCAGTTTCGGTACCGGGCCGGTCAAGGGCTTTGCGGTCACCCTGTCCATCGGCATCCTGACCTCGATGTTCACGGCCATCATGGGCACCCGGGCGCTGGTCAACCTGGTCTATGGCGGGCGGCGCAAGGTACGGCTGGCGGTCTGATGCCGGCGCAAGGGGAGCGTATCCAATGAGACTCATCAAGGGCGACGTCAGTTTCGACTTCATGGGCAAGCGGGTGCCCGCGGCCGCCTTTTCCGGACTGCTCATCCTGATCTCCCTGGTCTCGCTGGCGGTTCAGGGTCTCAGGTTCGGGCTGGATTTCACCGGCGGCACGCTCATCGAACTGGCCTATCCACAGCCGGCGGACCTCGCGCCCATTCGCACGGCCATGAAGCAGGCAGGCTTTGAGGACGTGCAGGTGCAGCACTTCGGCTCCTCGCGCGACGTCCTCATCCGTATCCGCCCCCAGGAGAAGACCAGCAGCGCCCAGCTCAGCAGCAAGGTACTGCGGATCCTGAAGCAGAAGACGCCCGGGGTGGCCATGCGTCGGGTGGAATTCGTCGGGCCACAGGTGGGGCATGAGTTGGCGGAGAAGGGCGGCTTGGCCATGCTCTACGCCCTCATCGGGATCCTGGCCTACGTGGCCCTGCGTTTCGAGTACCGGTTGGCGTTGGGTTCCGTCGCCGCCCTGATACACGACGTGATCATCACCATCGGCGTGTTTTCTGTGTTCCAGATCGAGTTCGACCTGACGGTCCTGGCGGCGGTGCTGGCGGTGATCGGCTACTCGCTCAACGATACCATCGTGGTGTTCGACCGGGTGCGGGAGAACTTCCGCAAGATGCGCAAGGGGTCGCCGCTCGAAGTGATCAACAAGGCCATCAACCAGACCCTGTCCCGTACCCTGATGACCTCCTTCACGACCCTGTTGGTGGTCATCGCCCTGTTCCTGTTCGGCGGCGAGGTGATCCACGCCTTTTCCCTGGCCCTGCTGGTGGGTATCGGCGTGGGGACCTATTCCTCCATCTACATCGCCAGCACGGCCGCCCTCGCCCTGGGTCTCAGCAAGCAGGACCTGATGCCGGTGAAGAAGGAGGGCGCGGCGGTGGACAACCGCCCCTGATCCAGGCGGCTGGCAGCGCCTTTCAAACAGCCCTTTCAGGCGTTGGATCGGTCGCGCAGTGCCTCGTCTGCCGGGGCACAGTGGCCGTCCGCGGCGGTCTGGATACTGGTCCGGGCCCAGATGGCCGATATCCCCCACAACAGGATGCCGAGCCCCAGCGTGGGCCAGCTCACGCCCTGGCCCTGGCTGGGGCCGCCCGCCAGGCCATAGGCCAGGCTGACGATGCCCGTTATCCAGAACACGGTGATGGGGGCCGCGCAACAGCTCAGGCAGCCGAACCGGCAGGCGGCGATGGGCGGCGCCAGGAGCGCCAGGGTGGATCGCTTCATGGTGGAACCTGCCTCTGCGGGTGTCCGATGGTCCCCCTTGTATAGCACAGTCGCGGATTTCGTCAACCGCAGTGGAGGGTCGGGCAACCCCCTGTTTGGCATGGAAAACCCCTGAAATCAACGGGATTGGGTCGGATTGCTGACTTCTTCGCGGCCGCTGCCCCTGCGCATCAGTATGAGCCACGGACCCACACGGAAGCACACGGAATGTAGGATGCGCAAAGGCGCACAGCGCCGTGCGCATCAGATACCGCCGTTGCAGGTTCTGGCACCCCATTGTTGGGCACGCTCGCTGTGCTCGCTTTGCCCAACCTACGGGCGCTGCTCGGCTGCGCCCGAGTCGCCGCTGGCAGGATCCCGCTGCCTCACCCTTTTTCCGTGTCATTCCGTGTGCTTCAGTGGCTCATCATTCCTGGGCGCTAGTGGTCGCGTCACGATGGATTCCCGCCTGCGCGGGAATGACGGGACGCCCCTCACCGGCTTCAGCGCAGGCGGCGCAGGCGTGGCCGCGGCGTCGGGTTGGCCTCGCGGGCGGACTCGCCACCGGGCGGGCTGATGGAGAGGATCTTCAGGCAGTCACGGTAGGGACTGTCCGTGACCGCCTCGGCGGCGAACTCCGCCAGGCCGGCGAGACTGTCCCGCATGCGCAGCTCGAGATCCAGCGCGGCGCGCCGCCGGGCCTGTTCGTCGCCGGGTCGGGTGGGCATGGTGGATCGTTCCTCGCTGCGGATGTCGGGCCAGGCTGCGCCTGTCCCCATTGGATCGGCGGCCGGCGCCCGTGGCTTTAACCCGCGGTTCAACCCCCGTGCCGCCAGTGCCTGCCGCGACGGCGAGGATCTGGTATAGTCTGCCGCCCCGGCAACCGGACCCGTGCCCCCTCGACCCATGCAACCCATGCTCAACATCGCCCAGCGTGCCGCCCGCCAGGCGGGTGACCTCATCCTGCGCTACGTGGAACGGGTGGATACCCTGAGTATCACGGCCAAGCAGCAGAACGACTTCGTGACCGAGATCGATCGCCGGGCAGAGGAGATCATCGTGCGCGCCCTGCGCAGGGCCTATCCCTCCCACGCCATCCTGGCCGAGGAGTCGGGCAGCCAGGCCGGCGACGACTTCTGCTGGATCATCGATCCCCTGGACGGGACCACCAACTTCCTGCATGGGTTTCCGCAGTTCAGTGTCTCCATCGCCCTGCGGCACCGGGACCGCCTGGAGCAGGCGGTGGTCTACGATCCCCTGCGCCAGGAGATGTTCCTCGCCTCCCAGGGCGGTGGCGCCCGGCTCAACGACCGGCGCATGCGGGTGTCCAAGCGGCAGGGTCTGACCGGGGCCCTGCTGGGGACCGGCTTCCCCTACCGGGACCATCGCTTCCTGGACGCCTATCTGGCCATGTTCCGCGACCTGCTGCTGGAGACCTCGGGTATCCGCCGGGCCGGTTCGGCGGCCCTGGATCTGGCCTATGTCGCTGCGGGTCGGCTGGACGGGTTCTGGGAGATCGGTCTCAAGCCCTGGGACATGGCGGCGGGGGCGCTGCTGATCCAGGAGGCCGGCGGAACAGCGGTGGATTTCGGCGGTGGCCACCGCTTTCTCGACAGCGGCAACATCGTCGCCGCCAACCCCAAGCTGCTGCAGGCCCTGCTGGCCCACATCGGGCGGCACCGGCCGCCGGAACTCGCGGCCTGAGGTATTGGCACGAGGGCATGGGGGGATGACCGGGCCGGCAGGGAAGGGTGAGCAGGGCCCGGTCCGCCCGTTGCTCGACCGGGCCTGCGCCTGGCCGCAATACCTGCTGCCGCATCATGCCCTGTCGCTGCTGGTCTATGGCGCCACGCGCTGGCGGTTCCGGCCCTGGAAGGACCTGCTGATCCGAACCGCTGTGCGCCACTACCGCATCGATATCGGCGAGGCGGCGGGCCGGGTGCCGCAGGACTACCCCTCGTTCAATGCCTTCTTCACGCGCGCGCTGAAGACCGGCGCCCGGCCCCTGGCCGGCGATCCGGCCGCCCTGCTGTCCCCGGTGGATGCCACCCTCAGTCAGATCGGCACCCTGAGCGGTGGCCGGCTGGTCCAGGCCAAGGGCCGTGACTACGACCTGCGCAGCCTGCTGGGGGACGCCGAGGCCACGGCCCGGCTGCGTGACGGGGCGTTCGCCACCCTCTATCTCTCGCCCCGGGACTACCATCGCATCCACATGCCACTGGCAGGACGCCTGCTGGAGACCCGCTACGTGCCGGGCCGCCTGTTCAGCGTGGCCCCTTGCACGGTGCGCTCGGTACCGCGGTTGTTCGCCCGCAACGAGCGTCTGGTATGCCTGTTCGAGACCGAATGTGGCCTGTTGGCGGTGGTGCTGGTGGGGGCCCTGTTCGTGGCCTGCATCGAGACCGTCTGGGGTGGGGTGGTCACGCCACCCCACGGCCACTGGATCCGGGTGCGGCGGCCCGACCCCGGCGCGGCCCCCCGACTGCAACGCGGGGAGGAACTGGGACGGTTCAACATGGGATCCACCGTGATCCTGGTGGCCGAGCCCGGCCGCGTTCAATGGCGCGAGGGGCTGGTACCGGGCTGCGGGGTGCGGATGGGAGAGGCCATCGGGCGGGTCAGCTGATGCCGGCCCCGGAGAACGACGAAATATTGCATAATGAGAGGCCCGGCCGGCGGCTGCCGGCGCCACCCGGGCCCGTTCCATGACCCTGGACCCAGAACTCACCGATCTCAGGACGCTGCGCGATTTCGTGCGTTGGGCCGCCAGCCGCTTCGGCGCCGCCGGTCTGGTCTTCGGTCATGGCACCGACAATGCCCTGGACGAGGCGGTGGCCCTGGTGTTGCACGTGCTGCACCTGTCGCCGGATCTGCCCCCCGCCTACCTGGACGCGGTGCTGACCCCGTCGGAGCGCTCGGCCGTGGCCGCCCTGGTGGAACGGCGGGTGCGGGAGCGCAAGCCGTTGCCTTACCTGACCGGTGAGGCCTGGTTCGCCGGGATCCCCTTCCAGGTGGACGAGCGGGTGCTGGTGCCGCGCTCACCCCTGGCCGAGCTGGTCGAGGCGGGATTCGCGCCCTGGATCGACCCCGAACGGGTGACGCGGGTGCTGGACCTCTGTACCGGCAGCGGCTGTATCGGCCTGGCCTGCGCCCGGCTGTGGCCCGGGGTCCGGGTGGATGCGGTGGACGTCTCGGCGGAGGCGCTGGAGGTGGCGGCGGTCAACCGCCGGCGCCTGGGCCTGGAGGACCGGGTCGAACTCCTCCAGGGCGATCTCTTCGAACCACTGGCCGATCGGCGGTATGATGTCATCGTATCCAACCCGCCTTACGTGGACGCGGAGGACATGGCGGCGCTGGCCCCCGAGTACCGGCATGAGCCGGCGCTGGGGCTGGCCGCGGGTGCCGATGGCCTGGACCTGGTGCGGCGTATCCTGGCCCGGGCCGGCGATCACCTGCGGCCCGGCGGCATCCTGGTGGTGGAGGTGGGAAATTCGGCACCGGCCCTGTGCCGGGCGCGGCCGGACCTGCCCTTCACCTGGGTGGAATTCGAACGCGGCGGGGACGGCGTCTTCGTGCTCACCGCGGAGCAGCTGGGGGCCGGTGCGGGTCACCGCGTGGCGGGTGGGTGAAGGGTTCGAATCGGGACATCCAGCCGGTGGAGGTAATGAAATGGACAAGCGGCCCAGTACGCCCCAGGCCTATGCGGAGCTGGTGCAACAGGCGCTGTTCGAGGTGGAGGAACTGCGTGCCGCCGTGGAGTACGACATGGATTCCATGGGCATGGCCCTGGACTTCCTCGACGAACTGGAGGCCGGGGTACGGCAGCTGCGGGACAGCATGCGCGACGGCAGTTACCAGTTCGGCGACCGCGATCTGCCGTTCATGAAGATCGTCGAGCAGCAGGACGATCGCATCCTGCCCTTCAAGTACCTGCTGCGCATGATCAATGCCACGCATCGCCAGGGACTGGCCGTGGACGAGGACGAATGAAAGGCCGCCGCGGCGATGATGCCGCGGCCCGCCCAGCGAGGTGAACCATGGACCAGCGACTGACCTTCGATGCCGATCTCATCCGGCGCTACGACAAGACGGGGCCGAGGTATACCTCCTATCCCACCGCGGTCCAGTTCACCGAGGCCTTCGACGAGCAGCGCTACCGCGACTGGGTCCGGCGCAGCAACACGGGCGGTCGCCCGCTGTCGCTCTATTTCCACCTGCCGTTCTGCGATACGGTCTGTTTCTACTGCGCCTGCAACAAGATCGTCACCAAGAACCGCAAGCGGGCGGCCCCCTACCTGGACCACCTGTTCCTGGAGATCGAGCGCCAGGGCGCCCTGTTCGACCGCGACCGGCCGGTGGAACAGCTGCACTGGGGCGGCGGTACCCCGACCTTCATCAGCCACGACCAGATGCGGGAGCTGATGCGGGTGACGGGGGAACACTTCCACCTGCTGGACGACGACAGCGGGGAGTATTCCATCGAGGTGGATCCACGCGAGGCGGATGCCGGGGGCATCGCGCTGTTGCGCGAACTCGGGTTCAACCGCCTGAGCCTGGGCGTGCAGGACTTCGACCCGGTGGTGCAGAAGGCGGTCAACCGCATCCAGTCGGAGGAGGAGACCTTCGCCGTGTTGGATGCGGCCCGGGCCAATGGCTTCAAGTCGGTCAGCGTGGACCTGATCTACGGCCTGCCGCACCAGAGCGTGGCCAGCTTCGGTGCCACCCTGGACAAGATCATCGCCGCCGGCCCGGACCGGCTTTCGGTGTTCAACTATGCGCACCTGCCGGAACTGTTCAAGACCCAGCGCCAGATCGATGCCACGACCCTGCCCAGTGCCGGGGAAAAGCTGGCCATCCTGGAGATGACCATCGAGCGGCTGACCGCGGCCGGTTATGTCTTCATCGGCATGGATCATTTCGCCCGGCCGGACGACGAGCTGGCGGTGGCACAGCGCGAGGGCACCCTGTACCGCAACTTCCAGGGCTATTCCACGCACGCCGATTGTGACCTGGTGGCCATGGGGATCACCGCCATCAGCAAGGTGGGTGACAGCTACAGCCAGAATCTGAAAGGGATCGACGATTACTACCAGCGCCTGGACGAGGGGCACCTGCCGGTGTTTCGCGGCGTGGAACTGGATGCGGACGACCTGTTGCGGCGCGAGGTGATCACCCAGCTCATCTGCCACTTCCGGCTGGACTACCCCAGCCTGGAGCAGGCCTATGGCATCCGCTTCGCGGATTACTTCGCGCCCGAGCTGGAGGCGCTGGTGCCCATGGAGCAGGACGGCCTGCTGCACCTGGCAGCGGACGGCATCCAGGTGGATCCCCGTGGCCGCCTGCTCATTCGCAACATCTGTATGGTGTTCGACCGCTACCTGCGCGAGCGGGGCGGGCGTTTTTCCAAGGTGATCTGACCCGCGCGCGGATGCGGCGGGGAAGGGGCCGGATGGCCGCCGGGCCGGTGCCGGGAACGGGTCCTGGCACCGGCCCGGTCTACGTGGCTGGCGCTCAGGCCTGGCGGTAGATCAGGCCGTCGGCGAACAGCAGTTCGTCTTCGGAAAGCTGGTCCAGCGGGTAGCCGTCGTCGCTGTAGCGGGCGATCCGGTCGAACACGAAGTAGCCCTCGGGGCTGCGGATCGATTCGTAGATGGGCTTGCCCATGTAGTTGCCGATCTTGGGCCCGAACTGGGCGTTCTTGTAGTTCATCCTCGTTCCCCTCTCCAGGTAGGTCTTGATGGCTTGGCCTTTGCGCTATCGGCGCCGGGGTGGCCCGGCTTTAGCCGGTTCGCGCGGGATGGTGCCGATGACACCATTCTGGGCCGGGTCGATGGCGGGATACGTGAACCCGGTCACGGGATCGTGCCCCGCAGCACTGAACCGGCTACAATAGCCCCCCATGTCCGGAAACAGCATCGGCCGTCTCTTCACCGTCACCACCTTTGGCGAGAGCCACGGGCCCGCCCTGGGCTGTATCGTCGATGGCTGTCCGCCCGGGCTGGAACTCAGCGAGGCGGACCTGCAGCGTGACCTGGACCGGCGCCGGCCCGGCCAGAGCCGGCACACCACCCAGCGCCGGGAGCCGGACCAGGTGCAGATCCTGTCCGGGGTGTTCGAGGGCCGCACCACCGGTACCCCCATCGGCCTGATCATCCACAACAGGGATCAGCGCTCGCGGGACTATGCCAACATCATGGACCGCTTCCGCCCCGGTCACGCCGATTACACCTATACCCACAAGTACGGGTTCAGGGACTATCGCGGCGGCGGCCGGGCCTCGGCGCGGGAGACGGCCATGCGCGTGGCGGCGGGAGGCATCGCCCGCAAGTACCTGGCCGAGCGCCTGGGCGTGCGGATCCGCGGCCACCTGGCGCAGATCGGCCCGCTCAAGCCCGCCCGCTTCGACTGGGATGCGGTGGAGACCAATCCCTTCTTCTGGCCCGATGCCGCCATGGTGCCGGAACTGGAGGCCTACATGGATGCGTTGCGCAAGTCGGGGGATTCCATCGGCGCCCGGGTCACGGTGGAGGCCACCGGGGTGCCGCCCGGCTGGGGCGAGCCGGTGTTCGACCGGCTCGATGCCGAGCTGGCCCACGCCCTGATGAGCATCAATGCGGTCAAGGGTGTGGAGATCGGTGCCGGCTTCGCCTGCATCGAGCAGCGCGGCACCGAGCACCGGGACGAGATGACCCCCGAGGGGTTTCTCAGCAACCATGCGGGCGGGGTGCTGGGCGGCATCTCGTCGGGCCAGACCATCCGCGCCAGCATCGCGCTCAAGCCGACCTCCAGCCTGCGCCTGCCCGCCCGCAGCCTGAATCTCCGCGGCGAGCCGGTGGAGGTGGTCACCAAGGGCCGGCACGACCCCTGCGTGGGGATCCGCGCGACCCCCATCGCCGAGGCCATGATGGCCATCGTGCTCATGGATCACTACCTGCGGCACCGGGCCCAGAACGCGGACGTCGAGGTCGGTACCCCCGCCATACCCGCCGGCCGGGACTGAGGCCGGGGGGCGGCGAGGAAGCGGCGGATGTCGGCGAGCCTGCGTCGCATCATGTACATCGAGGACGACCCGGACATCCAGGCCATCGCCCGGCTGGCGCTGGAGGAGGTGGGCGGCTTCGAGGTGGCCATCTGCGGTTCCGGTGGCGAGGCCCTCAGGCGCCTGCGGGACTTTCGGCCCGACCTGATCCTGCTGGACGTCATGCTGCCGGGCATGGACGGTCTCAGCACCCTGACCCTGCTGCGGCAGAACATGGGCGACGCCCTGGCGCCCGTGGTCTTCATCACGGCCCGGTTGCAGGCGCCGGAGATGGCGGCCTATCGTCGCGCCGGGGCCCTGGGCATCATCGCCAAGCCATTCGATCCGGTCACCCTGCCGGAACAACTGGCCAGGATCTGGGAAGGCCGCCATGATCGACACTGAACGGCTGTCCCGGCGCCTGGCCCGGCTGCGGGCGGAATTCCTGGCCGATCTCGGCCGGCGCCGCGCCGTCATCGCCGCCGCCTGGGGTCGGCTGTCGCAGGCCGACGGCCGGGACGACTGTCTGCAGGCGGTGCACAGCCTGGCGGGCGCCGCCGGTACCTTCGGCTTCGACGAGCTGCACCGGCAGGCCCGGGCGCTGGAATCAGGGCTGGAGGGGCTGCCCCGGGGCACCGGGCCGGACGCGGAGCTGGAGGCCGCCTGGGATCGGCTGCAGGCGTTGCTGGACCGGCTGCAGGCGGGGGGGCCGGGCGACCGGTGAGACGGGGGCCCGGCCAGCGCTCACCGTGGATCATCGAGCCGGGGCATTGATGCCATGGGCGGGCTCTACTGGCGGCTGTCCGCCTTCTACTTCTTCTACTTCGCCTCCCTCGGGGCCCTGGTGCCCTATTGGAGCCTGTATCTGCGCCAGCGCGGCTTCGATGCACCGGTCATCGGCGAGTTCATGGCCGTGCTCATGGGCACCAAGATCGTCGCCCCCTACGTCTGGGGCTGGATCGCCGACCACAGCGGCCGCCGCGTGGCCATCGTGCGGCTCGGGGCCTGGCTGGCGGCCCTGGCCTTCACGGGGGTCTTCGTGCCGGGCGGACGGGGCTGGCTGCTGGGGGTCATGGCGCTGTTCAGTTTCTTCTGGAATGCCAGCCTGCCCCAGTTCGAGGCCACCACCCTCAATCACCTGGGGCCAAGGGCCCAGGACTACAGCCGGGTCCGGCTCTGGGGTTCCATCGGTTTCATCCTGACGGTGGCCGGCCTGGGTGGCCTGCTGGACCGGTTCAGCGTCGGCCTGTTGCTCCCCGTGCTGCTGGGGCTGTTCGTCGCCATCGGGGTCTCCAGCCTGGGCGTGCCCGAAGGCGAGGGCGCACTCTCGCTCCAGGCCGACCAGCCGCTCCGGGTACTGCTGCGCCAGCGCACGGTGGCGGCCCTGCTGCTGGTCTGCCTGCTCAACCAGGCCAGCCATGGACCCTACTATGCCTTCTTCACCCTCTACATGGAGGACCAGGGCTACAGCCGGGGGCTCATCGGCCTGCTCTGGGCCCTGGGGGTGGTGGCGGAGATCCTGGTCTTCCTGTTCATTCCCCGCCTGCTGCCGCGCTGGGGACCGCGTCCCCTGCTGCTGGGCAGCCTGGTCCTGACCGTCGTGCGCTGGGTGCTGCTGGGGGGATTTCCGGCCCTGACGGCGGCGGTGCTGCTGGCCCAGGTGCTCCACGCCGCCAGCTTCGGTGTCTACCACGCCGTTGCCATCCACCTGATCCACCGCCTGTTCCGGGGACGCAACCAGGGCCGGGGCCAGGCCCTCTACAGCAGCCTCAGCTTCGGCGTGGGCGGTGCCCTGGGCAGTCTCGCGGCCGGCCAGCTGTGGGGGGTGGTCGGCGAAGAAGGCCCAGTGAC
>JALWSQ010000112.1 GCA_026993645.1 Thiohalobacter sp.
CCCGCAACCCCGCCACCGCCCCCTAGCCCCCCACGCCGCCGGCCTCCGACCCGCCCAACAGCCGGTCCAGCAGGCCCAGGCTGGCCGCCCAGTCGAAGCGGGCCACCACCTGGTCCCGCGCCAGCCGGCCGAGGGCTTCCGCCCGACCCGCCGGCAGCAGCTCGAGGATCCGTTCGGCCATGGCCGCCGGTGTCGGCCGGACCAGGGTGTCGAGCGGCGCTGGACAGGGAATGCCCTCCATGGCCGCCGGCGTCGCCACCACGGCCCGACCCATGGCCATGGCCTCCAGGACCTTGTTCTGCAGGCCACGGGCGATCTGCAGCGGTGCCACCGCCAGGCGGGCATGGGCCAGGTAGGGGCGCACGTCGGGCACCGTACCGGTGACCTGCACCCCCGGCGTGGCCGCCAGGCGCTGGACCTCGGGCAAGGGGCGGGCACCGACGATCCAGAACCGGACATCGGGCTGCCGGCGACGGACCAGCGGCAGGCAGTCCCGCACGAACCCGGTCACCGCGTCCACATTGGCCCAGTAGTCCATGGCCCCGGTGAAGACCAGCACCGGACCACCGGGCGGATAGGGGTTCTCGTAATGTCCCTGCGGCGAGAAGTAGTCGGTGTCGACACCATTGGTCAGTACCTGGACCCGGTCCGCCACCGCTGGCGCCAGGCGTCGGAACAGGGCCGCCTCCTCGGCCGTCACGAACAGGCTGGAACGAAACCGGGCTGCGATGGCCTGCTCGGCCCGGCGCAGGCGCATCCCCTCACGGCGGTAGAGCCAGCGCAGCGGGCCGGGATGGCGTTCGCCATAGGCCAGCCACTTCTCGGAATCGACGTCCACGAAGTCCACCACCGCCGGCCGGTCGGCGACGGCGGCCGGGGGCACGTACTGGGCCATGGAGGAGGAGAACACCAGGATGGCATCGATCCGCTGCCGGGCCAGCAATTGCCGCACCCAGCGCGCCAGCCGGCGGCTGTGATAATAGGGGAAGGTGAGTGCCTGCCCAGTGAGCAGACCGCGCAGGCTGCGCAGCCGTGCCAGGCGGGGCGACAGGCCGACGAAACAGCAGCCCGCGCAGTGGCCGGCCAGGATCTCGCGATGCTGCCAGTCCGCCGCACTGTCGATGAAGGTCCCCAGGTACACCCGGTGTCGCTGCGACAGGTGCCGCAGGATGTGCCAGGAACGGATCTTGTCCCCCTTGTTGGGAGGATAGGGAATCCGGTGCACCAGGTAGAGAATGTTCATCAGCCCAGGTAGCGCGCCAGCGGTGGACCGATGACCCGGGTCACGGCCAGGGGCAGGCGCTTCCAGATGGCGATCAGCCGCTCGTACTTGGGATTGGCGGGACTGATGTCGGGCATCTCCCGCGCCCGCACCAGATGATACTCGTAATACAGGGGTTCCGGTTCGAAACCCCAGTGTTTCTTGAACCGGTAGGAACCGGTGCCCTGCTTGCTGCGACCGTAGTCGAACACCCGGTAACCGGCCTCGCAGGCGGACCGCATCAGGGCCCAGTACATGAAGTCGTAACCCTTGTAGCGCCGTGCCTCGGGCAACCCCCCGCCGTAGTAGGGCAGGACCTCGTCACGAAAATAGAAACTCATGACACTGGCGATGGGCCGGCCATCGTGGACCGCGTGCAGGATACCGCAGTCGTCGCCGAACACCTCCCGCAACAGGCGGAAGTACCTGCGGCCGAACACCGGGGTCCCCAGGGCCCGCACGCTGGCGGCGTAGATGGCGTAGAAACGGTCGATGTCCCGGTCCGTCTCCGCCACCAGGCCGGCCTCCATGCCCTTGCGGATCATGGCGCGCTGCTTGCGCGGTACCGCCTTGAGGTTGGCCTCCACCGTGTCCGCCAGCTGCTTGCGAAAGGTGACGTAGAGGGTCTTGGTCGGCCAGTCGGGATGCCGGGGCTGGCGGTTGCGCAGTTCCAGGTAATCCACCCGCAACCGCTCGGCCAGTGCCACCGCGGCCCCCTCCAGCGCCTCCGCCACGGCGGCATCCTCGGCGAGAACGCCACCGTAGACGCAGAAGGGCGTGGAGATCAGGGCATGGCCGAACAGCAGGCTGCGCACCTGGAACAGCGGCAGCAGGCCACGGATCCGGCCACCCTGGGTGGCGAGCAGATAATGGTCCCGGTGGCCGAAGGCACGCCGGATCACCTCGCGCCAGCCCGCCAGGTGGAAGAAGGTCCCCTCGGGATGGGCCCGAACCCAGACATCCCATTCCGCGGCCCGGTCCGCCGTCAGCGGCTGGATCTCGATCCCGGTCATGGGCCATCCTCCCCCACACCCGCCGATACCTGGATACCGAACACCCGGTCGATCCGGTCCCAGGCGAAGTCCTGCAGCAGCCGTACCAGGCGCCCTTCCATCCGTGACAGGTTCAGGTAATGGCGGAAACGCGCGCGCCGGCTGGCCCCCGCCATACGCGGCTGGGCCGGGTCGATCTCCCAGGGATGGAAATAAAAGATGCCGGGTTCGCCATCCCGCCGGTTCACCCGCCGCAGGGCCCAGCGCGACAGCGCGTAGGGCAGCAGGCGGAAGAAACCGCCCCCACCGCAGGGCCAGTTGCGCCCGGCGATCCGGACCGTGGTGACCGGCAACTCGGTGATGGCGCCTGGATGCAGACGGAAGGCGAACCGCGGTGCCTCCGGCATGCCGTAGAGATCGTGGCGGATGGGGTAGATGCTGGAACTGTAGCGGTAGCCGGCCTCACCCAGGACGTCCAGCGCCCAGAGATTGTCCCGTCCGATGGAATAACTGGCCGCGCGATAACCCTTGACCGCCACGCCGGCCGTATCCTCCAGCAGCCCCTTGGTGCGCACCACGTCCTCGCGGAAGGCCCGTGGCGACTGGCCGCTGACCCGGGTGTGGTCGAAGCCGTGGCTCGCCAGTTCGTGGCCGGCATCGGCGATGGCCCGCACCAGCCTGGGATGGCGCTCCGCCACCCAGCCGAGGACGAAGAAAGTCGCCCGCACCCCGTGCTGCTCGAACAGGCCGAGGATGCGATCGGTGTTGGCCACGACCCGCGACTCGAACCCGTCCCAGCGGGCCCGCGGCACCAGATCCTCGAAGGCGGACACCTGGAAATAGTCCTCCACGTCCACCGACATGGCATTGGTGATACGCCCATCGGCCGCCGTCAGCGGGGGCCGCGGCCGGTTCGGCTCCGGCAACATGCGGGGCTCGGCAATGGGCTGGCGATGGCGCATGTCCATCCGTCTCAGGACCCCGGCTGCCGGTTCCCGACCGGCCGGTATTCGAAGGCCCCCACGTCGATGCGGCCATGCAGGACCCGGCGCCGCCCGGCGGCCACGTGCCGGTACTCGAATGCCGGGCGCAGGCGGGCATCCCGCTGCACCGCGACCCAGCCCCGATCGATGGCGGCGGCCCCGGGCCGCAGGCGGAAGTCGGCGTGTTCCGGATCCCGGAACGTCCGCCAGCCGGTATGCAGGTTGGCGTGCCGTTCCGCCCGTCCCTGCAGCAGCCGGCCGCGCCCGACCCACAGGTTGTTGGCCAGCAACGCACGGCTGACACGCCGGCCCAGGTGGAAGAACAGCCCCCGGGGGGCGCGGTTGACCAGGGTGTTGTTGATCGCGACCAGGCGGCTGTGGGGATAGACGCGACGGGCGGTGCCACAGGACACCAGGGTGTCGTTCTCCGGCCGGGGACCTTGGATGAGCAGGTTGCCTTCGATGACGACGTCACCCCCGTTGGGCACGTCCACCAGGTAGCTGGAGGCCAGCCCCTCGTCGCTGATGCGGTTGTAGAGAATCCGGGTGTGACGGGCGCGGCTCTTGATGTGGTGGCCGGTGCGGGCATCGTGGAAGTAACAGAAGCGCACCGTCAGACGATCGATGCGACCGACATAGATGTGATGGGTGTAACCCTGGCCATAACCATTGTGGTCGAACTCGGAATGTTCCACCACTACCTCGCTGCCCCGCTTCGCGCCGGTGAGAATGCCCTCCTCGTTGTCGTGGAAGTAGCAGTGGCTCACCCGCAAACCCCGGCCGATGAGCCGGATGCCGGCGCCATTTTGGTCATGGGCCCGGGCCCCGGAGAATTCGATGTTGCGCACCAGAGTGTGATCACCGCGCAACACCCAGATCGCCTTACCGCCGGCCACCTGGCGGGAATCCAGATGGGCCACGCCACCCACGCCCACCAGCTGCAGGTCGTTCTGGCGCCAGATGGCGACATCACCGACGTAGGTGCCCGCATCGATCTCGACCCGATCGCCGTCATGGGCCACCCGCGCCGCATCACTGGGACGCGCCAGGGGCCGGCCCGGTCCCACGTGCAACACGCGGCCCGCCGCCAGTACCGGCAGCAGGCAGAGAACGCATACCAACAGACGCCATCCAGCCCGTCCGACCGACATGGACGGGTCCATTGCACTGCGGCGACGAAATGGCCACCTGGCCTTCATCGGTCGATGATCTCGCCGCTGGCGTATCGCGATGGTCACGCCCGGCTCCCGGTCGCCTCAGACGCCGTAAAACTCGCGGTACCAATCGACGAAGCGGCGGACCCCCTCCTCCACGGGTGTGGCCGGCCGATAACCCGTGTCCCGGACCAGGTCCTGAACGTCGGCATAGGTGTCCGGCACGTCACCTGGCTGCAGCGGCAGCAGGTTCTTCTCCGCCTTGCGACCCAGGCAGTCCTCCAGCACCTCGATGTAGCGCATCAGTTCCACCGGCTCGTTGTTGCCGATGTTGTACAGCCGGTAGGGGGCCCGGCTGCTGCCGGGGTCCGGCGCATCCCCGCTCCAGCCGGTATCCGGTTCCGGGATGCGGTCCAGTACCCGCACCACGCCCTCGACGATGTCGTCGATGTAGGTGAAGTCGCGGCGGTGATGGCCATAGTTGAAGACATCGATGGGCCGGCTGGCCAGGATGTTGCGAGTGAACAGGAACAGGGCCATGTCCGGCCGGCCCCAGGGACCGTACACGGTGAAGAATCGCAGCCCGGTGGTGGGGATGGCGTACAGGTGGCTGTAGGTGTGGGCCATCAGCTCATTGGCCTTCTTGGTGGCGGCATACATGCTCACCGGGTGATCCACATTGTGATGGATGGAGAACGGCATCCGGGTATTGGCGCCATAGACCGAGCTGCTGGAGGCATAGACCAGGTGCTCGACCTTGTGGTGACGGCAGCCCTCCAGGATGTTGAGGAAGCCGCTGATGTTGGTGTCCACGTAGGCGTAGGGGTTCTCCAGCGAATAGCGCACCCCGGCCTGCGCCGCCAGGTTGACCACCCGTTGCGGACGATGGGTGCGAAACACCTCGGTCACCGCCGCCCGATCCTCCAGGTCCACGCGCACGTCGACGAAGCGGTCGTAGGCCAGGGTGCGCTCGAGCCGCGCCTTCTTCAGCTCGACGTCGTAGTAGTCGTTGAGGTTGTCGATCCCCACCACCTCGTCGCCGCGTTCCAGCAGGCGCAGGGCCAGGGCCGAACCGATGAACCCCGCGGCCCCCGTGATCAGTACTTTCATCTCGGTTTCCTTCTTCTCGTTGCCGGCATGGCCGGTACCGATCGGCGGGTGGTCACAACCGCCCGTCCACGGCACTGGCCGGAAACAGGTATTTGACGTCGAACAGCACGGACTCCGGCTTGCCGAAGGCGCGGATGCGTTCCACCCCCAGCTCGGCGAAGTCGCGGTGCCCCACGGCGAGGATGATGGCATCGTAGTGGCCTTCGCGCGGCCGGGCGATGGGCCGGATACCGTATTCGCGCTCGCTCTCGTCGGGGTCCACCCAGGGATCGTAGACATCGACCTGGGCATGGTAACCGTTGAATTCCCGCACCACGTCGATGACCCGGGTGTTACGCAGGTCGGGGCAGTTTTCCTTGAAGGCCAGCCCCAGCACCAGCACATTGGCGTTGGCCACGTGGATGCGCTTGCGGGTCATGAGCTTGACCACCCGTTCCGCCACGTACGCCCCCATGCCATCGTTGATACGGCGACCGGCCAGGATCATCTCCGGGTGATAACCGATCTCCTGCGCCTTGTGGGTCAGGTAGTAGGGATCCACCCCGATGCAGTGGCCGCCCACCAGGCCAGGTCGGTAGGGCAGGAAATTCCATTTGGTGCCGGCGGCCCGCAGCACCTCCTCGGTGTCGATGCCGAGGCGGTCGAACAGCAGGGCCAACTCGTTGATCAGGGCGATGTTGACGTCGCGCTGGGTGTTCTCGATGACCTTGGCCGCCTCGGCGACCCGGATGCTGCTGGCCTTGTGCGTGCCCGCGGTGATGATGCTGCGATAGAGGGCATCGACGAATTCCGCCGCCTCCGGGGTCGAGCCCGAGGTCACCTTGAGAATGCTGGCCACCCGGTGCTCGCGATCACTGGGATTGATGCGCTCGGGGCTGTAACCGACGAAGAAATCCCGGTTCAGCTTCAGGCCCGATTCCGCCTCCAGCAGCGGCACGCAGACCTCCTCGGTGGCACCGGGATAGACGGTGGACTCGTACACCACCAGGTCGCCCGGCGCCAGCACCCGGCCGATGGTGCGGCTGGCGCCCTCCAGGGGACCGAGATCCGGCCGCTTGTGCCGGTCGATGGGCGTCGGCACGGTGGCGATGTAGACGTTGCAGTCGCGCAACCGCTCGGGGTCGGAGGAGAACTCGAGCCGCTCCGCCGCGGCCAGTTCCTCCGGACTCACCTCGAGGGTGCGGTCCTGCCCCCGCTGCAGCGCCTCGATGCGCGCCCGCTCGATGTCGAAACCCAGGGTCGGATAGCGCTTGCCGAATTCCACTGCCAGTGGCAAGCCGACGTACCCCAGCCCCACGATCCCCAGTCTTGCCTCGTCCAGTTGCAACATCTGTTCCCTTGCCCCCAAAACCGGATCCCTGGCCCGGAACCCCCATGAACGACAGCCACGCCCCGCCCGGACAGCGGCCGGCCGCAGCCACCATGATGCAATCTACCCCCCAGTGCGGATGCGGCACCCCCAGCGCCGTGGCGGTGGCGGGCCGAGAAAACGAATGGTACCGCAATCGCCCCGGCTATACATATCGCCAGCGGGCGCCAGCACTTGAACCCGCGCACCGCCCGCCCTCGGAGGCCGAACTACCCAACTGTGTCGTTTCTGTTACAATGATGCAAACGGCTTGGGGGTATGCATGACGCTGCGGTGTATGCCCTGTCCGACACCGCCACAACAACATCGATTGGAGCGCCCGGGCCCCAGGGAAGGGGGCAGGACAGGACCGGGCCTTGGGATGCAAAGGGGGAAACATGTCCCGGAAGAACTACTTCACGCCACGGGAGGTGGCGCGCCTGTTCAAGGTCTCTCCGGTCACCGTACGTCAGTGGGCCCAGAAGGGTTTGCTCGAGGCCGTCTTCACGGCGGGTGGCCACCGCCGTTTCGAACTGCGCGAGCTGGCCCGCTTCGCCCAGGAGCGGGGCATCCAGCTCGACTGGCGCAACGGCGGCAACATCCGCCTGCTGATCATCGACAACGACCGCCCCACCACCGACAGCCTGCTCGGTTCGCTGCAGGACCTGCCCTGTATCGAGGCGATGGGGGTCGCCGAAAGCGGCTTCGACGCCGGCTTCTACATCCACAGCTTCCGCCCCACCACCGTGCTCATCGACCTGGTGATGCCGGGCATCGACAGCTTCGGCATCTGCCGCCAGCTCAAGTCCGACCCCCTCACTCGGCACATCCGCCTGCTGGCCATGGCGGCTTTCTCCAACCGGCACCTGACCCGGCGTCTGCTGGCCGCCGGCGGCGAGGTGTGCCTGGAGAAACCGGTGAACATCGAGGTTCTGCTGCAGCGGCTCGCTTGCGACCGCGACCAGGCGCCGCAGACCACCGCCGCCGACGCCGCCACCGCCTGAACGCGCCGGCAGCACCGGCCGGGCCCGCTCAATCCCGCCAGCGGCAGCCATCGGCGCTGGCCGCGTCGATGGCCGCCAGGCGGTCCCGGTGGGCCGCCAGCTCCTCGGCAGTGGGATGGATCACGCGCAGGCCACCCGGCGGCCGCTCGACCGGACGCCGGGTGGCCTCGGTGGCCGCCTGGCCGGACTCGCGCCCGTCCAGGGACAGGCTCACCTGACCGCCGGTCATGGCGAGGTAGACGTCGGCCAGGATCTCGGCATCCAGCAGGGCGCCGTGCAGCTCCCGGTGGCTGTTGTCGATCTCGTAACGCCGGCACAGGGCATCCAGGCTGTTGCGCTGGCCGGGGTGCATGTCCCGCGCCAGGGCCAGGGTATCCAGCACGGTGCAGTGATCCTCGATACGGCCGCGATCGAGCCGCGCGAGCTCGGCATCCAGGAAACCGACGTCGAACGGCGCATTGTGGATCACCAGCTGGGCACCCGAGACGAAGGCCAGGAATTCGTCGACGACATCGGCGAAGCGCGGCTTGTCGGCCAGGAACTCGGCACTGATGCCATGGACATCCTGCGCCCCCTCGTCGATGGCCCGGTCCGGCTGCAGGTACTGGTGGTAGGTCCGCCCGCTGGGGCGGCGGTTGACCAGCTCCACCGCCCCGATCTCGATCACCCGGTGACCCTGCGCCGGGTCCAGGCCCGTGGTTTCCGTGTCCAGCACGATCTGACGCATTGCGATACTCCCCTCCAGTTCTGCCGCCGGCATTCAACCCTTGGCCAGCAGCTCGTCGATGGCCCGGTTGGCGAGGCGGTCGGCCCGTTCGTTGCCATCGTGGCCGGCATGCCCCTTGACCCAGGCCCAATGGACCTGGTGCCGTCCCACGGCCGTGTCCAGGCGCCGCCAGAGATCCTGATTCTTGACCGGTTTGCCCGCTGCCGTCTTCCAGCCACGCCGCTTCCAGTTGGCCAGCCAGCTGGTGATGCCCTGCTTGAGGTATTGCGAATCCGTAGTCAGGCGCACGCGGCAGGGCCGGCGCAGGGCCTCCAGTGCCTGGATCGCCGCCATGAGTTCCATCCGGTTGTTGGTGGTCAGCGGCTCGGCACCATAGAGTTCCCGCTCGTGATCGCCGTAGCGCAACAGGGCACCCCAGCCGCCGGGTCCCGGGTTGCCGCGGCAGGCACCGTCGGTGAAGATCTCGACTTCCATGGTGGTCAGCGCCCCCCAGTCCGTTGTGTCGGCCCCACGGCCCCGGTCACCACGAAACCCCGCCGGGGCCGCCAGCGGGGGCGCAGGGGCGTCAGGCCCACCACCCGCTTCCGCGCAACGATGAGGTGGGTGGCCGCGGGCAGGGGCCAGCCATGCTGCCCCAGGCGTTCCAGCCAGCCGAGGCGATCGAGCACCCCCCCATGGGCCAGCGGGGGACGGAAGAACAACGGCCGCACCAGGGTCACTTCGAATCCCAGCAGCGTCAGCCAGTCGCGAATCCGGCGCTGGCCGATGAACCGCAGGCACCAGGGTGGACGTCCGCGCCAGCCCGCGGCCAGCCGGGCGAGCCCCCACCAGCCGAAGGGGTTGAAACCGAAGAGAACCACCTGGCCCTCGGGTACCAGGCACCGGTCCACCTCGCGCAGCAGCTCGTGTGGTGCGGTGGAGCATTCCAGGGTGTGCGGCAACACGATGGCATCCAGGGCGTCGGTGGCCAGTGGCAGGCGATGGGGCCGGGCCAACAGGGCGGCGGCCCGCCGGTTGCCGTTCCAGCCCAGCACCATGCGATGGGGAATCCGCGCCGCCGGCAGTTCGCGCCGCGACCAGGGCGGCGCCACCAGCAACAGGTGATATCCGAACAGGGTGGTCAGAACCTCGTCCAGGGCCTCAATTTCCACCGCTTCCAGCCGCTGACCCAATGCGGACCCGTACCAGGCCGCCAACCCGCCGCTGACAGGTTCACGGCATGCCGGCCGGGATTCCGCTTGTGGCGACCTGCCCATTGGCAAGCATGATACTGGAAGCCCGCGCGCGGGCAAACGTCGTCGCTTGACCTTTGCCCGCGCACCTGTGAGGATTGGCGCCGAATTCATCCCCATGGTCCCGTACTCTATGGACAGAGGACATGCCACCGGCCTGACGGCCATGCTGCTGGTGCTGCTGTGGACAGCGGGCTGCAGCCAGCTGCCGGCCCACTGGCGGCCGACCCGGAAGGCACCGCCAGTGGCCCGCGCCACCGCGCCCGCGGCCACGACCGGGTCACCGGTGTTGTCGGAAGCGTCGGCGCCCATGCCCGACGAACGGCCGGTGGCCGCGCAGGCGGCCTGGACCCTGGCCCGCATGGCGGATCTGGCCCTCCCGCTGGAGGGGGAAACCGCACCGCCCCCGGAGAAGACCCAGCCACCATCGCTGTGGCAGCGGCTGGTGGCAGACTATGGCCTGCCGGCAACGGACAACCGGCGGGTGCGCAGCCAGCTGCGCTGGTTCCAGGCCCATCCCGACTACCTTCCCCGAGTATTGCAGCGCGGTGCCCCCTACCTCGGCTGGATCCTGGACCAGGTGGAGCAACAGGGCCTGCCAGGCGAGCTGGCCCTGTTGCCGGTGGTGGAAAGCGGTTTCCAGCCCTTCGCCTACTCCCATGGCCGGGCATCCGGACTGTGGCAGTTCATCCCCGGTACCGGGCGCCGCTTCGGACTGCGCCAGAACTGGTGGTACGACGGTCGCCGCGACCTGGTGGCCTCCACCCGGGCGGCGCTGGCGTACCTGCAGTACCTGCACGACGAGTTGCACGGGGACTGGCTGCTGGCCCTCGCCGCCTACAACTCCGGCGAGGGCACGGTGGCCAAGGCGGTGGCCTACAATCGGCGCCATGGCCGGCCCACCGACTTCTGGCACCTGCGCCTGCCGCGCGAAACCCGCGACTACGTGCCCCGGCTGCTGGCCATCGCCCGCCTGGTCCGGCAACCGGCCGCCTACGGCCTGGCACTGCCGTCCCTGGACAACCAGCCACCCGTGGAAACGGTGGACACCGGCGGACAGATCGACCTCGCCCTGGCCGCCGAGCTGGCCGGCATCAGCCTCGATCGTCTCTACCTGCTGAACCCCGGTTTCAACCGCTGGGCCACCCCGCCCCGGGGACCACATCGGCTGTTGTTGCCCACACCGGCGGCCAAGCGCTTCCGGGCGGCCCTGGCCCGACTGCCGGCCAGCCGGCGCGTACACTGGGCGCGGCACCGCATCCGCAAGGGTGAGACCCTGTCCACCATCGCCCTGCACTATCGCACCACGGTGGCAGTGTTGCGCCAGACCAATGGCCTGCGCGGCAACCGGATCCGCGCCGGTCGCTACCTGCTCATCCCGGTGGCACGCCGCAAACTGGCCGACTACCGCCTCAGCCTGACCGGTCGGCGCCGCCAGCGCGTGGCTGCTGGCCGCCGCACGTACCGGGTCCGGCGGGGCGACTCCCTGTGGACCATCGCCCGCCGCTATGGTGTGTCCACCCGCACCCTGGCACGCTGGAACGGCCTGGGATTGGGCGATGTGCTGCGGCCGGGGCGCAGGCTGGTGGTCACCGCTGGACGACGGGCGGCGCCCAGACCGGTGAGCTGGCGCCGGACCGCGGCCGTGCGGCGCCTGCGCTACCGGGTGCGGCGGGGCGACTCACTGGCGCTCATCTCGCGCCGCTTTCGGGTCAGCATCCGGGACCTGTGCCGCTGGAACGGCATCCGCCGGGACCAGTATCTCCATCCCGGCCAGCGGCTGAAACTCTACGTGGACGTCACCCGCCAGTTCGGCAGCAGCTGAGTCCGGCCTCAGGGCCCACGCCATCGGCGCAGGCCGGTCAGCAGACCACGCCAGCCGGCCTTCCGGTACCAGAGCCGACCATCACCCCAGTACAGGGCACTGCCGGTCCCCGGCGCCACCCAGGCAGGCACCAGCCAGCTTTCCAGCAGATCCTGGAGACGGGCCGCCGGATCCGGCGCCTGGCGCGAATCGGGCAGCACCAGCAGGTGACGTCCCGCGCCGGCGGCCCGGCGCCAGGCGGCGAAATCCTCCGGCAATGGCGCGGCGTCGATGCCGGCATGGCGCGCCATCCCCCGGTCGAGTGGATCATCGGACCAGAGGCCGGACCAGCCCGGCCAGGCGAGGGCCGACGGCTCCCCCTCGCCCCAGGGCCAGATTCCGTTCGCCTGGGGCCGGCCGGCATCCCGCCGTGCCTGGTTGACGGGGTGGTCGTGGAACAGCATCTGGATCTCGTTCAGCAGGGCATGCCAGGCCCGTGCATCCGTCCCCCCCGGCAGCCGACCCTCCACCTCACGCCCATCCACCTCGGGCAGGGGCCGGGTCCGGATGTCCGGTTCCCGGGGCAGCGCCAGGTACCAGCGCTCGGGCGTGACCCACTGCAGCCGCCAACCCCGATCGGCATAGAACGCCGTGAACCTGGCCGTCAGGGCCTCCGCCTCGGCCGGATCCAGGTTCAGTACACGGGGACCGAATACCAACAACCGACTGCGATCGGCACGGAAGTACACCGGATCGGCCCGCAACAGCGCCGTTCCTTCCAGAGGCAGCCCGTCGCCTGCGGCCGCCAGCCGGGCCAGGCCACGCTGGCGGTAGCCACTGAACGCGGGGAGCGCGGCCGGCGGCTCGCCAGGGGCCAGCGGCCGCGCCCGACTGCGCTCGAGCCAGGCCGCCAGCTGCCGGCCGGCCGGAGTCGCCCAGAGCCCGCTGCCGGCACGACGCTCCGCATCACCACCCATGCCCGGCAGGGCCAGCACCAGGGCGGGCGTCATGGCACCTGCTACGGACCCCCGGCTCAGAGGCGTTCGGCGATGGCGCGCCGTACCGCCTCCAGCTCGGCGTCCACGGTCTGCACCGCGCCCTCGCACTGGCGGATGGCGATATCGGGATCCTTGAGGCCGTGGCCGGTCAGGGTGCAGACCACGCTGCTACCCTCGGGAATGCGGCCGGAACGGATGTCCCGCAGGGCACCGGCGAGGGACGTGGCGGATGCCGGTTCGCAGAACACGCCCTCCTTCTCCGCCAGCAGTTTCTGGGCGGCGAGGATCTCCTCGTCGGTGCATTCGTCGAACCAGCCGCCCGATTCCTTCACTGCCGTCCAGGCATAGTCCCACGATTGGGGATGACCGATCCGAATGGCGGTCGCCACGGTCTCGGGATCGTCCACCATGGCCCCGCGCAGGAAGGGGGCGGCACCCGCGGCCTGGTAACCCACCATGTGCGGCCGGTTGCCCACCACCGCCCCGCCGGCGAAGGCACAATGGCCCTGGCAGAAGGCGCAGGCGCCGGTCACTCCATCCCCCGAGCCGGACGAGTACTCGCAGTAGCCGATCCAGTGGGCGGTGATGTTGCCGGCATTGCCCACCGGCAGGCAGTGGAAATCCGGTGCCCGTCCCAGCTCCTCGATGATCTCGAAGGCAGCGGTCTTCTGTCCCTGGAGGCGATAGGGGTTGATGGAATTGACGATGGTGACCGGCACCTCCTCGCCCACCTGCTTGACCAGCTGCATGCCGGCATCGAAGTTGCCGCGGATCTGCAGCACCACGGCACCGTGCATCATTGCCTGGGCCAGCTTGCCCAGGGCGATCTTGCCCTCTGGAATGAGAACGAAGGCGGTGATTCCCGCGCGGGCGGCATAGGCGGCAGCCGAGGCCGAGGTGTTGCCGGTGGAGGCACAGATCACGGCGCGGCTGCCCTCCTCCACCGCCCGGGTCACCGCCATGGTCATGCCCCGGTCCTTGAACGAACCCGTGGGGTTGAGCCCCTCGTACTTGACGTAGATGTCCACTTCACGCCCGAGGGCACGCGGGATGTTGTGCAGCCGGACCAGGGGCGTATCGCCCTCGCCCAGGCTGATGATGCTGGTATCGTCGTAGACGGGCAGCCGGTCGCGGTAACGCTCGATCAGCCCGGTATAGCGTGGTCGGAATGGCATGACGGTTCCTCGATGATTCCAGACGGGATGGCGGCCGCTTCAGTCGACATCCAGGTATTCCACCCGCAGGCGCACCACCCGGTCGCAGATGCTGTCCAGGGCCTCGATACGCTGGATGGCCCGGTTCATGCGGCCTTCCTGCACCGGGTGGGTCAGCAGGATCACCGGCACCCGTTCCGGGGCGGCACCGGGGAAGGGCTCCTTCTGCAGGATGGCCTCGATGCTGATGCCCTGATCACCCAGGATACGGGTGACCTCGGCCAGCACGCCGGGCCGGTCCACCGCGCACAGGCGCAGGTAGTAGGCGGTTTCAATGGCGTCCATGGCCAGGATGGGGATCTCCTCCAGGGCATCGGGCTGGAAGGCCAGGTGCGGCACCCGGTTGCCCGGGTCCGCCGTCAGCACCCGGGTGACATCCACCAGGTCGGCCACCACCGCCGAGGCGGTGGGCTCGGCACCGGCCCCGGCGCCGTAATACAGGGTCGGACCCACGGCATCGCCCATGACCAGGATGGCATTCATGACACCGTTGACATTGGCGATGAGCCGGCGCTCCGGGATCAGGGTGGGATGGACCCGCAGCTCGATCCCGGCCGCGGTGCGGCGGGCGAAGCCCAGGTGCTTGATCCGGTAGCCCAGCTCCTCGGCATAGGCCACGTCGGCCCGGGTCACATGGCCGATCCCCTCGGTATAGACCTTGTCGAACTGGAGCGGGATACCGAAGGCGAGGGAGGCCAGGATGGTGAGCTTGTGCGCGGCGTCGATGCCTTCGACGTCGAAGGTCGGATCCGCCTCGGCGTAACCCAGGCGCTGGGCCTCGGCCAGCACCTCGGCGAAGTCCCGCCCCTTGTCGCGCATCTCGGTGAGGATGAAGTTGCCGGTCCCGTTGATGATGCCGGCCAGCCACTGGATCTCGTTGGCGGCCAGGCCCTCTCGCACCGCCTTGATCACCGGGATGCCGCCGCCCACCGCCGCCTCGAAGGCGACCATGACGCCGGCCTCCCCGGCCGCAGCGAAGATCTCGTTGCCGTGGCTGGCGATCAGGGCCTTGTTAGCGGTCACCACGTGCTTGCCGTTGGCGATGGCCCGCAGCACCAGTTCCCGCGCCGGTTCGTAACCACCGATCAGCTCCACCACGATCTGGATGTCGGGATCCTCCACCACCGCGAAGGCATCGGTGGTGACCGGGACGGCCTCGATGCCCGGCAGGCGCTCGGCATCGTAGTCACGGGCCGCCGCGCGGGAGATGCGGATGCCACGCCCCGCCCGGCGCGCGATCTCCACCGCGTTGCGCTGCAGCACGTTGAAGGTTCCGCCACCGACGGTACCCAGTCCCAGCAGGCCCACATTGACCGGATTCACGCTGTCTTCCCCTCCTCTGTCAGGCGCCCGCCTTCTGCTCCCGCCGGAACATCTCGCGGATGCCCCGGATGGCCTGGCGAATACGATGTTCGTTCTCGATCAGGCCGAAACGCACGTAGTCGTCACCGTACTCCCCGAAGCCGATGCCGGGCGACACCGCCACCTTGGCCTCCGCCAGCAGCATCTTGGCGAACTCCAGCGACCCCATGGGCTGATACCGTTCCGGGATCCGGGCCCAGACGAACATGGTCGCCTTGGGCTTCTCCACCGGCCAGCCCAGGGAATTGAGGCCGTTGCACAGGGTGTCGCGGCGGCTGCGGTACATGTCGGCGATCTGCTGCACGCATTCCTGTGGCCCCTCCAGGGCGGATATGGCCGCCACCTGGATGGGCGTGAACATGCCGTAGTCGAGATAGGACTTCATGCGCGCCAGGGCGGCGATCAGGGTCCGGTTGCCGCACATGAAGCCCACGCGCCAGCCGGGCATGTTGTAACTCTTGGACAGGGAGAAGGACTCCACTGCCACCTCGTCGGCCCCCGGCACCTGCAGGATGGAGGGTGCCTGGTAACCATCGAACACCAGGTCCGCATACGCCAGGTCGTGCACCACCCAGATCTGGTGCTCGCGCGCCACCGCAACGACCTTTTCGAAGAACCCCAGATCCACGCACTGGGTGGTGGGGTTGGCGGGAAAATTGAGCACCAGCATCTTCGGCCGGGGCCAGGAATCACGAATGGCCTTCTCCAGCTCGGCGAAGAAGTCGTGGTCCGGGATCAGGGGCACGTGACGGATGTCGGCACCGGCGATGACGAACCCATAGGGATGGATGGGATAGGCGGGATTGGGCACCAGCACGGCGTCGCCGGGCCCCATGGTGGCCAGGGCCAGGTGGGCCAGCCCCTCCTTGGAACCGATGGTGACGATGGCCTGGGTCTCCGGGTCCAGGTTCACGCCATAGCGGCGTTCATACCAGGCGCAGATGGCGCGGCGCAGGCGCGGGATGCCGCGTGAGAGCGAGTAGCGGTGCACGTCGCTGCGCTGGGCCGCCTCCACCAGCTTGCTGACGATGTGCGCCGGCGGCGGCTGGTCCGGATTGCCCATGCCGAAGTCGATGATGTCCTCGCCCCGGGCCCGGGCCTTGGCCTTCAATTCGTTGACGATATTGAAAACGTAGGGCGGGAGGCGCTTGATTCTTGGAAACTCTTCAAACAACGAGGTACCGATCCATTTGAGTTTGCTTGGGTTTTCCGGACCTCTCGCGGACCCGGCCGAGGCGGTGAGGGTACTGAAATCGCCGCTGGGATACAAGCGTTGCCCCGCGCGGACCGCCCGGCCGAACCCGGGCCGGGCGCTGTCTTTCCGGGCCGCGATGTTCTATCTTGTCCCCATGCGCTTCGCCGAGGACCAGCCTGGCAGCCTGGCCATCCGCGCCTACGGTGCGGGCGAGTTCCAGGTGGGCGAGCGGCTGTTCCGCCAGCACCTGGTGGTGACGCCGGAACGGGTGCTGACCGACTGGGCCCCCGCCTCCTTCGCCGCGCTGGAACCGGCCCACATGGAGCGACTGGCCGAACTGGACATCGAGATCCTGCTGCTGGGGACCGGTGACCGGCTCTGCTTCCCCGCCCCGGCCCTGCTGGCCCCGCTGCAGCGACGGGGCATCGCGGTGGAGGTGATGGACACGCCGGCAGCCTGCCGCACCTTCAACCTGCTGCTGGCGGAGGACCGGCCGGTGGCGGCGGTGCTGTTCCTGACCTGAGACGGAGGGATTCCCTCAATCACCGAACAGGGCGTCGGGGGAGAAGCCCTCGGCCTCCAGGATACGACGCAGGTTCTTCAGCGCATCCATCTGGATCTGGCGCACCCGTTCGCGGGTCACGCCAATCTCGCGTCCGACCTCCTCCAGGGTGCTGCTCTTGTGACCGTGCAGGCCGAAGCGCCGTTCCACCACGTCGCGCTGCTTGTCGTTGAGCTGGGCCAGCCAGGTCTCCAGGTTGACGTAGACCTCGTCCTCCTGGAGCAGGTCGGCCGGGTCCGGGTTGTTCTCGTCCGCGAGCACGTCCAGCAGGGGTTTGTCGGACTCCGGCCCCAGGGGCACGTCCACCGAGCCGACCCGCTCGTTCAGCCCCAGCATGCGCTGGATGTCGCTCACCGGCCGCTCGAGCAGCTCGGCGATCTCGTCCGCCGTCGGCTCGTGGTCCAGCTTCTGGGCCAGCTTGCGGGCCGCCCGCAGGTAGGCGTTGATCTCCTTCACCACGTGGATGGGCAGGCGGATGGTACGGGTCTGGTTCATCAGGGCCCGCTCGATGGTCTGGCGGATCCACCAGGTCGCATAGGTGGAGAAACGGAACCCCCGCTCGGGATCGAACTTCTCCACCGCCCGGATGAGGCCCAGATTGCCCTCCTCGATGAGATCGAGTAGTGCCAGGCCGCGGTTCATGTACTTGCGGGCGATCTTGACCACCAGGCGCAGGTTGCTCTCGATCATCCGCCGCCGCGCCCCCTCGTCGCCCTGGCGTACCAGGCGGCCGTAGTACACCTCCTCCTCGGCCGTGAGCAGGGGGGAATAGCCGATCTCGTTGAGGTAGAGCCGGGTGGCGTCGTGGGAGGCCTCGGAGAACTCGCCCGGAGCGAAGGTCCGCTGGTCGGGAATGGCGGCCGCCTGGTCGCCATCGGGCGGGTCGGCCAGGGGTACGACCTCCGCCTCCGGAACGGGCATGGCATCCACCCGCCGGCCGTTGACCGGCTGCGGGGCACCCTCTCCTTCCGTCCTGCGATTCTTCCGCATCTGTCATCCTCCCGGCCCCGTCCCGACGCTTCCCCCGCGCAGGCCCGAGGCAGGCAATGGACCTCCGCCCTGTCCCGCTCTTTCAGAGCGCGGGCAGATAGCGCAGCGGGTCCACCGGGCGGCCGTTCCTCCGGATCTCGAAGTGCAGCATGGGCCGCGTGGCGCCGCTGCTGCCCAGGGTCGCGATCACCTGGCCCGCCCTCACCCGCTGGCCCTCCCGGACCAGCAACCGCCGGTTGTGGCCGTAGGCACTTAGGTAGGTATCGTTATGTTTCACGATGATAAGCCTGCCATAGCCGACAAGTCCACTCCCGGCGTAGACCACGCGACCAGCGGCGGCGGCGCGCACCGGCGTGCCGGGACGGCCGCCGATGGCGATGCCCTTCTTGCCGATTCCCCCTGGGTGGTAGCGTCGCAGCAAGGGCCCGCGCACCGGCCAGCGCCAGGCCAGGGGGCTGCTTCGGCCATGCCAGCGCCCCCGCCCCGGGGCATGGCGCGGCCGCCGTGCCCGTGCCGCCCGGGGGGAACGGGCCGGTGCCGACCGCTTGGCCGGTGGGCGCCCGGTCTCCGGCCGGCGCAGACCGCGCACGCGCAGAACCTGGCCCGGGTAGATGGTGTAAGGGGGCCGGATGTGGTTCCAGGCGGCCAGCACATGGTAGTCGAGACCATAGGCCCAGGCGATGGAATAGAGGCTCTCGCCGGGCTGTACCCGGTGACGGGCACTGTGACGGATACTGCGTACGGAGACGGCAGGACGTTCCCCCACCGGGGCCTGGACCGGGCTGGTGCCGCAGGCGGCCAGCAGCAACGCCAGCAGGCAGCACGCCCAGCGGGCACCCCGCCGCCCGGGTGGCTGTCCCTCCAACCGGCTGTATCGGGCGGGCACGTGCAAGCCAGACCCTCTCAGTGCCGCAGAACGAGGTAGAGCATCACCAGCAACAGGACCGTGACCCAGCCGACCCACTCGATGGAGGCGCGCAAGCGGCGTTCCAGGCGGTGACCACCCCAGGCCAGCAACCCGGCCACCAGGAAGAAACGCATCCCCCGCCCGATGGCGGATGCGATCACGAACGGAACGAAGGCCATGGCCAGGCTGCCCGCGGTGATGGTGAACACCTTGTAGGGAATGGGCGAGAACCCCGCCACCAGCACGGTCCAGACGCCCCAGTCACTGAACCAGGCCCGGGCCTGGAGATAGGCCGGCCAGTACCCCCAGTCCACCAGCAGCGGTCGCACTGCCTCCAGGGCGAAGAAACCGATGGCATAGCCGGCCATGCCCCCCAGGGTTGAGGCGAGGGTGGTGAGCGCCGCATAGTGCCAGGCCCGCTGCGGGCGATCCATGCTCATGGGGGCCAGCATCACGTCGGGCGGTATGGGGAAGAAGGAGGACTCGGCAAAGCTGAGCATCGCCAGGTACCAGGGTGCCCGCGACCGCCGCGACCAGGCGATGACGCTGTCGTACAGGCACTCAAACAACGCCATCGGGACTGCCCACCAGCGGAACGAAGCTCACCGCTTCCAGGTCGGTACGTTCGAATTCCCCACCCTGGCGCCGGATCAGGACCAGGGTCTGGCGGCCCCGCTCTCCAAGGGGCAGCAACAACCGGCCACCCTCGGCCAGCTGCTGCAGCAGGGGGGTCGGCAGCCAGTCCGGCGCCGCCGTCACCAGGATGGCATCGAAGGGTGCCTGGCTCTCCCAGCCCCAGCTGCCGTCGGAATGGCGCAGCTGGACATTGGCGAGCCCCAGGTCGCGCAGTCGCCGTCGCGCCTGGCGCACCAGGGCATCGATGCGTTCCACGCTGTAGACCCGCTCCACCAACTGCGCCAGGATGGCCGCCTGGTAGCCGGAACCGGTGCCCACCTCCAACACGCGCCGGGGCCGCGCTTGGCACAGGATCTCCGTCATGCGGGCCACGATGTAGGGCTGGGACAGGGTCTGGCCGAACCCGATGGGCAGGGCGGTGTCCTCGTAGGCGCGGCTGGCCAGGGCCTCGTCCACGAACAGGTGGCGCGGTGTCCGCCGCATCACCTCCAGTACCCGTTCGTCGGCGATCCCGCGGTCCCGCAGCCGGCACACCAGCCGGTCACGGGTACGCTGCGAGGTCATGCCGATACCACGGATCCGGGTCTGCACCCCTCAGTCCTCCGCCATCCAGGCACGCAGGCCGGCCACGGCATCGTGCCGGGTCAGGTCCACGTGCATGGGGGTCACCGACACGTAGCCCGCCCGCACTGCGTGGAAGTCGGTGCCCTCTCCCGCATCCTGTTCCGCCCCGGCCGGACCCACCCAATAGATGGTGCGCCCACGTGGATCCTGCGCCCGGACCACGGGCTCCGAGCGGTGGCGGTGCCCCAGGCGCGTGACCCGGAGGCCGCGCAGTTCGCTCCGCGGCCGATCGGGCACATTGACGTTGAGAATGGTGTCCGCGGGCAGCGGCATCTCCCGCAACCTTGCGACCAGGTCACGCGCCACCGCCGCCGCGGTCTCGTAGTGGCTGGGCTGATCACCGACCAACGACACCGCCACCGCGGGGAGGCCCAGGAAACGACCCTCCATGGCCGCCGCCACAGTGCCCGAATAGAGCACGTCGTCGCCCAGGTTGGCACCGGCGTTGATACCGGAGACCACCAGGTCCGGTTCCTCCGGCAGCAGCCCGGTGATGGCCAGGTGAACGCAATCGGTGGGGGTGCCATCCACGCGGATGCGGTCCTCCGCCAGCCGGGTGGCCCGGATGGGATTGTCCAGGGTCAGGGAATTGCTGGCGCCGCTGCGGTTGCGGTCCGGTGCCACCAGGGTCACCCGGCCCAGCGCCTGCAACGCCTGGGCCAGCGCCTGGATCCCCGGTGCTTCGTAACCGTCGTCGTTACTGACGAGAATCTTCATCGCCAGTGAACACACGCCAGCGGCCGCCGGATCGGCCAGAGCGCATGGCGGAGTCGCGGAACGGCCTGTTGCAGCATCATGGGCTTTCACTATACTGGAATCTCCGTCCCCGTCCCAGGGTCCGCCGCCTTGTCCTCCAACCGCCGCCACAGCCGCAGTTCCGTGAGCCAGGCGGACCGGCGCCTGTTCCGCGAGTGGGTGGGGCCGGTCAAGCGGCTGACCCCGGAACGCCGTCCCGGCAGCCGGCCACGGCCGGCACCGGTGCCCCGCTTTCGCCAGGCCGACGACCGCAGTGTGCTGGTGGATGCCCTGGCCGATGCCTGGGAACCCACCGATCTGGAGACCGGCGACGAACTCTGGTTCGCTCGCGCCGGACTGCAGCGCCGCCTGCTGCAGAAGCTGCGCCGCGGCCGCTTCGTGGTCCAGGCCGAATACGACCTGCACGGCCTCGGTGCCACCGAGGCCCGGCGCGCCCTGGCCGCCTTCCTCGACCGGGCCCGGCGACAGGGCTGGCGCTGCGTGCGCATCATCCATGGCAAGGGCCTGCGCTCGCGCCATGGCCGGCCGGTGCTCAAGTCCCGCATCGGCTACTGGCTGCGGCAACGGGACGAGGTGCTGGCCTTCTGCTCGGCGCGCCCCGTGGACGGGGGCACCGGCGCCCTGTACGTTCTGCTCAAGCGCGGTTAGCCGTCACCATCCACGGCACAGAACTCGCGCACCAGCATCGTGGCATAACTGCCTCGGCCCAGGGTGAAATCCAGTTCCAGGGTCGCCGCGTCCTCCCAGTGCCAGGCCAGGTCCCGCACCCGGGCCCGCAACGGACGGCGATCGGCCGTCATTCCGAACCCTTCCAGCGCCCGGCACCAGTCGCCCAGGGGCGCCAGGGCGGCCCGTTCGACCTCCGCCGCTGCCGCGGCCGGCCGCCGGCCACCCCGGCCCCAGAGGGGACCCGTGGGATGCACCTCCCCTGCAGCGGTGCGCATGGGCACGCTGGCATCGCTGCCGTCGTGCAGGAACAGGCTGCCCCCGCCGTCGAACTGCATCAGGTCGCCGGTCAACGCCTGGTCCCAGTGGCCGGCCAGGACCCGTGCCGCCAGCACCTGGTTGAACAGCAGGGCCCGGGCTGCCGACAGCAGATAGCCGCGCTGGGCCCGCCCCGGCCGCAGCCGGCCCGCGAACCAGCTCGCCGCCCGACCCAGGTTGGCCTGGTTGCGGCCGAAGCGCTGCGCCCCGAAATAATTGGGGAACCCACGCCGACCGATGGTCTCCAGGCAGTGGTCGATGGCATCCCGGTCACCCGCCACGGCCCGCAGCCGCAGCCGGAACCGGTTGCCGCGCAGCACGCCACGGCGCAGCTTGCGCCCATGGCGGCCCGATTCCAGCAGGCACATGCCGGGCACCGCGAAGGCCCCGGGGTCCGGATCGGGCCGCCCCGGGAGATGGAGGGAGAACCACTGGGTGGTCACCGCCCGCCGGTCCTTGAGACCGGCGAAACCCACCGCGGCAGGCCTCACCCCGGCCCAGTCGGCCAGGGCGGCGGCGGCCTCCGGCGTGGTGTGGTCACGCTTGCGCAGCCGCACCCAGAGATGCTCGCCGTGGCCCTCGGGCAGCACCAGGGGCAGCTCTTCCACCTGGAAATCCTCGGGCCGCTGGCGCAGCCGTGCCCGGGCCGGCGCCTGTTCGGTCCGCGGCAGATCGGTGCCGGCCGCGAAATCGGGGTCGGGCCCGGACAAGGTCAGGCACCAGCCTCCGCCCGGGTGGCCAGCAACACCACCGCCAGGGCCGCGATCCCCTCGCCGCGACCGGTGAACCCCAGGCCCTCGCTGGTGGTGGCCTTGAGGTTGACCCGACCCGCGGGCAGCGCCAGGTCGGCGGCGATGTGGGCCCGCATCGCCGGAATGTGTGGGGCCAGGCGGGGGGCCTGGGCGACGATGGTGATGTCCGCGTTCACCGGCGCCAGTGACTCGGCCGCGACCAGGGCCACCACCCGCCGCAGCAGGTCGCGGCTGTCGGCCCCGGCCCAGGCCGGATCGTCGTCGGGAAAATGCCGACCGATGTCACCCAGGCCCGCCGCCCCCAGCAGGGCATCACACAGGGCATGGAGCACCACGTCGCCATCGGAATGTGCGGCCAGCCCCTGGGGCCAGGGCAGGGTCACGCCGCCCAGTACCAGGGGCCGGCCGGGCGCGAAGGCATGGACGTCGAAGCCCTGACCGATCCTCATGCCAGGCGTCCCTGCTGGGCCAGGTGGAAACGCGCCAGGGGCAGATCCTCGGCGTGGGTGATCTTGAGGTTGTCGGCATGGCCGGGTACCAGCAGGGGACGCACCCCGGCTAGCTCCATGGCGGCGGCCTCGTCGGTCACCGCCAGGCCCCGCTCCCGGACCGCGGCCAGCGCCCGGCGCAGCTCCCCCAGCCGGAACATCTGCGGGGTCTGGGCATGCCAGAGCCCGTCACGGTCGACAG
>JALWSQ010000113.1 GCA_026993645.1 Thiohalobacter sp.
CTGCACGCCCTCGCCCGAGACGTCACGGGTGATGGAGGGGTTGTCCGACTTGCGCGAGATCTTGTCGATCTCGTCGATGTAGACGATGCCCGTCTGGGCCTTCTCCACGTCGTAGTCGCACTTCTGCAGCAGCTTCTGGATGATGTTCTCCACGTCCTCGCCGACGTAGCCCGCCTCGGTCAGGGTGGTGGCGTCGGCGATGGTGAAGGGCACGTTCAGCAACCGGGCCAGGGTCTCGGCCAGCAGGGTCTTGCCGGAACCGGTCGGCCCGATGAGCAGGATGTTGCTCTTGGACAGCTCGACCTCGTCCTTCTTCTGGCGCACGTCCAGGCGCTTGTAGTGGTTGTACACGGCCACCGACAGCACCTTCTTGGCCCGTTCCTGGCCGATGACGTATTCGTCGAGGAATTCCTTGAGCTCGTGTGGCTTGGGCAGCTTGTCACCCACCCCCGAGGACTTCTCCTGCATCTCCTCGCGGATGATGTCGTTGCACAGCTCCACGCACTCGTCGCAGACGAAGACCGACGGCCCCGCTATCAGCTTGCGTACCTCGTGCTGGCTCTTGCCGCAGAAGGAGCAATACAGCAGCTTGCCGTCATCGCCCTTACCGTTTCGATCATCGCTCATGGCCGACCCTCTCAGCTACCCCATCCTGCGCGACGGCCCGCGTCCGTCCGGCGCCCCTCTTGGCTTCCCTGCCCCTTCACTATGGTATCAAACGCGCTGGCGATCAATCCCGGTGGCGATTCGCGGTTTCTGGCTGCCGGGGCCTGCCGGCCGCTCAGCCGGCCGCGCTGCCGCGCGCCTCGAGCACCTGGTCCACCAGGCCGTAACTGGCGGCCTCCTCGGCGCCCATGAAGTTGTCGCGATCGGTGTCCTTCTCGATCTGCTCCAGCGACTGTCCCGTATGCTTAGACAGTATCCTGTTGAGACGTTCCCGGATCAGCAGGATCTCCCGGGCGTGGATGTCGATGTCCGAGGCCTGGCCCTGGAAACCGCCCAGGGGCTGGTGGATCATCATGCGCGAATGGGGCAGGCAGTAGCGCTTGCCCGCGGCGCCGCCGGCCAGCAGCAGCGCGCCCATGCTGGCCGCCTGGCCGATGCACATGGTGGCCACGTCCGGCTTGACGAACTGCATGGTGTCGTAGATCGCCAGCCCGGCGGTCACCGCCCCGCCCGGGGAATTGATGTAGAGATGGATGTCCTTGTCCGGGTTCTCGGATTCCAGGAACAGGAGCTGCGCCACGACGAGGTTCGCCATGTGGTCCTCGATGGGCCCCACCACGAAGATCACCCGCTCCTTCAACAGGCGTGAATAGATGTCGTAGGCCCGTTCACCCCGCGACGTCTGTTCCACGACCATGGGTACCAGATTCAACGCCTGTGCTTCCATTGCGCCTCCTTGTGTCCTGATATCGGTCATCCCATCCGCCCCCTTTAACGGCCTCATTCCTTGACCGCCTTGTCTGCCTCGATCAGTGCATCGAAGGTCAGTCGCTCGTCCTCCACCTGGGCCTGGGCCAGGGCCCAGTCGACCACCTGGTCCTCCAGCACCAGCGAGCGGGCGCTGCCCAGGGCCTCTGGATTCTCATAATACCACTTGACGACTTCCTCGGGATTCTCGTAGGTTGCAGCCATTTCTTCAATCAGATTCCGCAACCTCTCCTCGTCCACCTCGATGCCGTTGCGCTTGACGATCTCGCCGATGAGCAGCCCGAGCGCCACCCGCCGCCGGGCGTTGTCCTCGAACAGGCTGGTGGGCAGGGTCACGCCGCGGTTGCCCCCGGCGGCCTCGGTGGCCTCCCGCGCCAGGCGCTCGGCCTCCTCCTGGACCAGGGCCTGGGGCACCTCCACTGCGTTCTTCTCCAGCAGGCGGTCGAAGGTCCGCCGCTTGAGCACGGAGCGCATGCGCTGGCGCAGCTCCCGTTCCATGTTCTGGCGCACCTCCGCCCGCAGGGCCTCGACGCCCCCCTCCTCGATGCCCAGCAGCCGGGCGAAGTCCTCGTCCAGCGGCGGCAGGCGCTGCTCCGAGACCCGGTTCAACCGTACCTCGAACCGCACCGGCCGGCCCGCCAGCTCCGCCTTGTGGTAGTCGGCCGGGAACTGCAGCTCCAGGGTGCGCGACTCGCCGGCGGACATGCCCACCACCCCGGCCTCGAAGCCCTCGATGAGGCGGCCGGACCCCAGCTCCAGGTCCACCCCCTTGCCCCGGTTGCCCTCGAAGGGCTCACCCTCGATGGTCCCCTCGAAATCGATGTTGACCATGTCGCCCTCGGCCGCCGGCCGTTCCACTGCCTCCCAGTTGGCTCGCTGGCGCCGCAACTTGTCCAGCATCTGCTCCACGTCCTCGTCGGTGACCTCGGCCACCGGGCGCTGCACCCGTTCCCCCTCCAGACCCTGGGGCTCGAGCTCCGGGTAGATCTCGAAGGTGGCCACGTATTCCAGCGCCTCGCCGGGGGCCAGCTTGAGCGGCTCCAGGCGGGGCCCGCCGGCCGGGCGCAGGTTCTCCTGCATCAGCGCCTCCTGGAAGGTGGAACTCATGACGTCCTGGGCCACCTCCTCGTGCACCCGGCGCCCGAAGCGCTGGCGCACCACCCGCATGGGCACCTTGCCGGGCCGGAACCCGTCCAGCCGGGCGCTGCGGGCGATGGATTTGAGGCGGTTCTCCACCTCCTGGTCGATACGCTCGGCCGGCACCTGGACGGTCATGCGCCGCTCCAGCGCCCCGGTGGTCTCTACTGAAACTTGCATCTGTGCGATACCTCTATTGTTGTCGCGGTCCGCGGACCCGGGGCCGACCGGCGCCCCCGGACCCTGCTCCTCTCCTGACATGAAACTGCAACGCCACCAGGGGCAGCCCCCTGCCGGGCCGTCTGGTGCGAAAGGCGAGACTCGAACTCGCACGGGTTGCCCCACTGGAACCTAAATCCAGCGCGTCTACCAATTCCGCCACTTTCGCAGTCGCCGCGCCCTGCCGCTGCGCCCCGGGCGCTGCGCAGGCAATGGCTAAGGGATTATACCGCTTTGAAAATCGCAGTCGTACCCCGGATGACGGCAGGTGGGAAGGCCGGCCGGACAGGGCCCGGCCGGCCCGAAACGGACGAGCCCATGGCAGGGCCATGGGCTCGGGGTCGATATGGTGGGCCATCAAGGACTCGAACCTTGAACCGACGGATTAAGAGTCCGCTGCTCTACCAATTGAGCTAATGGCCCGGGGGCGCGTATTGCAGCACAGAGCGGAGCACCTTGCAAGTGGAGGGCCGCCCGTCGCCGGGCGCACCGCCAGGCTGTGGTATGGGGTGGACGATGGGAATCGAACCCACGACCGCAGGAGCCACAATCCTGAGCTCTACCAACTGAGCTACGTCCACCATCGAACAGGTCCTGCCGCGTACTGGCGCGCCCGGCAGGACTCGAACCTGCAACCGTCGGCTTAGAAGGCCGGTGCTCTATCCGGTTGAGCTACGGGCGCCTGACCATGGGGCCGGCACCTCCAGCCCGTGCTGGTCGGGGTAGAGGGATTCGAACCCCCGACTTCCTGCTCCCAAAGCAGGCGCGCTACCAGGCTGCGCTATACCCCGTCTGGCCCTGCCAACCCGGTCGCAACGGGGCGGAACAGGGTTGGCGATGATACGCAAACGCCACCCCGGGCGTCAATGCGGACGCGCGCGGCGGTTGTCGCGCCCGGGCCCCGCGTGCGAGAATCGGGCGCCTTCCGGCACCCCGTGCCGCAGCATCCCCGGGGCAGTCCCATGAGCGCACAGATCATCGACGGCAAGGCCATCGCGGCGGAGATCCGCGACCAGGTCCGCCGGGCGGTCGCCCGCCGGCGGGAACAGGGGCTGCCCGCCCCCGGCCTGGCGGTGATCCTGGTGGGCCGGGATCCCGCCTCCGAGATCTATGTGCGCAACAAGCGGCGCGCCTGCGAGGAGGTGGGCTTCACCTCCCATTCCCACGACCTGGCGACGGACGTCACCGAGGCCAAGCTGCTGGCCCTCATCGACCGGCTCAACCAGGACCCGGACATCCACGGTATCCTGGTCCAGCTGCCCCTGCCCGACCACATCGACAGCGAACGGGTGATCGAGCGCATCGATCCGGCCAAGGACGTGGACGGCTTCCACCCCTACAACGTGGGGCGGCTGGCCCAGCGCATCCCCCTGCTGCGGCCCTGCACCCCCCGCGGGGTGATCACCCTGCTGGAGCGGACCGGCGAGGGCTTCCACGGCCGCGAGGCGGTCATCGTCGGCGCCTCCAACATCGTCGGCCGACCCATGAGCCTGGAGCTGCTGCTGGCGGGCTGCACCGTCACCGTCTGCCACCGCTTCACCCGCGACCTGCGCAGCCACGTGGAACGGGCCGAGATCCTGGTGGTGGCGGTGGGCAAGCCCGGCATCGTGCCCGGGGACTGGGTGCGCCCGGGCGCCACGGTGATCGACGTGGGCATCAACCGGCTGCCCGACGGCCGCCTGGCCGGGGACGTGGAATTCGAGGCCGCCCGGCGCCGCGCCGCCTGGATCACGCCGGTGCCGGGGGGCGTCGGCCCCATGACCGTGGCCACCCTGCTGCAGAACACCCTGCAGGCGGCGGAACTGGCGGAACGCGACTGAAGGGGGTCCGCCGGGCGCCGGCTCAGGCCCGGCGCCAGGTGGTCCCCGTGGGCGTATCCTCCAGCAGGATCCCCTCCGCCTGCAGCCGGTCGCGGATGCGGTCGGACTCGGCCCAGTCGCGGTTGCGCCGGGCCTCGGCGCGGCGGGCGATCAGGGCCTCCACCTCGGCATCGTCCAAGCCGCCCTCCCCGCGCCCGGCACGCAGAAAGGCCTCCGGATCGTCCTGCAGCAGGCCGAGAATCCCGCCCAGGTGACGCAGGGTGGCGGCCAGGTCCGCCACCTGGTCCGGTGCCGCCTCCCGGGCCCGGTTGAGGCGGCGGGCCAGATCGAACAGCACCGCCAGCGCCTCCGGGGTGTTGAAGTCGTCGTCCATGGCCCGGTTGAACCGTTCCCGCTCGGCCCCCAGCACCCGGCCGTCACCGCCGGTGCCGCGCAGGGCCGTGTACAGCCGGGCCAGGGCGGCGCCCGCCTTGTCCAGGTTGTCCTGCGAGTAGTTCAACGGGCTGCGGTAGTGGCTGGAGAGGATGAAGTAGCGCACCGTCTCCGGCCGGTAGCGCGCCAGCACCTCGCGCACGGTGAAGAAGTTGCCCAGCGACTTGGACATCTTCTCCTCGTCGACCTGGACGAAGCCGTTGTGGATCCAGTAGTTCACGAAGTGCTCGCCGGTGGCGGCCTCGGACTGGGCGATCTCGTTCTCGTGATGCGGAAACTTGAGATCCATGCCACCGCCGTGGATGTCGAAATGGGGCCCGAGCTGGCAAGTGGACATGGCGGAGCACTCGATGTGCCAGCCGGGACGCCCCGGGCCCCAGGGCGAGGGCCAGCTCGGCTCCCCGGGCTTGGCCGCCTTCCACAGGGTGAAGTCCAGCGGATCGCGCTTGCCCTCTCCCACCTCGACCCGGGCGCCGGCGCGCAGGTCCTCCAGCCGCTCACCGGAGAGCCTGCCGTAGTCCCGGAACCGGCTGACGTCGTAGTAGACGTCACCGTTGTCCGCCACGTAGGCATAGCCCCGGTCCAGCAGGGCCTGGATCATGCCCAGGATCTGGTCCATGGACTGGGTGGCGCGCGGCTCGGCGTCGGGCGGCAGCACCCCCAGCGCCGCCGCGTCCTCGTGCATGGCCGCGATATAGGTCTCGGTCAGGGCGCGAAAGTCCTGGCCCCGTTCCGCGGCCCGGGCGATGATCTTGTCGTCGACGTCGGTGATGTTGCGCACGTAGGTGACCTGGTAACCGATGGCGCGCAGGTAGCGCACGATCACGTCGAACACCACCATCACCCGGGCATGCCCCAGGTGGCATAGGTCGTAGACGGTCATGCCACAGACGTACATGCGCACCCGGCCCGGCTCGATGGGTTCGAACACCTCCTTCCTGCGGGTGAGACTGTTGTACAGCTTCAACATGGATCCACTCCCGTGCCCGGCGCCGCGGCCGCGGCGCCTTTCCACTATTCCTCCGCCCGGGCCAGGGCCAGCGCCCGGCGCAACCGCACCGCCGCCCGTTCCGGCCCCAGCCAGGCCCAGAGCCGCGCCAGCTCCGGCCCCCGGTGCCAGTCGCCGGCCGCCGCCACCGCCTGGCCGCTGAGCGCGGCGCGCAGGGGTTCGAACAGCCGGCGGCCACGGCAACCGGTCTGCCGCGCCAGCTGCTCGCGAAAGGCCGCGAAGTCGGCCTGCCCCCCGGCCAGCGCCAGGGCGGTCGCGAAGAAGGCGTCACCGGCGGCGCGGATGACCGCTGCCGCCGCCGGCTCGGGAGCGGCCGTATCGGCCGCCGCGTCCAGCACCTGGAGCCAGTGGCGGGCGTTCTCCGGCAGCAGCAGGTTGTCCCGCACCAGCGCCACGAAGGCCCGCTGCCGCTCCGGTGCCAGGGTCCCCAGGGCCGGTGCCGTCGCGGTATCCGCCAGCGACGAGGAACTGCTC
>JALWSQ010000114.1 GCA_026993645.1 Thiohalobacter sp.
CGCCGAGATTGCCCATGCGTTGCGGGCCGCGCGATGATCGTTCCGTCGCAGGCGGTGAAGATCGTGGTTGCGACCAGGCCGGTGGATTTTCGAAAAGGTCACGACGGGCTGGCGGCGGTTGTGCAGAACGAGCTGGGCCTGGATCCGCATTCAGGGATCATCGTGGTATTCAGGGCCAAACGCGGCGACCGGATCAAGGTGCTGCTGTGGGATGGCTCGGGTCTGGTGCTGGCCTACAAGCGGCTGGAGCAAGGCAAGTTCGCCTGGGTGAAGACCGGTCCCGAAGGGATCGATCCGTCCAGTGGACGGATCGAAGGGATGAACGCGCGGAGCGCTGGTACCAGCGACGGGGTGATGCGGCTTTCCAGGGGGCAGTTCGAGGCGTTGTTCGAGGGATGAGGAGGATCAGAAAACGGTCCAGTGGACCGTTTTCCCGACGAATGATTGGCGGCGCGTTCTTCCGCGCCGGGTGCGTCGTCCGGGTGTGGCAGAGTGAATCGGGGGGCATTTTGGCCGTGCGTATCAGATGCGTTTCCGCTATAAATCAGGCATGTCCAAGGCTCCTGAACCCATTGATCTGAAACGACTTCCTGTCGATATCCAGGCTGCCTTCGAAGCCGAGATTGCGGCCCGAATGAAAGCCGAAGCAAGGGCCCGTGATCTGCAAAGGGAGGCGGATGAACGTGAGGACATCATCAAGCGGTTTGAGCATCTGGTCCGCGAACTGCGCCACGCCCTTTACGGCAAGAGGTCGGAAAAGCTCTCGCCCGACGACCGCCTACAGGGCCTCAAGTAGCGAAGCGGTAGGCCGAACAGGATTTTCCTTTGAAGACCTCGAGGTGGCGGTGGCCGAGGCCGAGGAACATCAGGCCCGGCAGAAAGGTGACGCGCCGAAAAGGAAGGCCGGCAAGCCCAGACGCAACCTTGGCAACCTGCCCGAGGATCTGCCGCGTGTCACAAAGGTCATCGAGCCCGACAGCACTGCCTGCCCCTGCGGCTGTGGCGAGATGGAGCGGATCGGCGAAGACCGCACGGAACGGCTCGACATCATCCCCGCAATTTCTTGTTTGTCCTACCGCTTCGCTACTTGAGGACCGGTGCGGGTCCTCGTGACGGTGCGCCCCAAATACGCCTGCCCGGCCTGCAAGGGTGGGGTCAGCCAGGCAAAGACGCCGCCCCACCTGATCGAGGGTGGGCTGCCGACCGAGGGGGCCATTGCCCATGTGCTGGTCAGTAAATACGCCGATCATGCGCCGCTCTACCGCCAGGCACAGATGTTGGGCCGTTCGGGTCTGCAGATCGATCGTTCCACATTCTGATTTACCCTACCGCTTCGCTACTTGAGGGCAGGGCCGGCTGGGTCGGCAAGGCGGCGTTCCACCTGACGCCGGTCGTGGATCGGCTGGCCGAGCATCTGAAGGCCTCGACCAAGTTGTTCATGGATGAAACCACCGCCCCGGTTCTGGCGCCGGGCCCGCACGCCAAAGGCGTGCAAAACAATGATTTGTCCGGCGGTGCCGGACGGGGGCAAGACGAAGACCGGTTATCTCTGGGCACTCGCC
>JALWSQ010000115.1 GCA_026993645.1 Thiohalobacter sp.
CTGCACCTGAAGGGGGCGGCCTCGGCCTGCAGGAAGTCGGTGTCCGACAGCAGGGCCGCGGCCGCCCCCTTCAGGTGCAGGGCGACGCGCAGCGCCCGGTCGGGCACCAGGGGCTGGTCGCTGCGGGTCCGTTCCCAGGTTGCCGAGGGCACCAGGAAGTGGCTGCCCGAGCGTTCGCCGGCGACGTCGAAGTCGGCCTGGCGGTAGGCCAGGCGCAGGGTCTGGCGCCAGGCGCCGCGAGCCTGGCGGTGATCGGTCCAGAGGCTGAAGGCGCGGCTGGCCGCGGTGCGGGTGTCCTCCCGCTGACCGCTGACACCGAAGCTCAGCTGCTCCACCGGCGGCCGGCGCAGGGGCACGCGGTAGGCCAGGCTCAGGCCCTGGCGGATCTCGGAGGCCTCCAGCCGGGCGGCCATGCGGTGACCGCGCCGGTTGACGCGCCGGTGTTCCCAACCCAGCCGGCCGCGCACCCCGGTGTCGGTGCCATAGCCGATGCTGGCGCTGTACTCGTGGCGTTTCTTCGGTCGCAGCAGGACGCGCACCGGCACCCGCCGGTCGCGGGCGCGTTCCACCTCCGGCACCACTTCCACGTCGGTGAAATAGCCGCTCTGCTCGAGCCGGCGATGCAGGGCGAGCAGCTGGTCGGCGGCGAAGGGATCGCCGGGGTGGAAACGGACGAACCGCCGCAGCAGCGCCTCGTCCAGCGCGCCATCCTGGAACGAGACCCGACCGAAGTAGAACCGGGGGCCGGTGTCCAGCACCAGCCAGAGGTCGGCATGGCCGGCCGCCGGATCCACCCGCATCTCGTGGCGCAGATACCGGGCGCGGATGAAGCCCTGCCGATAGGCCGCCTCGTAGAGGGCGTCGCGCACCGCCTCGTAGCGGTCGTGGCGGGCGACGGTACCGGCGGGCAGCCGGTGCCGCAGGCGCCGCAACAGCGGCGCCAGGGCCGCGGCCCCCTCGCCCTGGGCCTGGATCCGCACCTGGCGCAGGCGCACCGGCGGGCCCGGCGCCACCTGGTAGTGAAAACGCCAGCCGCGGGGCCCGGGCTCGGCCCGGGCGCGGATGCGGGGGCGGTAGTAGCCGAACGGCTGCAACGCCTGGCGCAGGCGCTGCTCGCCCAGGTTCAGCTCGTAGCGGGCCTGGACCCGGTCGCTGGCCGCCACCTCCACCTGCTCCAGGTAGGCCAGCCAGTGGCGGGCATTGCGGGCCAGCTCGCCGGACAGGCCGTCGATGTGCACTTCGATCGCCGCAGCCGTCGCCAGCGCCGGCGCCAGCAGCAGCCAGAGGACCAGGACGAGCGCCCCGCCCGGTCTCCCGCCGCCCGGCAGCCACCCTCTCCCTGGCGCGTCTATAATGGGCGTCCCCGACACCCGACCGATTCTACAGGAAGCCATCCCGCCCTGGGGGGCGTCACCGGGCGATGACCGAGACCCACGCACAGCCGCGTCCCATCCGTTCCTTCGTGCGCCGGGAGGGAAGGATGACGCCGTCCCAGCGCCGCGCCCTGGAGCGGCTCTGGCCCCGCTACGGCCTGCCGGACAGCGGGCCCATCGACCCGGCCGCGCTGTTCGGGCCGGGCCGGCCGGTCACCCTGGAGATCGGCTTCGGCAACGGCGAGTCCCTGGCGGCCATGGCCGCCGCCGCGCCGGAGGCGGGGTTCCTGGGCATCGAGGTGCACCGTCCCGGGATCGGCCACCTGCTGCTGGCCATCGAACGCGCGGGCCTGACCAACCTGCGCCTGCTGGAGGGGGATGCGGTGACCCTCCTCGGCCAACGCCTGGCGCCGGCCAGCCTGGACCGCATCCTGGTGTTCTTCCCCGACCCCTGGCCCAAGCAGCGGCACCACAAGCGGCGCCTGATCCAGCCGCCCTTCGCCCGACTGCTGGCCGAGCGGCTGCGACCCGGCGGGCTGCTGCACCTGGCGACGGACTGGGAGGACTACGCCCGGCAGATGCTGGCGGTACTGGACGCGGAGCCGCTGCTGTCCAACCAGGCCGGGCGCGGGCGGTTCTCGCCGCGGCCCCCGGACCGGCCGCTGACCCGGTTCGAGCGCCGGGGCCAGCGCCTCGGCCACGGCACCCGCGACCTGCTCTACCGGCGGCTGCCCGTCAGAACAGGGCCCGGTTGATCATCATGTGGGCGACGATGCTGGCCGCGTAACCCAGGGCCACGGCGGGCGTCCACTTGAGGTGGGAGAAGAAGGTATAGGCACCGCGGGCCTGGCCCATGAGCGCGACCCCGGCGGCGGAACCGATGGACAGCAGACTGCCGCCGACCCCGGCGGTGAGGGTGACCAGCAGCCACTGGCCATGGGCCATGTCCGGGTGCATGGACAACACCGCGAACATGATGGGGATGTTGTCGACGATGGAGGACAGCAGGCCGACGACGACATTGGCGGTGGTGGACCCCCAGTCCAGGTACATGACGTGAGAGGCCAGGGTGAGATAGCCGATGAAGCCCAGGCCGCCGACGCAGAGCACCACGCCGTAGAAGAACAGCAGGGTGTCCCATTCCGCCCGGGATACCTTGTTGAACACGTCGAACGGCATGGGGGCGCCATAGCGGTTCTCGGCGTCCGCCTCGCCCCGGCTGCACCGCCGGCGGTCGTAGGTCTTCTTGAGATAGAAACCGAAGAACTGCAGGTAGGCGAGGCCGGTCATCATGCCCAGCATGGGCGGCAGATCGAGGAAGTTGTGGAAGCTCACCGCGGTGACGATGGTGAGCAGGAACAGCAGCATGATGCGGCGCGCGCCACGGCGCATGACAACCCGCTCGTCGGCCACCTGCGGCATGCCCTTGGGCACCGCGAAGTGCATGATGACGGCCGGCACCAGGAAGTTGATCAGCGCGGGCACGAACAGGTCGAAGAACTGCCAGAAGGTCACCATGCCCTTCTGCCACACCATCAGGGTGGTGATGTCGCCGAAGGGGCTGAAGGCGCCGCCGGCGTTGGCGCCGACCACGATGTTGATGCAGGCCAGGCTGACGAAGCGCTTGTTGCCGCCGCCCACCGCCAGCACCACGGCGCACATGAGCAGGGCCGTGGTCAGGTTGTCCGCCACCGGCGAGATCAGGAAGGCGAGGGTACCGGTGATCCAGAACAGCAGGCGCAGGCTGAACCCGCGCCGGATCAGCCAGGAACGCAGCGCCGCGAACACCAGCCGCTCCTCCAGCGAGTTGATGTAGGTCATCGCCACCAGCAGGAACAGCAGCAGCTCGGCGTATTCCAGGATGTTGTGCCGCACCGCGTGCTCGGCCGCCGCCGCCATGCCGTGCTGCTCGTAGACCCAGGCGATGATGGCCCAGATGACACCGGCGGCCAGCACCATCGGCTTGGACTTGCGGAGGTGGGTGAACTCCTCTGCCATCACCAGCACGTAGGCCAGGATGAACAGAATGAGCGCGAAATAGCCGGCGAAGTGCCGGGTGAGATCCAGCTCACCGCCGCTGGCGGCCAGGGCGGCGGGGGAGAATCCGAGCAGGGTCAGGGTTGCGGTCAGCAGCAATGCGTACACGGGCCACTCCTTGGTTCCGGGCTGTCGTGGATGGTCCGCCGGCCGACGGGCGGGCGGACCGGCTTCCTTTGCGCGGGCCCATCCTAACCCGAACCCGCGGCCGGGGAAAAACCGCCCCGCGATGCCCCCGGTGACGCGGTTTTTCCGGCACTTGCCGATTGGCAAGCAACTGTCGTGCCTGGTCGGGCCGGCCAGAACAGGAGTCAAGATATTGACGCGGCTGCTTGTCGCAACCGCGGAAAAAATGGTTCAATAGCGCCCTTCCGCCCCGGGGCCGGAGCGCGCCGGCGCGCGCCCGCGCGGCGAACCAGGGGGCACCCGCGGATTTCGACCCGGTGCCGGCAGGGCCTTTTCCCGCCGGCACCGGGCAGGTTGCAGAATCATCAGTCTCAGCAGGCAAGGAGAACTCTCATGTCCAAGAAACACCCCATCGTCGCCGTGACGGGCTCGTCCGGCGCCGGCACGACGACCGTCAAGGTGGCGTTCGAGCACATCTTCCGCCGCGAGGGCGTCAACCCGCTGATCATCGAGGGTGACAGCTATCACCGCTACAACCGCGCCGAGATGAAGGAGGCCATGCAGCAGGCCGAGGCCGAGGGCAACCGCCACTTCAGCCACTTCGGCCCCGAGGCCAACCTGTTCGACGAGCTGGAGAACACCTTCCGCACCTACGGCGAGACCGGCAGCTGCCGCCGCCGTTACTACCTGCACAGCGAGGAGGAGGCCGCGCCCTACGGCCAGCAGCCCGGCGAATTCACCCCCTGGGAGGAGATCCCCGCCGGCACCGACCTGCTGTTCTACGAGGGCCTGCACGGTGGCGTGGTCACCAGCGAGGTCAACGTGGCCCAGTACGTGGACCTGCTGATCGGGGTGGTCCCCATCGTCAACCTGGAGTGGATCCAGAAGATCCATCGCGATGCCGCCGAGCGGGGTTATTCGGCGGAGGCCATCGTCGACACCATCCTGCGGCGGATGCCGGACTACGTGCACTACATCACGCCCCAGTTCTCCCGCACCGACATCAACTTCCAGCGCGTGCCCACAGTGGACACCTCCAACCCCTTCATCGCCCGCGACATCCCGACGCCGGACGAGAGCTTCGTCGTCATCCGCTTCCGGGACCCGAAGAAGCACAAGGTGGACTTCCCCTACCTGTTGAGCATGCTGGACGGCTCCTTCATGTCGCGGCGCAACAGCATCGTGGTGCCGGGCGGCAAGATGGGATTCGCCATGGAGATCGTGCTGACGCCGGTGATCGAACAGCTCATCGACGGCCGCAAGTCGTGACCCCCGCCGGCGGTGCCCCCAGCGCAGGCGGCACCGCCGGCATTCAACCCCGCGAATTCCGGGTATGACATCCGCCGCGGCCGGGTGTATGTTAGGCGCGACTGGCCCGTCGCGAGAGTCGCACCGCCCATGACCCCGGAACCCCATGCCGCCGGCTGTCCGTCTGCCGGTTTCCTGCTCGGACACGCCGCATCGGACCACTGGGAAGAGGCCGCGGCCCGCTGCCTGCAACAGATCGGCACCGTTCCGGACGATTACAACCTCGGTTTTCTCTACGTCGCCGACGACTACGCCGGCATGCTGCCGGCCATCCTGGACCGCTTCCGGCGCGCGACCGGAATCCAGGACTGGGTGGGCACCCTGGGCATGGGCGTCTGCGCCACCGCCACCGAGTACCACCAGACCGGGGCCATCAGTGCCCTGCTCTGCAACCTCCCGCCCGACAGCTACCGCCTGCTGCCGCCACTGACCGACCCCCGGCTGCCGGAGCTGGCCGCCTACACCGACTGGCTGCGGCAACACCCGCACCACCTGGCGGTGGTCCACGGCGACCCACGCAGCCCGGTCATCCCGCAGCTGATCCAGGGCCTGGCCCGGGGCCTGCCCAACGGCTACCTGGTGGGCGGACTCACCTCCTCCCGCTGGGACGAGGTCCAGATCGCGGACCGGGTGTTCCAGGGCGGTCTCTCGGGGGTGGTGTTCTCGGACCGGGTCCGCGTCGTCACCGGCATCACCCAGGGTTGCTGCCCCATCGCCGGCCGCCACGTCATCACCGACTGTGACCGCAACATCATCCGTCGCATCGACGACCGCCCGGCCCTGGACGTCTTCTTCGAGGACATCGGCGAGATCCTGGCCCGGGACCTGAACCGCATCGCCGGCTACATCTTCGCCGCCCTGCCCCTGCCCCACTCGGACCGCGGCGACTACCTGGTGCGCAACCTGGTGGGGCTGGACACCCGCAACCGGCTGCTGGCCATCGGCGACATGGTGGAGCCCGGCCAGGCCATCCAGTTCTGCCGCCGCGACGGCCGCAGTGCCTGGGAGGACCTGGAGCGCATGCTGGACGACGTGCGCACCCGTATCCAGGGCCGCCCGCAGGGGGCCCTCTACTTCTCCTGCCTGGGGCGCGGCCCGCACCTGTTCGGCAACGGCTCCGAGGAACTGCGCGCCATCCAGCGCCACCTGGGCGACATCCCCCTGGCCGGCTTCTATGCCAACGGCGAGATCTGCCACGACCAGCTCTACGGCTACACCGGCGTGCTGGCGGTATTTCACGACTGAGGCGGACCCGGGGACCATGCGCCGGCAACGCATCCTGGCATTCCTGCAGCGCTGGAGCGGCCTGGCCGGCCTGTGCAGCCAGAACGGCTGGATCGACAACGACAGCCTGCGCTTCGACATCCTCCAGGAGGAGGGCGACGGCGACCTGATCCTGGCGGTGGAATTCGAGGAAATCATCATGGAAGGCGCCGGCTGCATCGCCGGCCGGGTGCCCTGTTACGGTCGCCTGCGACTGCGCCTCGACCTGGAGGGGGACGACATCCGGGCGGAACTGCTCTGAGGCCGGGCCCCGGCATGGAATTCGACCAGCCGTTGCTGCCGGGCCGCCTGCTGCGCCGCTACAAGCGCTTCCTGGCCGACGTGGAACTCGACGACGGCCGGCTGATCACCGCCCACACCCCCAATACCGGGTCCATGACCGGTTGCAGCGCGCCCGGTGCCCGGGTCTGGCTGTCACGCAGCGACAACCCGCGCCGCAAGTACCCCTGCACCCTGGAACTGGTGGAGGCGCGACCCGGGGTGCTGGTGGGCGTCCACACCGGCCGCGCCAACCAGCTGGTGGCCGAGGCCATCGCCGCCGGCCGGATCGTGCCGCTGCGGGACTACCCGCGGCTGCGGCGGGAGGTGTCGCTGGGCCCCGGCCGCAGCCGCATCGACCTGATGCTGGAGGACGGCGGGGCGCGCCGCTGCTATGTGGAGGTCAAGAGCGTCACCTGGGTGGAGAACGGCACCGCGCTGTTCCCCGATGCCGTCAGCGCCCGTGGCCGGCACCACCTGGAGGAACTGGCCACGCTGGCCCGGGCCGGCCACCGCGCCGTCATCTTCTACTGCGTGCAACGGGGCGACGCCCGGCGCATGGCTCCCGCCGCGGAGCTGGATCCCGCCTATGCGGAGGCCCTGGCCGCGGCCCTGGCCAGTGGCGTGGAGGCCCTCGCCTACGACAGCGAACCGGCCCCGGAAGGTTTCGCCCTGCGCGGCGCCCTGCCCGTCTCCGCCTGAACCCAAATTCTTTTTATGTGCCGATCAGGCAGATATGTGCTGCCTGGTGCGCCCGTTTTGAGTACCATTCCGCACCGGATTTTCGTTTCACCCTTCTTCAAGGAGTGCGCCATGATCAAACCGCACGGGTCTGACACCCTGAATCCGCTGTTCGTCTACGACCCGGCAGAGCGCGAGGAGCTGCTGCACGAGGCGGAGAACCTGCCTTCCCTGATGCTCAATTCCGCGGCCGCCGGCAATGCCGTCATGCTGGGCGGGGGCTACTTCAACCCCCTGACCGGTTACATGAACCTGGCCGATGCGCTCAGCGTCGCCGAGCACATGAAGACCACCGACGGCCTGTTCTGGCCCGTGCCGGTTCTCAACCTCACCAACAACGTCGACGGCATCCGGGGCCACAAGCGCATCGCCCTGCGCGACCCCAACGTGGAGGAGCACCCGATCCTGGCGGTCATGGACGTGGAGGACATCGAGGAGGTCAGCGACGCCGAGATGAACCTCATGGCCGAGAAGGTCTTCGGCACCACCGACATGGAGCACCCGGGCGTCAACACCTTCATGAACCTGGGCCGGTTCGCCGTCTCCGGGCCCATCCAGGTGCTGAACTTCAGCTACTTCCAGACCGACTTCCCGGACACCTTCCGCACCGCGGTGGAGATCCGCAACGAGATCGAGGAGCGCGGCTGGAACAAGGTGGTCGCCTTCCAGACCCGCAACCCCATGCACCGGGCGCACGAGGAGCTGTGCAAGATGGCCATGGAGCGCACCGGGGCGGACGGCCTGGTGATCCACATGCTGCTGGGCAAGCTCAAGCCCGGCGACATCCCGGCGCCGGTGCGCGATGCCGCCATCCGCAAGATGGTGGAACTCTACTTCCCGCCCAACTCGGTCATGATCACCGGCTACGGCTTCGACATGCTCTACGCCGGCCCGCGCGAGGCGGTGCTGCACGCCGTGTTCCGCCAGAACATGGGCGCCACCCATTTCATCATCGGCCGTGACCATGCCGGGGTGGGTGACTACTACGGCGCCTTCGACGCCCAGACCATCTTCGACGAGCAGGTGCCGCCGGGCGCCCTGCAGATCGAGATCTTCAAGGCCGACCACACCGCCTACTCCAAGAAGCTGCACAAGGTGGTCATGATGCGCGAGGCGCCGGATCACACCAAGGAGGACTTCATCCTCCTGTCCGGGACCAAGGTGCGCGAGATGCTCGGCCAGGGCATCGCCCCGCCGCCGGAGTTCTCCCGGCCCGAGGTCGCCGAGATCCTGATGGACTACTACAAGAGCCTCAACAAGTAGGCTGGCCGAGCGACGGCCCGGGGCCCCGTCGGCGACCACCGGCGGGGCCTTTTTTCGTCCGGCGCGGCCACCGCAGCGCGACCAGCAGGGCCAGGACCGACAGGGGCCCGCCGCCCCCGCCACCGCCGCCCGCGGTCGGCGCTGCGCTCGCCGCCGCCAGCACCGGTGGCGCCAGGTCCGTGCTCTGCGGCCCCTCCGGCCCCAGGTAGACATTGCTCACCAGGGCCCAGGCCTGGCTGGCCTGGAGGTCCGGCGCGGCCGTCACCTCCACCCGCCACAGACCCGGTGCCGGCGCCGCCACCCGCACCTGTTCCAGGTTGTCCACCCGGTTGGGACCGGTGGCCGTGGCCGGCGCGGCGGGGTCCGCCTTGCCGGCCAGGCTGTAGGGGTAATACGGGCTGCCGTCCGGTGCCAGCAGGCGCAGGTCCAGGTCGTCGACCAGGGCCCTGGCCGCGCCCGCGGCAGCCGGTGGATCCACCCAGGCCAGGGTGAGACGCAACTCGTCCAGGCCGGCCGGCACCTCGAGATCGAACTGTCGGCGCCCGCCCGCACCGATCACGCCCTGGCGCAGGGGCCAGCCACCGCCGGCGGCCGCGGCATCGATCACGCTCATGGCGGCCCAGGCGTCCACCAGTCCCCAGCCATAGCGGTAATCCGGGCCCGGCGGCCCCAGGTCCCGTGCGCTGTTCACCAGCAGGGCCCGGGCCAGGGCCGGCCCCGGGTCGCCCCCCAGCAGCAAACGATACTGTTCGACCAGGAGGGCCAGCACGCCGGTCACCACCGGCGTCGACATGGAGGTGCCGCTGCGGCTGGCGTGCCCGCTGCCGAGATCGTCGGAATAGAGCCCGGTGCCGTTGGCCACCAGGTCGGGCTTGACCCGGCCGTCGTCGGTGGGACCCCAGCCACTGAAGGAGGTCATGCGCCCCTGGTCGTCCACCGCCCCGACGGTGATCAGGTTCTTGGCGGAACCGATCTCGCCGATACTGTCGTAGTCGCCGTCGGGCTTGTGGTAATCGGTGTACAGGGTGGAGGGGTCGCCGGCATGGTGATGGGGCATCGCCCCGGCGCCGAAATCGATACGATCGTTGCCGGCGGATTTCACCAGGATGAGACCGGTGTCGGCCACCAGGGCATCCCACTGCCGGGTCACGCTGGTGTAGGCGCCGAAACGGCCGTCCTCCACCTGGCCGGCACCCCCGTACCAGACCCAGTAACCGTCACCGTAGCGGTCGAACAGCCAGCCGGTGGCCAGGTCCCAGGAATGGTTGGCCAGGACCATGCCATAGGCGGCCCGGGCATTGCGCTGCTCGGCGATCACGTCGGCGAAGAAATCGTAGGAGAGCAGCTGCGCGCCCGGCGCCATGCCGCGGGCAGCGGGGGCGCTCAGGCCGGTGCCGGCGATGGTCCCGGCGACATGGGTCGCATGGCCCGAGACCGGAGCATTGTCCACCGTGACCACCCGCCCGGCGAGATCGGGGTGATCCGCCTGGACCAGGCCCTCGTCCCAGATGCCGACGGTGACGCCCGCACCATTCAGGCCGGGCAGGTCGGCGCCCACCAGATCGACCCGGGACAGGGCCGCCGCATCGGCATTGGTGGGAACGGGAAGGGCCGTGGCCAGGGGCGAGCGGGCGTCCGCCACGGACCCCGGCACCCGGCCCCCGCTGGGGGTCGATGGCGGGCCAACGGCCAGCAGGCCGGCGAGACAGAGGATCATCCGCGAGGGTTTCAAGGCATCGGCTCCCGACGGACCCGGCGCGGCCGGTGACCCCGCCGGATCCTGGTATCATTCGGGGCCGTGACATGCAGGAAACGGGCCGGGCCCGAGGACCGGAACCCGGCCCCCGCCGGGCGGTCCATGGGGCAGGGACCCGGGCGAAGAGGAATCGGCGATGGAATACCTACCTTATATCGTGGCGGCGGTGGGCGTGGTGGTGGTCGGCGCCCACCTGGTGCCGGTCCTGGTCATGCGCCGCATGCGCGGCCGGCCCATGCCGGCCCTGGACGACTTCCTGGCGCCGGAACAGCGGCAGGCGCGACAACTCCTGTTCTACTTCTGGAGCCCGAGCTGTGGCATGTGCCGCAACATGACCCCGGTGATCGAGGAACTGCGCGCCCAGCGCGACGATATCCTCAGCGTCGACATCACCGAACACCTGGAGGTGGCACGCCGGTTCAACGTCATGGCCACCCCCACCCTGGCGCTGGTGCGTGACGGACGCGTGGCGCAGGTGCTGGCGGGGGCCCAGAGCCGGCAGCGCATCCTGCAACTGCTGGACTGAAGGGCTGCCGGCGGCATTTCAGTCCGGCCCGGCCTCCTCCTCCGCCAGCAGCTGCTCTACCCGCTCGATGCCGGCCCGGTCCATGGGTCGCCCGTCCACCGGGCTGCGGGGGGCCTGGCGCGCACCCTCGTCGGGAAAGATCAGGGCCTCGATGGTATCGCCACCCGCCTCGAACCGGACCCATGGCAGGTCGCGCCACTCCGCCCGCCCCATGCGCAGGCGGCGGTGGCCCTCCTCGAAGGGGATCCCGGCCTCCATCAGGAACAGCGCCACCCGCTCGGGCGTGGGCGCGAACAGGTGCAGGTTGACGTCGGAGAAGCGGCCGGCGGTTCCGGTCAGCACCGAGCCCGTGAGCCGCGGCCGGAAGGGGGCGAAGAAACGCATGGCCGCCAGCGCCGCCCGGCGCAGCTGGCGCAGGCGACCGGCCTGGGCATCCTCGTGGAACAGGCGCTGGTAGCGGATCAGGGCCTGTTCCACCTCGCGGTTGCGCGGCAGGTTGCGGGTATCGGGCGCTCCCAGGTGCGCCGCCGCCTTGCGCTTGGCGGCGAGGAAATCACGGATCCCTTCGGTGGCGATCAGCCGCGCCGCTTCCTGGGCGATGCGCTGCCGCATCTGGAGATCCCGGTTGTGATGCCGGCCCGCGCCCATCAGAACAGGGGCTCCTCACCGTCCCCGGTATCGCCAGCGGGGGTGGTGGCTGTCGGTGGCGGTGCCTGGCTCACGCGGGTGGGCACGTGACCCTCGCGGAAGGTCTCGAAGATGGCATCCCCGGCACCGGCCGGCGCCAGCTGGCCCGTGGCCGGATCGATGCGCACGGTCACCAGGCCGGGCGGTGGATCCCGGTGGTCCTCCGGGATGCCGGCCAGGGCCGCGCGCATGAAATCGATCCACATGGGCAACGCCGCCCGGGCGCCGGTCTCGCGATTGCCCAGCGGCAGCAGATCGTCGAACCCGACCCAGGATATGGTCACCAGCCGCGGCGTAAAGCCGCAGAACCAGGCATCCCGCTGATCGTTGGTGGTCCCCGTCTTGCCGGCCAGGTCATGGCGCCCCAGCACCCGGGCCCGCCGTCCCGTGCCATGGCGGATCACGTCCCGGAGCATGGAATCCATGATCCAGTCGTTGGCCGCCGGAATGACACGCGGCGCCACCCGCGGGGCCGCTGGCGCGGCGGCCGGGCCGGGGGGCTGCGTGCCGTCACCGCTGGGAGCCCCGGCGGTGGCATGCAGGGCCGTCGGCACCACGCCGGCATGGCGGTCGGTCTCCCCCCCCGGTGCCGCGCAGTCCTCGCACACCCGGTAGGGATCGGCCCGGTACAGCACCTTGCCCTGGCTGTCCTCGATCTCGCCGATGAAATAGGGCTCCACCCGGTAACCACCGTTGGCGAACACGGCATAGGCCCCGGCCATCTGCCAGGGTGTCACCGAGCCACTGCCCAGGGCCAGGGAGAGGTTGCGCGGCAGCTGCTGGCGCCGGAAGCCAAAGCGGGTGGCATAGTCGATGGCGTAATCGACCCCGATGGCGCGCAGCAGGCGGATGGACACCAGGTTGCGCGAATGCACCAGGGCCTCCCGCAGCCGGGTGGGGCCGTAGAAACGGCCCTCGTAGTTCTCCGGCCGCCAGGCCCGCTCCAGCCCGGGATCGTCGAACACCACCGGTGCATCGTTGAGCACGCTGGCCGCGGTGAAGCCCTTCTCCAGCGCGGCGGAATAGATGAACGGCTTGAAGCTGGAACCCGGCTGGCGCCGGGCCTGGGTCACCCGGTTGAACTTGCTGCGCGCAAAGTCGAAGCCGCCGCTCAGTGCCAGCACCGCACCATCCCCGGGCCGCACGGCGATCAGTGCCCCCTCGACCTGGGGAGGCTGGGCCAGCCACCAGTCGTCGCCGCGACGCTCGAGGTAGACGACGTCGCCCGGCTGCACCAGGTCCGCCGCCCGGGTGGGCTTGGGCCCGCGGCGGTTGACCGTCTCGTAGGGCCGGGCCCAGGCCATGCCCGGCCAGTCCACCCGCACCTGGCTGGCATCCTTGAGCACCGCCGTGAAGCTGCGCTCCGCTACCGCCGTCACCAGGGCCGCTCGCAGGCCGCCCACGGGCGGACGATCGGCGATCAGGGCCGCCAGTTGGCCAGCATCGGCACCAGGGGGGAAATCCACCTGGGCCACCGCGCCACGATAACCGTGGCGGCGGTCGTAGGCCAGCAGGGCCCGGCGCAGGGCCCGGGTGGCGGCGGCCTCCAGCCGGGAATCGATGGTGGTCACCACCTGATAGCCACCGGTGTAGGCCTCAGCACCGTACCGGGCCACCATCTGCGCCCGGACCATCTCCGAGACGTAGGGTGCATCCACCTCGCTGGTCGCAGTGTGCAGGCGGGCATCGTCGGGGGTGGCCAGCGCCGCGCGGTATTCCGCGTCGGAGATGAAGCCCAGCTCGTGCATTCGCCCGAGCACGTAGTTGCGCCGGCGCAGGGCACGCCGGGGATCGGTGATCGGATTGTCGCGCGAGGGGGCCTTGGGCAGACCCGCGATCATGGCGATCTCCGGCAGGCTGAGCTGGTCCAGGTCGCGCCCATAATAGACCTGGGCCGCCGCGCCGACACCGTAGGCCCGGTGCCCCAGGTAGATCTTGTTCATGTAGAGCTCGAGGATCTGCTGCTTGGTCAGCTCGTGCTCGATCTTGAGGGCGAGGAAGATCTCGGTGAGCTTGCGCAGGTAGGTCTTCTTCCGGCTGAGGAAGAAGTTGCGGGCCACCTGCATGGTGATGGTGCTGCCCCCCTGGCGTTTCTGCCCGGTCCGGATCAGCTCGTAGGCGGCCCGTAGCAGACCCTGGTAGTCGACTCCGGGATGATGGAAGAAACGGTCGTCCTCGGCGGCCAGCAGGGCCTGGATCATGCGCTTGGGCGTGGTGGCGTAGGTGACCGGAATCCGGCGCTTTTCCCCGAACTCACCGATCAGGCGCCGATCCGCGGTGAAGATGCGCAGCGGCACCTGCAGACGCACGTCCTGCAGCGCATCGACGGGGGGCAGGCGGGGCTCGATGTAGAGGTAGGCCGCCGCCACCAGAATCAACCCCAGCAACAGGGCTCCACCCGCCAGCAGCGCGAACAGTCGGAATCGTTTCATGGCGGGAGGCGGCGTACCTGTGACGGGGTTCATGCAAATGGGGGTCAAGGAAATTATAAAGCTTCCGATACGATGATTCGAACCCTGACGCCATACGTGGTCCTGGTTGACAACCCCCCGCCAGCAGGCATCTAATGCCGGCGGGGGAGAGGGACAACCCCCAGGGACCGGTCAGGGCCGTCCATGCCATGGTGGACCCACCTGCCTGGACCGGCCCCGACAGGCCCCAAGCACCAGAGAAGGATATCGCCGTGGGTCTTGCGCAGATACTTAAGAGGAAGAACCCCCCCCTGCTGGGGTTGGACATCAGCTCCACCGCCGTCAAGCTGCTCGAACTCAGCCGCGACAAGGATCGTTACCGCGTCGAGAGCTACGCCGTCGAACCCCTGCCACCCAACACGGTGACCGAGAAGGTCATCAACGATGCCGAGGCCGTGGGCCAGGCCGTGGCCCGGGCCCTGAAACGAGCCCAGACCCGGACCCGTCAGAGCGCCGTGGCGGTGGCCGGCTCCTCCGTCATCACCAAGACCATACCCATGCCGGTCAACCTGTCCGAGCACGAACTCGAGGCCCAGGTGGAGCTGGAGGCGGACCAGTACATCCCCTACCCGCTGGATGAAGTCTATCTCGATTTCCAGAGCCTGGGTCCCTCGGAAAACAACCCGGAAACCATGGATGTCCTGCTCGCCGCCTCCCGCCGCGACACGGTGGACATGCGGGTGGCCGCCGTCGAGACCGGCGGGCTCGAGGCCAAGGTGGTCGACGTCGAGGCCTATGCCCTGGAGAACGCCTTCGAACTGCTGGCCGACCAGGTGCCCATGGAAGGGCGCACCGTCGCCCTGGTGGACATCGGCGCCACGGTCACGACCCTGACCGTCCTGGACGACGGCAAGATCGTCTACACGCGCGACCAGGCCTTCGGCGGCAAGCAGCTGACCGAGGAGATCATGCGCCGCTACGGCCTGTCCTACGAGGAGGCCGGTGCCGCCAAGCGCCAGGGTGGCCTGCCAGACAACTACGAGCCCGAGGTCCTGGATCCCTTCAAGGAGACCGTGGCCCAGCAGGTGAGCCGCGCGTTGCAGTTCTTCTTCTCGTCCACCCGCCACAACAGCGTCGATCACCTGGTGCTGGCCGGTGGCACCGCCTCCATCGAGGGACTGGACCTGATGATCCAGGACAAGGTCGGTATCGAGACCACGGTGGCCAACCCCTTCGCCCGCATGTCGGTGTCGCCGCGGGTCCCGGCCCAGGCCCTGCGCAACGACGCCCCGGCCCTGATGATCGCCTGCGGCCTGGCACTGAGGAGCTTCGACTGATGGTCCGTATCAATCTTCTGCCCTGGCGCGAGCAGCGACGCCGCGAGCAACAGCGTCAGTTCGTCATCAGCCTGCTGACGGTGGTGGTCGTGGCCGGCGCACTGGTCTACGGCGTGGATCGACAGATCCAGGCCGAGACCGAGGCACAACAGACCCGCAACCATTTCCTGGAACAGGAAATCGCCCGCATCGACAAGCGCATCGCCAAGATCCGTGATCTCGAGTCGACCAAGAAGAAGCTGCTGGCCCGCATGACCGTGATCCAGGAGCTGCAGCACAACCGGCCGCTGAGCGTACACCTGATGGATGCCCTGGTGCGGACCCTGCCCGATGGCGTCTACCTGACGGGCTTCAGCCAGAAGGGCACGGCACTCAAGATCGAGGGCATCGCCCAATCCAATGCCCGGGTGTCCAACTACATGCGTAACATCGACCATTCCCGCTGGCTCACCAAGCCCCGCCTGAAAGTGATCGAAACCCAGAAGGTCAAGGGCCGGCGGGTCGCTGTATTCACCCTGCAGGCTCAGCTGCAGGCCAACCCCGGAACCGGTCTGGAACAGGAGGCGATGGCACAATGAATCTCTCCGACATCGACCTCAACGATCTCGACTTCAACAACGTCGGCCAGTGGCCGGCCGCCGTGCGCGGGGTGGTGCTCGCCCTGGTGGCGGCCCTGGTGGTGGGCCTGGGGTACTGGTTCTTCACTCGCGACGCCCTGGCCCAGCTCGATACCGCCGCCCGGCATGAGACCGAGCTGAAGCAACAGCTGCAGGCCAAGGCAGCCAAGGCAGCCAATCTGGAGGCCTACGAGGCGCAGCTCAAGGAGATGCGTACCTCGTTCGGCGCCATGCTGCGGCAGCTGCCCAACAAGACCGAGGTCGCCGACCTCCTGGTGGACGTGTCCCAGACCGGCCTGGCGAGCGGGCTCGAGTTCGAGCTGTTCAAACCCCAGGCCGAGGTACCCAAGGACTTCTATGCCGAGCTGCCCATCGCCATCAAGGTCCACGGCACCTATCACGACTTCGGCAACTTCATCAGCGGGGTCGCCTCGCTGCCGCGCATCGTGACCCTGCACGACATCTCCATCACGCCGGCCGGGGGCAAGAAGGGCCAGCCCGGCGGACAACTGGTCATGAACCTCACCGCCAAGACCTACCGTTACCTGGAGGCGGGCGAGATCCAGGCAAAGGAGAAAGGCAAGTGAACGGTTCCGCGAAGCGAGACATCCTGCGCCTGGCGGCCATGGGCACGGTGCTGTTGCTGGCCGCCTGCGCCAAGCCACACACGGCCGACCTGAAGGCCTTTGTCGCCAAGGTCGAATCACATCAGCACGGTCACCTGGATCCGATCCCGGCGTTCAAGCCCTATGAGACCTTCATCTACCAGGCCAGCAACCTGCGCAGCCCGTTCCAGCCGCCCCATCCTTCTACGCTGGCCCGCAAGGGCGGGGGCAAGGGCCACACGGGCATCCACCCCGATACCAACCGGCCCCGGGAGCCGCTGGAGGAATATCCGCTGGATACCCTGCGCATGGCCGGCACCCTGTCCCAGAGCGGACACACCTGGGGCCTGGTGCGGGCACCGGATGGCACTATCCACCGGGTGGCGCCGGGCAATCACGCCGGCCAGAACAACGGCCGTATCACACGCATCACGGACAGCGAGATCGATCTGCTCGAGATCGTCCCCGACGGTCTCGGCGGCTGGATCCAGCGCCCGGCCACCCTGGCGCTCAGCGACTGACCGGCACACGGACCACGGACCAGGAAACCATCAGCATCCTCGTGTAGAGGGACGGGAGCGGAAATGGACAACACAAGGGCGATCCACCACATGACCTCCAGCCGGAAACCGGGCCTGCGGGCCTGGCACCTCATCCTGCAGTGGCTGTGCCTGCTGTGCCTCGCGCCCCTGGCCCAGGCGGCGGGCGACGGCAACAACCTGACCGGCGTGGAGGTGGGCTCACTGCCGGGCAACCGGGTTCGGATCACGCTCACCACCAGCCAGGCCGCGCCCAAGCCATCCAGCTTCACCATCGACAACCCGGCCCGCCTGGCATTGGACCTGCCTGGGGTGCACAACGGCCTGAAGCAGAAACACCAGACGCTGGGGGTTGGCATCGCCAAGTCGCTCACTGCCATCGAGGGACGCGGCCGTACACGGGTGGTGCTCAAGCTCACCGAAATGGCCCCCTACCAGACGCAGGTGGAAGGCCATCACATCATCATCACCCTGCAGGATCCTGCCGCGCTGGCAGCCGCCGACACGGCACCGGGTACGAGTGGCGCGGGCCAGTCACAAGCGGCCACCACGGTCACCGCCGGCGTGCGTGGTGCCGCCGGCATCACCGACATCGATTTCCGCCGCGGACCCCATGGTGAGGGCCGGGTCATCGTGACCCTGGCCCATCCCTCCACCGCGGTGGACCTGCGCCAGGAGGGCGGCCGCATCCTGGCGGACTTCCTCGGCGCCACCCTGCCGAAGAAGCTGCGCCGGCGCCTGGACGTGACCGACTTCGCGACCCCGGTCCGCACCATCGACGCCATGGCCCATGGCAAGGGCAGCCGGCTGGTGATCACTCCCGGCGGTGAATACGACTATGTCGCCTACCAGACCGGCAACCGCTACACCATCGAGATCAAGCCCATGAGCAAGGCGGAAAAGGCCCAGCGGCGCAAGGACAAGCTGGGCTTCACCGGCAAGCGGCTGTCGCTCAATTTCCAGGACATCGAGGTGCGCTCGGTACTGCAGCTGATCGCTGATTTCACCGGCAAGAACATCGTGGTCAGCGACACGGTCAAGGGCAACCTCAGCCTGCGGCTGCAGAACGTGCCCTGGGACCAGGCCCTGGACATCATTCTCAAGACCAAGGGACTGGCCATGCGCAAGACCGGTAACGTGATGCTGGTGGCCCCGAGCGACGAGCTGGCGGCACGGGAGAAACTCGAACTCCAGTCCCAGAAGCAGATCGAGGAACTGGCCCCGCTGCACTCCGAGTTCATCCAGATCAACTATGCCAAGGCCGCGGATATGGCCAAGCTCATCCGCGGGGCCCAGGGCAGCCCCTCGCTGCTGTCGGATCGCGGCAGTGCCACCGTCGACCGACGCACCAACACCCTGCTGGTGCAGGACACGGCCGATCGCCTGGACGCCATCCGGCGCCTGATCGCCAAGCTGGATGTGCCAGTGCGCCAGGTCCTGATCGAGTCGCGCATCGTCATCGCCAACGACGACTTCGCCCGTGATCTGGGTGCCAAGCTGGGCGTCGGCAAGCGGGTGTCCAACAACGCCGGCACCACCCGCGCCCTGGTGGGCGGCGGCCTGCCCGGCGACATCGCCCAAAGTGGCGACTTCGGATCCTTCATCAACAACCCGCCGGCTGCCGATCCGCCCACCGAGGCCCTGCTGGTGGACCTGCCGGTGGCAAACCCGGCGCTGGCGGCCAACCTGATCATCGGCGCCGCCAACCGCCAGTTCCTGCGCCTGGAGATCGAGGCCATGCAGGCCGAGGGCCGGGGCGAGGTGGTGTCCAACCCACGCGTGGTCACGTCGGACCAGCAGGCGGCCCTGATCCGCCAGGGCGTGGAGATCCCCTACCTGGAGGCCTCCTCCAGCGGCGCCGCCACGGTGTCCTTCAAGGAGGCGGTGCTGGCCCTGCGGGTCACGCCCCACATCACGCCGGACGATCGTATTTCCATGGACCTCGAGGTGAGCAAGGACAGCGTCGGTCAGGTGTTCGAGAAGGTCCCCAGCATCAACACCCGGGCGGTGAAGACCCAGGTGCTGGTGGACAACGGCGACACCGTGGTGCTGGGCGGCATCTATGAACGCACCCACCGCAACGAGGTGGACAAGGTGCCGTTGCTGGGCGACATCCCGATCCTGGGCCATGCCTTCCGCACCACGCGCAAGGTCAACAACAAGTCCGAACTGTTGATCTTCGTCACGCCCAAGATCATCAAGCAGGCGCTGGCAGCGCAGTGACGCCGCTTGCGCTCGCGCGGGGTTTCTGGCATACCTGCCCGGCATGAGGATGCCGGGCAATCTTTTTCTGGTCGGTCCCATGGGGGCCGGCAAGTCCACCATCGGCCGCCAGGTGGCGCGCCTGCTGGGCTGCGAATTCCTCGACAGTGACCGCGAGATCGAGCGCCGCACCGGCGTCGACATCCCGCTCATCTTCGAGCTGGAGGGCGAGGCCGGCTTCCGCGCGCGGGAGAAGGCCGTCATCGACGAACTGAGCCAGCGGCGCCAGGTGGTCCTGGCCACCGGTGGCGGCAGCGTGCTGGACCCAGACAACCGCCGCCACCTCGCCGGTCGCGGCCTGGTGGTCTATCTCCAGACCTCGGTGGACGAACAGTTGGCCCGCACCCGCCGCGACCGCAACCGCCCGCTGCTGCAGACGGACGACCCGCGGCAGCGGCTGCAGCAACTGCTGGCGGAACGGGATCCCCTGTACCGGGACATCGCCGACCTGGTTATCGACACCGATGGCCGGACCACCCGCGAGGTGGCGCGGGACATCGTCGACTGGGTGCGCAACCACGCGCCGGGTACCGTGGGAGGCCGCCGTCATGGCCGTGGCTGAGGCGGGCGACATGGACAGCTTGCAGGTCGACCTGGGCAGCCGCAGCTACCCCATCTACATCGGCCAGGATCTACTGGACCGGCCGGACCTGCTGCAGCCGCACATCCATGGCCGCCAGGTGCTGGTGGTCAGCAACGAGATCGTGGCCCCCCTGTATCTCGAGCGCCTGCAGGCCAGCCTGGCCGGCTTCGACCACCGCAGCCTGGTGCTGCCGGACGGTGAGGCCCACAAGAACATGGCCACCCTGGAACGCATCTTCGACCGCCTGCTGGAGCAGCGCTTCAACCGCCGCTGCACCCTGGTCGCCCTGGGCGGAGGCGTCGTGGGCGACATCACCGGCTTTGCCGCGGCCTGTTACCAGCGCGGCGTCGACTTCCTCCAGGTGCCCACCACCCTGCTGGCCCAGGTGGACTCCTCGGTGGGCGGCAAGACGGGCATCAACCATCCCCGCGGCAAGAACATGATCGGCGCCTTCCACCAGCCCAATGCCGTCATCGCCGATACCCGCACCCTGAACACCCTGGAGGACCGGCAGCTGGCGGCGGGCCTGGCCGAGGTCATCAAGTACGGCCTCATTCGTGATGCCGAATTCTTCGTCTGGCTGGAGGAACGGATGGAGGCCCTGGTGGCACGCGACCCGGCCGCGCTGGCCCACGCCATCCGCCGTTCATGCCGGAACAAGGCCGAGATCGTGGCGCAGGACGAGCGCGAATCCGGCATCCGCGCCCTGCTCAACCTGGGTCACAGCTTCGGCCATGCCATCGAGACCGGGCTCGGCTATGGCACCTGGCTGCACGGCGAGGCGGTGGCCGTGGGCATGTTGATGGCCGCCCGGCTGTCGGCCCGCCAGGGCTGGCTGCCGGCGGCGGACGTGGACCGCATCCGCCGGTTGCTGCAGCGGGCCCGGTTGCCGGTCACCCCGCCGGACCTGGGTGCCGACCGCTACCTGGAACTCATGGCGGTGGACAAGAAGGTTCAGGACAGCGGCCTGCGCCTGGTGCTGCTGCGGGCCATCGGTGACGCCCGGGTGACCACCGAGTTCGATACCGGCGCCCTGCGCCAGGTCCTGGACGGCGGTTGAACCCTTGACCGCCGGTCCCGTCAGCCCCGTCACCGGTGACCAGCTGGCCCCCTGGGCGGCCCGCGACGACCGGTCCCGCGGGCGCCGGCACCCGGAGCCCGCACCCCACTACCGCGGCCAGTTCCAGCGCGACCGCGACCGGATCATCCACTCCGCCGCCTTCCGGCGCCTGGAATACAAGACCCAGGTGTTCGTCAACCACGAGGGCGACCTGTTCCGCACCCGGCTCACCCATTCCATCGAGGTGGCCCAGATCGCCCGCTCCATCGCCCGCGCCCTGCGCCTCAACGAGGACCTGACCGAGGCCATCGCCCTGGCTCACGACCTCGGTCACACCCCCTTCGGCCATGCCGGCCAGGATGCCCTCAACCAGTGCCTGCGGGACCACGGCGGCTTCGAGCACAACTTCCAGTCGCTGCGGGTGGTGGACCGGCTCGAACACCGCTATGCCGCCTTCCGCGGGCTCAACCTCACCTTCGAGACCCGGGAGGGCATCCTCAAGCACTGCTCACCGGCCCGGGCCCGGGGACTGGGCGAGCTGGGCCGGCGCTTCCTGGACGGCGGCCAGCCGGGCCTGGAGTCCCAGCTCACCAACCTGGCCGACGAGATCGCCTACAACAGCCACGACGTGGACGACGGTCTGCGCGCCGGCCTGCTGGACATCGACGGCCTGTGCAGCACCCGCCTGTTCGGCAGCCAGTACGAGACGGTGCGGCGGCTCCATCCGGACCTGGCCCCGCGGCGGACGGTGCACGAGGTGGTGCGGCGCATCATCGACCGCCAGGTCGTGGACCTGATCGAGACCAGCCGGCAACGCATCGAGGCCGTGCGGCCGGAGGACATCGAGGCGGTGCGCCGCCTGCCGGAACCCCTGATCGCCTTCAGCACCGACATGCAGGATCAGAACCGGGAACTCAAGCACTTCCTGCACGAACACCTGTACCGCCATTACCGGGTACACCGCATGAGCGTCAAGGCCGGCCGGGTGATCAACGCCCTGTTCGAGGCCTTCGTCGTCGACCCACGGCTGCTGCCCGACGAGGCGCGGGACCATGCCCGTGAGCTGGAGAGGGAAAAGGGCGCGACCGGGCTGGCACGGGGCGTGGCCGACTACATCGCCGGCATGACCGACCGCTACGCCATCGCCGAATACGAACGGGTATATAATCCCCGGGAACTCACCTGAACCGCGGCGGCGGACATGCGCATCTACATGCAGGTACCGGGCAGCGACGGCCGCGCCCCCCGCTTCTATCACCTGCACCTGCAGGAGGATCTGATGGGCGGCTGGACCCTGGTCCGGGAATGGGGCTTCCAGGGCAGTGGCGGCCGCCTGCTGAAAACCCATTTCCCCGACCTGGACAGCGCCCAGCAGGCGCTGATGCAGGTGCGCGACGAGCAGGTCCGGCGCGGTTACCGGGTGGTCTTCATCCAGGGACAGGAAAACGGCTGAATGGCAAAGGAATCTCAGCCAGGCTACCTCGGCGCACTGAACCTGGCGACCGACCCCTTCGCCGACCATGCCGGCCCGGAATTCTACTATGCCGACCCGCAGCTGGTGCAGCGCATCGACCTGCTGCACCATCTCACCCAGTTCAGCGACCTGCTGATCCTGATCACCGGGCCCGAGGGCAGCGGCCGCACCACCCTGCTGGAACAGTACCACCGCCGCGCCGGCAAGGGCTGGCGCCTGTGCCGGCTGACCGGTGCCGACCTGGTGGGCGAGGGCCGCATGCTGCAGGCCCTGGCCGCCTGTTTCGACGTCTCGACCCCGGACCTGGCGGATTTCGGTCCCGCGCTCATGGAGGCCTGCACCCGGCGACAACGCAAGGGGGAACTGTTCGTGGTCACCCTGGACGACGCCGATCGCTGTGACCGGCAACTGCTGGTGCGGCTGCTCACCCTGGGCGGCGACCTGCGACGCACGGTCAACTGCCTGCGCATCCTGCTGGTGGGCCAGCCGACCCTGGAACAGCAGCTGCGCGACGCCGGCCTGTCCGACCCCCGCAGTCCCTGGCTCTACCGCATGGACCTGCCCCTGTTCGACACCCACCAGAGCGCCGCCTACCTGATGTACCGCCTGGCGGTGGCGGGCTACTCGGGGGACAGCCCCTTCAGCTCGCGCCAGGTGGGCAACATGCACCGGGCCGCACGCGGCTGCCCGGGGGCCCTCAACCGCCTGGCCCGGGAGGCCCTGGAGCGCCGCTTCGACCCGGCCCGCCAGCAGCACCGCCTAAGCCCGGGCCTGCGCCGCACCCTGTGGCTGGCCGGACTGCCCATTGCCGCCGCGGGCCTGGCGGTTGAGGGC
>JALWSQ010000116.1 GCA_026993645.1 Thiohalobacter sp.
CCGGGGGATAGCGGCGCCCGGGCCGCGGCTCAAGTGGGGCTGGTGCTGGCCGATAAGCCACAAGACCCTGCCCGCCCGCCAGGCGCCGGACAGGGCGGGGACCCGACCGGACCGCCGGGCCCTCACCAGGAACGCAAGGGGACCCGGATCGTCCAATGCCGATCGTACTCGTCATCGAACAGGGCACAGCGCGCCGGCCCTCACTGGCGCAGATGCTGCACGACCTGGAACCGCACCTCGAGGTGGAATCCTTCGACGCACCGGAGGCGGCCCTGCGCTGGCTCGGCTGGCATGCGGCCGACCTGGTGATCGCCGATACCGGCCTCGATGCCGACACCGCCGTCGGCTTCCTGCAGCAGGTGCGGGCGCTGCCCCGGGGCGATCACCTGCCGGTGGTCATCGTGACCCCGGCCGACGACCGTGACCTGCGCTGCGCAGTGCTGGAGGCCGGTGCCAGCGACATCCTGGCCGACCCGGTGGATCCCCTGGAATGCCGCGTGCGCTGCCGCAACCTCCTCACCCAGCACCGCCAGCACCGCATCATCCGCGACCGGGCCCGGTGGCTGGAGAAACAGGTGTCCGATGCCGTCGCCGCCGTGCGGGTGCGGGAACAGGAGACCCTGCTGCGCCTGGCCAAGGCCGGCGAGTACCGGGACGAGGAGACCGGCAACCACGTCATCCGCATGGCCAAGTACGCCCGCCTCATCGCCGAGGAGCTGGGCCTGCCCAGCGACGAATGCGACGTCATCGAGCTGGCCGCCCCCATGCACGACATCGGCAAGATCGGCATCCCCGACCGCATCCTGCGCACCCCGGGACGGCTGACGCCGGAAGACTTCGAGATCATGCAGCGCCACACCCTGATCGGCTACGAGATCCTCAAGGACAGCCCGTCCCAGTATCTCCAGACCGGCGCCATCATCGCCCTGGGCCACCACGAGCGCATGGACGGTCGCGGCTATCCCCATGGCCTGCAGGGCAGCGACATCCCCCTGCCCGCCCGCATCGTGGCCGTGGCCGACGTCTACGACGCCCTCACCTCGGCCCGGGTGTACAAGGCGCCCTGGACCCTGGAACGGGCGCTCGCATTCATGGACGGGGAACGCGGCACCCATTTCGACCCCGACTGCCTGGACGCCTTCCTGGCCCGCATCGACCGCGTCCAGCGCATCCAGCGCGTCCTCGGCGACGACGCCGGCCAGGGCCTGCCCCAGCTGGGCCAGGACAGCGCCTGAAGCCACCCACCTGCCTCCCGGTGCCGGCCCCGGCACCGCCTTGCGCGATCCCGGAATATACCCTATACCTTCAAAGGTATCGCGCACTCGGCAAAGGAGGATCGTCATGGCAGAGCATCAGGACGACAAGGTCGATCTGACGGAAACGGAGGCGGCCTGGGACGAGGAGGCCGATGAACTCCGGGTCAGCACCATGGGATGGAAGGAGCTCTACCTCAAGGAGGACTGGTGGGCCATCTGGGTGGGGCTGGGCATCGTCTGCGTGGCGGTGCTGTTCTTCCTCAACGGCGGCACCATCCACTGGATCAGCATCAAGCCGGGCCGGTGGCACAGCTTCGACCAGCTGTTCTCCGACTTCGGTGCCCACCTCGGCCAGTACGGCGCCCTGTTCGTCCTCTGGCTGGTGGTCTTCGGCATCAGCCTCAGGATCATGGGCTACAAGCTGGCGGAGTTCATCCCTTCCTTCGTGTTCGTGTATGTCTTCTCCATCGTCATCTTCATGATCGGTGCCTGGGACCAGGCCCATCACTACAACCTGGAGCCGCCCCTGGTGGCCCTGGTGCTGGGCATGCTGATCTCCAATGTCATCGGGCTGCCACGCTGGATGGATACCGGCTTCCGGGTGGAGTACTACATCAAGATCGGTATCGTCCTGCTGGGCGCCACCCTGCCCTTCACCCTCATCGTCTGGGCCGGGCCGGTGGCCATCGTACAGGCCTCCATCGTCTCCATCACCACCTTCACCGTGATCTTCTTCGTCGGCAAGCGGCTCGGGCTGGACCGGCGCCTGGCCGCGGTGCTCGGCGCCGGCGGCGCCGTCTGCGGCGTGTCCGGGGCCATCGCCATCGCCGGTGCCGTGGGGGCCAAGAAGGAACATGCGCCCATCGCCATCACCATGGTGATCCTCTGGGCCATCGTCATGATCTTCTTCCTGCCCCTGGTCTCCCGTGCCCTGCACCTGCACACCGGTGTCGCCGGCGCCTGGATCGGCACCTCCGAGTTCGCCGACGCGGCCGGTTTCGCCGCCGCCCAGGCCTACGGCAACCTGGCCGGCCACGTGGCGGGCATCCCCGGCAAGGCGGACGACGCCGTCTGGGGCTTCACCCTGATGAAGGTGGTGGGGCGGGACATCTGGATCGGCATCTGGGCCTTCGTGCTGGCCCTGATCGCCACCACCCGCTGGGAGCGCAAGGCCGGCACCCAGCCCAACCCGGCGGAGATCTGGTGGCGCTTCCCCAAGTTCGTCATCGGCTTCATGCTGGCGTCCATCATCATGACCCTCATCGCCAAGGGCTACAGCTTCGCCGACTACAACAAGATCGTGAAGCCGGAACTGGTGGGTCCGATCAAGACCCTGCGCACCTGGGCCTTCATCTTCTGCTTCTTCAGCATCGGCCTCACCACCCGCTTCCGGGAACTGGCCGCGGCGGGGGCCAAGCCGTTCCAGGCCTTCACCGCCGGCGTGGTGGTCAACGTGCTGCTGGGCTTCATCCTGTCCGCCTTCGTGTTCGCCAGCTACTGGCAGAACCTGAGTCATTGACCGGTCCGGAGGGGTGGCCGCAGGGCCGCCCCTCCCATCCACGAGGGAGATCGTCATGGCACGCACCCCCGGCAACAGGCGCTGCCTGCACTGCACCCATTTCCGCAATCACCCAGCCTACCTGGAGGCCGTGTTCAAGGGGCTCAACAGCCTGAGTTCCGGCACCGCCTCGGTGCGCAAGGACGACGGCATCTGCCTGCTGCACGACCTCTACCTGTCGGCGGACGACGGCTGCGACCGGTTCCAGGCCGCGCGCTGAGCAGGGGCGGCGCCCGGCACCCTTCCGGTATACTGGTCCCTCCCATCGCCAGCGGGGAGACCAGGTGCGCTACCGCGGACATCGGAACTACCGGCACGACCAGCCCGCCGCCATCGGCGTCCTGTTGACCAACCTGGGCTCGCCGGCGGCCCCGACCCCGGCCGCGGTGCGTCGCTACCTGGCCGAGTTCCTGTGGGACGAACGGGTGGTGGACCTCGCCCGCCCGCTCTGGTGGGCCATCCTGCACGGAATCGTGCTGCGCACCCGCCCCCGGCGCGTGGCCCGGGCCTATGCCAGCATCTGGACCGAGGCGGGCGCGCCCCTGCTGGCCATCGCCCGGCGCCAGGCGGCGGGGCTGCAGCAGCGCCTGGCCGCCCGGCTCCAGGCACCGGTCCGGGTGGAACTGGCCATGCGCTACGGCCAGCCCGGCCTGGACGAGGCCCTGGACCGCCTGGCCGCGGCCAACGTGCAGCGGTTGCTGGTGCTGCCGCTCTACCCCCAGTATTCGGCCACCACCACCGCCACCACCTTCGATGCCCTGGCGGCCCGGCTGCGGCACCGCCACTGGCTGCCGGAACTGCGCTTCGTCACCCACTACCACGAGGATCCGGGTTATCTTTCGGCCCTGGCCGGGAGCGTGCGCGGGTTCCAGGCGGAGCACGGCAGGCCCGACCGGCTGCTGATCTCCTTCCACGGCCTGCCGGTACGCTACTTTCGCGCCGGTGATCCCTACTTCTGTCACTGCCAGGCGACCGCCCGCCGCCTCGCCGAGGCCCTGGCACTGGCACCGGATGCCTGGCAACTGAGCTTCCAGTCCCGCTTCGGGCGCGAGCCCTGGCTGCAGCCCTACACCGACCGCACCCTGGCCGAATGGGGGCGCCAGGGCGTGGGTCACGTCCAGGTGGTCTGTCCCGGCTTCAGCGCCGACTGCCTGGAAACCCTGGAGGAGATCGCCCAGCAGAACCGCGACCTCTTCCTGCGGGCCGGCGGCCACAGGTTCGAATACATCCCGGCCCTGAACGACCGGCCGGCGCACCTGGATGCCCTGGCCGACCTGGTGCAGCGCCGCCTGGCCGACTGGGACCAGGCGGAGACCGAAGCGCAACTGGCCGCGCGGCGGGCGCGGGCCCGCCGGCTGGGCGCCGATGACTGAAGCCGACGATGACTGAAACGGGAACCCTGATCCGCCTGGGTGTCAGTCAGTGCCTGCTGGGGGACGCGGTGCGCTACGACGGCCGCGACAAGCGCCACCCCTGGATCTGCGGTCCCCTCGCGGCCGCGGCCGAGCTGGTGCCCCTGTGCCCGGAGACCGGCATCGGCCTGCCGGTGCCACGCCCGCCCATCGTGCTGCGCGGCGACCGGGCCCGGCCCGAGGCCCGGGTGCCGGCCCAGGGGGAGCGGGACCTGAGTACGGCCCTGCGCGCCCACGCCCGCAGCCAGCGCGCCCGCCTCCAGGCCCTGGACGGCTTCATCCTCAAGGCCCGTTCGCCCAGCTGCGGCCTGGACGACGTGCCCCTGCTGGGCCCCCACGGCGGACGGCGGGGGACGACCAGCGGCCTGTTCGCTGCCGAGCTGCGGACCTGGTCCGGCCGCCCGCTGGTGAGCGAGGCCGGCCTGTCCACGCCGGCGGCGCGCCGGGCCTTCGCCGAGGCCGTCCATCTCTGCCACCAGTGGCGTGCGATGGCAGCGGGTCGGGACCCGGCGCGCGCCCGGGCCTTCCTGCAACGCTACCGGCTGCTGCTCATGGCCCACGGCCGGCGCCGTTACCGCGCCCTGCTGGCCGCGGCCGAGAGGCTGGGCGAGGCCGGCGACGGCTGCCCCGGCGCCCTGCTGGCCCTGCTGCGCCATCCCGCCACCCGGCGCCGCCGGCTGGCCTGCCTGCGCCGGCTGCAGCGGCAAGACCTGCCGCCGCTGGACCCAGCCCGCGCGCGGCAGGTGGCGCAGGCGATCGAAGGTTTCGCTGCCGGCGACAGGGATCACGCCGCCACCCTGGCCCGGCTGCGCCGGCTGCTGCCGACAGACGCGCTGCCCCCGCCGGCACGCGCCCTGCTCCACCCGGAACCCGCCCTCGCCCGGCTGCTGGCCGCCGCCGGGAACCCGGAGCCCGGTGCCCATGACTGAACCGGCCCGCGGTCCGGCCGCATGCATCTGGCTGGCGCTGGCGCTCCTGGTCGCGCTGCCGGGGCCGGTGGCCGGCGCCGGCCGATCCCGGCCACCCCGGGTGCTGCTGCCCCCCTATCACCTGCAGCCGGACGCGCTGGGCATCGTCGTCAACGACGCGGACCCGCTCAGCCGCCGCATCGCCGCCCTCTACCAGCGCCTGCGCCGGATCCCGGCGCGCAACCTGCTGCACGTCCGGTTGCCGGCGCAGCGCCAGGTGGTCCCGCCCCGGCTCTTTCGTCGCCAGCGGGCCCGGCTGCTGGCGGCCAAGCCGCCCTCGGTCCAGGCCTTCCTCCTCACCTGGCGCCGGCCCTACCGGGTGGGCTGCATGTCCATCACCACCGCCTTCGCGGCCGGCTTCGACCACCGCTGGTGCTCCGCCCACCAGTGCGCGGCCACCCGGCGCAGTCCCTATTTCAACAATGGCAGCCTGGCCCCGGGCCGCGAACTCCATCTCTATCCCACCATGCTGCTGCCCGCCGGCTCCCTGGCCCAGGCCCGCCGCTACATCGAGCGCGGCATCGCGTCCGATGACAGCCGGCCCCGCGGCACGGCCTACCTGGTCAGCACCCGCGACCGGGCACGCAACGTCCGCTCGGCCATGTACCCGATGATCCGCAAGGCCTTCGGCGCCCTGCTGCCGGTGGTGATCCACAAGGGCAAGGGGATCCGCCACCGCCACGACGTGCTGTTCTACTTCACCGGGCGGGTGCGGGTACCCTACCTGGACAGCCTGCGGTTCCTGCCCGGCGCCCTGGCCGACCACCTCACCTCCTTCGGCGGCCGCCTCGACCCCCGCAACCGCCAGATGCGGATCACCGCCTGGCTGCGGGCGGGGGCCACCGGCAGTTACGGCACCGTGGTGGAACCCTGCAACCTGCCGGGCAAGTTCCCCAACATCGGGGTGCTGATGTACGACTACCTGCAGGGGGCGAGCCTGATCGAGGCCTACTGGCGCAGCGTCGCCATGCCGGGCGAGGGGTTGTTCGTGGGCGAACCCCTGGCCACGCCGTTCGGCGGCTACCGCATCGAGCGCGAGGGCGACCACTGGATCCTGGATACCCGGGTGCTGGGCACCGGCCTCTACCGCCTGGAGACGGCGGACAGCCTGGTGGGCCCCTTCCACCCCGAGGACCGCTGGCTGCGCACCCGGTACGGCCGCAGCCGCTACCGCCTCCCCGACCTGGGCCGGCGTGTCTACCGGCTGGTGGCCCTGGTCCCGCGCGCCCGGCCCGGGACC
>JALWSQ010000117.1 GCA_026993645.1 Thiohalobacter sp.
TCCGGGTCCTGGCCGGCGAGCTGGCGGCAGCGGACCTGGGGCCGGAACGGCTGGAGTGCCTGGCGCGCTGGAGCCTGGAGCTGGGCTGGCCGGACCTCGCCGCCCGGATCTACGATCGCCTGGTGCGGCAGGCAAGGGGTGAGCCGCTGGGCTGGCTCGATCTGCTGGTCTGCCCGGCCCGGGCGGCGGAGGCCGGCCCGGGCGGCCACCGGGCCGAGACCTGGGCCGTGGCGGCCCTTAAGGCCCTGCTGGCCGCCGACGAGCCCCGCCGGGCCCTGGCCTGGGCGCGGCGCTACGTCGATTATTTCCCCCATTCCCTCGAGGTGTTGCGCCAGGCCGTGGCCGTGGCCGAGGCGGCGGACGACAGCCGGTCCGCGCGCGACTGGGGGCGCCGCCTGTGGGCGCTGGGCCCGCGCGACGGGGCGGCGCTCCAGGCCCAGCTCCGGCGCGAGCGGGCGGCGGATCAGCCCCGGGCCACCCTGGACTGGGTGCGGCGGCTGTTGCACCGGGGCCGGGTGGCGCCGGACCTGTTGCGGGCCGGGGTCGCGGCGGCCACCGCCATGGGTCGGCTGAACGATGCCCGGACCCTGGTGCGGGCCTGGCTGCGCCGCCATCCCCGGGATCTCCAGCAATGGCGTGAGGCCGTCCGCCTGGCCCTGGCCGCGGCGGATCCCGTGGCCGCCTACGCCGCCGCCCGCCGGGCCCACCGGCTGGCGCCGGAGGATCCCGGCCTGCGGCGCCAGGCCGCCCGCCTGGCGGAATGGGCGGGCCGGCCGCAGGCGGCCCTGGATCTCTGGTTGCCCCTGGCGCGGGGCGATCCCGGGGGCGAGGCCTGGCGTCGTGCCCTGGACCTGGCCCATGGACTCTACCATTACCGGACCGAGGCCGGCCTCCTGGAACGCCTGGCCCGGCGCCGGCCGCTGAGTGCCGCCGAGGTGCGCCACCTGGTCCGGGCCTGGGAGGCGGCGGGTCGGCCACGGCGGGCGGATGCCGCCCTGGCGCGGCACCTGCGGCGGCGCCCCACCGACCGCGCCGCCTGGCGCCTGCGGGCCCGGCTGCTGGACCGCATGGGCCGCCTGGCGCGGGAACGGCGACTGCGCCTGGCCATGCGGCGCCGGTTCGGGAGTACGGCCCGCGAGGCCCTGCGCCTGGCCGACCTGCTGGTACGCATGGGGCGGCTGGTGGAAGCGCGTCGGCTGCTGCGGGCGGCCGCCACGCCCCAGACGGCCGCCATCATCCGGCTGCGGGCCCGCCTGGCCTGGCAGGACGGTGACGAGGCTGCCAGCCGGCGCCAGCTCCTGCGCCTGGCGCGGCGGGATCCGGAGCGGCTGGAGGATGCCGACTGGACCCGGCTGGTGGACCTGCTGGCCCTGGCCGGCGACCGGCCCCGGGCGCTGGCCATGGCCCTGGCGGCCTGGCGTGCCCATCCCTCCGACGCCCATTGGTTGCGGGCGGCCGGCCTGGCCGCCGAGCTGGAGGACTGGTCGCGCCTCCGGGTGCTGCTGGATGCCGCCACCGGCCGGGCCGGTGGCGGCATCC
>JALWSQ010000118.1 GCA_026993645.1 Thiohalobacter sp.
CATCAAGCGAGCTTGAGATGAGACTGTCGCTCACTGAATTGCAGCAGCGCCTGGAGGCCGCTTTCGAGGCCCAGCAGGTGCATGTGGAGCGCGCCTTCGGCGAATTGACCATGACCGTGCCGGTGGAGTACTGGCTGGAAGTGGCACGCGGCCTGCGCGACCGGGAAGAACTGGCCTTCGAGCAGTTGATCGACCTTTGTGGTGTCGATTATCTGGGTTATGGCGAAGCGGAATGGGCCGTGGAGGATGTGACCTCCGAAGGCTTCAGCCGTGCCGTGGAAGGCGAGGCCGTGGGCCGGTTCGACTGGGCGCACCGGCCGGAGGCGGAAGTAGACAACCGTTTTGCCGTGGTGGCGCATCTGACTTCCATTCAACACAATGTGCGCCTGCGCATTCGTACCTTCGCCCAGGCCAATGGCCTGCCGCTGGTACCGTCGCTGGTGGGTATCTGGAATTCCGCCAACTGGTTCGAGCGCGAAGCCTTTGATCTCTATGGCATCGCTTTCGAGGGTCATCCGGATCTGCGTCGCATCCTTACCGATTACGGTTTTGTCGGCCACCCCATGCGCAAGGATTTCCCGCTGATCGGCAATGTGGAAGTGCGCTACGACGAGGATCTGGGGCGGGTGGTCTACCAGCCGGTGAGTATCGAGCCCAGAGTGGGCGTGGCCAAGACGGTGCGGGAGGATAGCCGCTACCTGAGCCCGGCCCAGGCGGCACAGGAGAACAAGCATGGCTGAGATTCGCAACTACACCATGAACTTCGGGCCGCAGCACCCGGCGGCCCACGGCGTGCTGCGCCTGATTCTGGAGATGGATGGCGAGGTGGTCGAACGGGCCGACCCGCATATCGGCCTGTTGCACCGGGGCACCGAGAAGCTGGCGGAAACCAAGCCGTACAACCAGAGCATCGGCTACATGGACCGGCTGGATTATGTGTCCATGATGTGCAATGAACACGCCTATGTGCGTGCCATCGAAAAGATGCTGGGCATCGAGGCACCACCACGGGCGCAGTACATTCGCACGATGTTCGACGAGATCACCCGCATCCTCAACCACCTGATGTGGATCGGCACCCATGGCCTGGATCTGGGCGCCATGACCATGTTCCTCTATGCCTTCCGCGAGCGGGAGCAGCTGATGGACTGCTACGAGGCGGTATCCGGCGCGCGCATGCATGCTACCTACTACCGTCCCGGCGGGGTCTACCGCGACCTGCCGGATTCCATGCCCAGGTACAAGGAAAGTCCCTGGCGCAAAGGTGAGGCGCTGAAGGATTCCAATGCCTGGCGCGAGGGCTCGCTGCTGGATTTCATCGAGGCCTTCGCCGAGGATTTCCCGGCCCGGGTGGATGAATACGAAACCCTGCTCACCGACAATCGCATCTGGAAGCAGCGCACGGTGGGCATCGGTGTGGTCAGCCCGGAACGTGCCCTGCAGCTGGGCTTCACCGGCCCCATGCTGCGCGGCTCCGGCATTGCCTGGGACCTGCGCAAGAAGCAGCCCT
>JALWSQ010000119.1 GCA_026993645.1 Thiohalobacter sp.
CACGGCCACCGATGCGCACGGCGCTCCGCGCCTTTGCGCATCCTACGGGGTATCACACATGGCGTATTCGTGGCACCCGTAGGTTGGGCAAAGCGAGCGCAGCGAGCGTGCCCAACAGGGCAGTACGTTCAGGCGAACACCACCCAGGTGGTGGCGATGTACTTGACCCCCTGCTGCAGGGTCGCGCCCCGGTGTTCATGGGTCCAGAACGGCGGGAACAACACCAGCTTGCCTTCCTCCGGCCGCACCTTCACCCGCTGGTACAGAAACTCGGTCTCACCGCCGGGCCCGGGCACGTCGTTGAGGTACCACACCGCCACCAACTGGCGCTGGGCGAACTCGTGGCTGCCACCATCGATGTGCCAGTGATAGTAGCCGCCGGCATCGGTGCGCTGTACCGCGTAGCCCATGTCCTTGAACGGCCCCTTGAAATAGGGATAGGTCTCACGAAACTCCTTCAACGCCCTGGCCAGGGAGCGGAACAGGGCCTGGTCCACGTCCTTCCAATGCGCCTTGCCGCTGACCACCAGGTCGGTGGACTTCTTGATGCTGCGGTCCTTGTGCATGGTCTGACCGATGCGGCCTTCGTACTGCTCGTCGGGGTGGGCCTCGAAGCGGGCGATGATGTCGCGGCACAGGGGGCCGGGCAGGGCGCCGGGCTGCTCGAAGATGAAGCTGTTGGGGGCGACCTCGTGCAGGGTCTGCAGCGGCGGCAGAGCGACTTCGGATGGCGACATGGCGATACCTCGGCCAGGCGGCGGGATGGATGTCAGAGGGGCCTATTATCGATCAGCCGCGTGATGGCGTCCATGGCCTCCAGCCCGTCCCGGCGGTACAGGGCCAGGGCCTCCAGGGTCAGCCCGCGCCAGTGTTCCTGCGCCGCCGGCAGCAGCGCCTGCAGCTGCCGTGGCCGGCCGGTGGCGCGCCAGTCCTCGTAGGCCGCCACCAGCGCCGGGAACAATTGCCGGCGCATGTTGGAGAGGGTGCCGATGTAGAAATGGATGCGGGCATCCAGGGTGTCCGATTGGGCCAGTTCCGGCAGGGTCACCAGGCAATCCGCCAGGTTGTCCCGTGCCGCGCGCAGCAGGATCTCGGCCCGGGAGCGCGGGAACTCGGTCAGCATCCGCTCCCAGTCCGGGCCCAGGATGCGGTGGGCCGCCACCTCGCCCAGCTCGTGCAGCAGCATGGTGCGGGTCTGATCCTCCGCCATGCGGTCCAGCGCCGCCTCCAGGTCCTCGGCGAAGGGATAGCTCGCCACCGCCCGGCCCATGGCGCTGTCGGCCCGGTTCCAGCGCCACTCCTCGATCTTCTCCCACAGCATGCGGCGCACCGACTCCCGGCGCAGGAAGATGGTCCGGCCCTGGGACATGGCCGGGGGCGCGGTCAGATCGCGCGCGTACTCCTGCGCCGACACATAGATGTGGTGATCGTCCTCCCGGTGCAGTGCCTCCAGCCGCGCCAGGTAGAAGTGGGGCCGGCCGTTGGCGCCGATGCCGCCGCTGTAGACCAGGCCAAGGGGGTTCAGGATGGCGTTGAGTTCCTCCGCGGCGAAGGGGTCGAAACGCTGCCCGTCCAGCGGCAGCGGCTGGAAACGGGCATCCGCCAGCCGTTCCCAATGTTCCTCCCGTGCCCGCAGCCATTCACCCACGGCGTCGTGGGGCAGATCGTCGGCGAAACGCAGCCCCTTTTCCCAGCGGTAGTATTCCCGCATCTTGAGCAGGTAGACGCAGAGGGTATAGTCGCCGGCATGGGCGGCATCGGCGATGTCGCAGTTGTGCTGGACGGCGGCGCACAGGGGTTGCAGCGCCCCGTCCAGGTCCGGTTCGGTGACCGCCCTCATGGGCGGATACCCCGCGGCGGGTGGTGGATGCAAGGCTGGGCGGCGGCAGGCATGGGCGACGGATTCCTTAGTGGATTGGTATAGTATTCCATGCTAGCATGCTCGCCCCGCGGGCAACCACCCGCGTTTTTGTGCGGATGAGGGGCGCAGCCCCGGAGGTCGTGTCGTGCGCGTCAAGAGCCGTTGGAACAAGAAGGACCGGGTGCGCTCCGCCCAGGAGACCGCCAGCGCCATGGGGTTCATTTGCTGCCGCATCGCCCAGAATGCGCTGCTCAACATCGAGAATGCGGACTTCCAGGTGGATACCCAGTTGCAGCGCCTGGAGGTGATCAAGGAGTTTCTCGCCTTCCTCACCCACGTCGTCGACCGCATCGCCTACGATCGCATGGACGACGAGGAGCGGGCCGAGTTCATCCGCGCCCTGGCCCGGCGGCTGGCGGACTACGTGCAGGACAACACGCGGGATTTCGCCGGGCCGGGCGACTACCGCACGCCCTTCATCGACCTGCTCAACCGGCGCATGGAGGATTACGCCGAGTTCTCCTTCATCGACGGGGGACCCAGCTTCCAGCTGGCGCGTTACTTCAGCGAACGGGTGGGAGAGACGCTCGGACCGCGCAACCGGCAATGGATCGGCAACCAGATCATCGACGCCGAGGTGCCGGAGGCCATGGAATCCCTGCGCAAGGCGGTCAAGAACCTCCTGCCGGAACGCACGCCCCGGCAGGAGGCCGATGCCTGAGGGCGACGGCCGCGCCGCCGCCCGTTACCGCATCGGCGCTCAGTTCTTGACCCAGGCCTCGAAGCCGCTGGGGTCCTTCTCCAGGCCCTTGGCATAACCGGCCTCGTAGGCCTCGGTCAGCCGCTGCTCTTCCCGCTTCGGGCTCAGGAGATAACCACAGGCCCAGCCGTTGATGTAGTCGGCATCCACGCCCGCCTGTTCCATCTTGCTAATGGCTTCGTAGTAGGGATTGTTGCTCATCGTGCCTCTCCTTAACTGCCTCTCGAATGGCGATTGAACGATATCGGCACTGTCCCCGGCGGGGCCGGGGATGGCGCCGGATTCATGCCTTGCGGGCGGCCTCCAGCCGCTCATGTGCGGCACCCGAATCCAGGATGCCGCGAATCCGTTGGGCCGCTTCCGCCAGGGAATCGGCCCGGCCCAGGTGCGCCAGGCACAGGGCGCCGGTGTAGACCAGGCTGTCGTAGGTCGGGCCGCGCTCGCCCTGCAACGCGCGGCGGCCCAGCGTGGCCGCGTGGGCGGCCAGGGCGTCGCTGTCGATGGCGGCCGCCACCCGGTCGCCGGCCGCCGCCGCCGGCAGGTCCGCGGGCACCGGCACCGCCCGGCTGGCCTGCTGGATGTCCAGCGCCGCCGGGTCCAGCTCCAGCAGTCGTTCCTCGCCCCGTTCCCGGTAGAAGAACAGGCGCCCCGGCTGTTGCAGCGAGGGGGTGATGCCACCCTCGACCCCGCGCACGATCAGCGCCGAATCGAACCCTGCCTGCCGGGCCAGGGCGGCATACACCGGCGGGTAGGCCTTGTGCACGTAACCCGTGATCAGGTGGGTGGCCCGGCGGCCGCGCAACGGCCCCAGCAGCACCTCCACCGTGGTCATCACCTGGCGCTTCACCATGCGCTGGCGCAGGGGCAGCAGCCCGTGCAGGGGCGGGCAGTAGTGGCGCTGGTCCAGGTAGGCCCAGCCGATGTCCCCGACCTGCGCCGCCGCCGCGGCCGGGTCCAGGTCCACGTCGATCCCGGCGGCGCGCAGCACCTTGCGCGGCGTCACCCCGAATTTGGGGCCCACCGACTCGAGCCCGTGGGTCACCGCCGGCACCCCGGCGGCGGCCAGCACCGCCGGCAGAAAGGGCGAGGCCGGGACACTGCGGGTGAAGCCGTCATAGGGGTCGGCCACGTCGAACAGCTCGTCCACCGGCGCCTCGGTGGGCGGCGCCACGTCCAGGATGGCCTGCAGGATGCCCCGGTTCTCGGCATCAGTCTCCCGCTTCATGCGCAGGGCGATGAAGAAGATGCCCGCCTGTACCGGGTCCGCCTTGCCTTCCAGGATCAGGCGCATGCCGGCACGGGCCTCGTCGAAATCGAGGTCCTTGCTGTATTCCGGGCCGGTCGCGATCTTCTGGATGATGGCCCGCATGGTAAGGGCCGCATCCAACTCACTGTTTTTCTGCACTGTACCCATGGTCTCGCCTTTGCGGGCTGGCTCGCCCGCGCGCCGGCCCCTGCGGGCGGACGCGCGGAATCCGGCCGGGAGTATAAGGGGCCGCCCGGTTGCGCTGTATATCCCGATAGAGGGGGACCGCCCCTCCTGCCCATTGGGGATATGGGCCGGACCCGGGCGCCCGTGTAGTATATAACATATTGTAATTACATATAATCCATGTTGAATCTGAGAGGCCGCGCGAGCCGGCCCCAGAGAGGTGACGGTCATGAATACGGGTGCCGGAGAGGAAATCGCCGAGCAGGACATCGACTTCGCCAGTGCCATGGCGGCGTTCGAGGCCAAGCACTTCGCCCGGGCGGCGCAGATGCTGGCCCCCTTCGCGGAACAGGGCAACGCCGAGGCCCAGCACCGCCTGGCCATCATCTATCAGAATGGCCTGGGCATGGCGCGCAATCCGGAGCTGGCCGTGAAATGGATGCGGGCGGCGGCGGAGCAGGGCTATGCCCTGGCCCAGCACGGCCTGGGTTTCATGTACCTGGAGGGCGAGTGCGTGCAGAAGGACGGCAGCGAGGCCGTGCGCTGGTTCCGCCGGGCCGCCGACCAGGGCCTGGTGGGTTCGCTCACCACCCTCGCCATGATGTACGAGCAGGGCAACGGGGTGGAGCAGGACCTGGAAGAGGCCCGCCGCCTCTACCGCCAGGCCGGCTTCGAGGACGCGGGCGCCTGATTGCGGTCCGGCCATGGAGCGACTCTCGGCCGAGGATGCCCTGCGCCTGAACGTACTGCTGGCCAACGAGCCCCTGGCGGTACGCATCGACGAATCCTCGCTCACCGTTTATGGCCTCTCCGCCCAGGGCGAATCGGTCGTCCGCCTCAACCCCAACTGCCGCGACGAGATCTACCTGCGCCGGGTGCGCGAGCTGATATCCAGCCAGGTGCTGGGTTCGCCGGGCGGCTACCCCGTCTACCTGCGGCGCTGGACCCGCATGGGCCAGGCGCGGGACGAGCACCTGGCCAAGCTGCTGCTGCTGGGTGAACCCGAGGCCGTGGTGGCCGTGGTCTATGCCCCGGGGCTGACCGAGGAACTGGCCCGGCGCGCCTGGTGGGCCATGCCCACGGCCGACAACGCCCGCATCATGCTGTGCCGGGAGGCGGTCGCCCGCAGCGCCATCGGCCGCGAACTGGCGGCCTATCTCATCGACTACCTGCCGTTCGAGCAGGAAGCCCAGGCCATGATCGACAGCATCCGCCTGGTGCTCCAGCCCGGCCTGATCGATGCCGCCACCCGCGACGTGCTCTGGGCCCGGGCCGCCAACAAGCCGAGTTACTATGTCGGCTTCCTCTGGGCCCAGCCGGATGCGCTGCCGGAACCGGCCGCCCCCCACCCGCTCGCTGCCACCCTCGATCCCGTGCTGGCGGAGGCGGGGGAGGCCGCGCCCCTGGCGCGCCTGCTCCGCCGGCTGCTGTCGGCACCGGGCCAGGCCTTTCTCGAGGTGCTGGGGCGGGCGCTGGAGCGGCCCGGCAACCAGGACGTGGTGGTGTCCCTGGTGGAATGCATCCACGACTATTTCCACCCCCTGGCACCGCCCGAACTGCCCCGGGACCCCGATGCCCTGCGAGTCCAGGCCGAGACCCGGGCGGCCGGCGCGGGCGCCGAGGCGGAGCTGGTGGCGCGCTTGCGCGCTGCCGAGCCCGGTGTCGCGTCCCTGCTGCCGGCGCTGTTCCTGCTGGCGGCGGTGGGGGAACCCCTGGTCGCACCGGTGTTCGCCCGCACCGACGCCATCGGCAGCGTCATGCGGCGCAAGCTGGAGCCGGTGCTGGGCCCGGTGCAGGATGCGATCCGGGCCCTGCTGGGTCAGGCGGACGAAGCAAGGGCCCGCCGGGGCGGGCCCTCGGGACGGCGGCGGGCGCGCCTCAGTCGTCGCCGCTGAAGGCGCCGAGAAGCTGCAGCAGGCTGAGGAAGAGGTTGTACAGGGCCACGTACAGCGTGATGGTGGCCATGATGTAGTTGGTCTCGCCGCCGCGCACGATCTGGCTGGTCTGGAACAGGATCAGGCCGGACATCAGCAGCACGAACATGGCCGACACCGCCAGGTACAGGGCCGGCACGTGCAGGAACAGGCCGGCCAGGCTGCCGATGAAGGCCACCAGGATGCCCACCGTCAGGAAGCCGCCCAGGAAGCTGAAGTCCCGCTTCGACACCAGCGCATAGCCGGACAGGCCGAGGAAGATCAGCCCGGTGCCCCCCAGCGCCATGGCCACGATCTGGGGCCCGTTGGGCAGGCGCAGGTAGAGGTCGATGATGGG
>JALWSQ010000120.1 GCA_026993645.1 Thiohalobacter sp.
ACCACGGCCCGGGCCAGCTGGTGGTCTACACCCTGCTGGACCTGCGGCGGCTGGGGCTGGGGGTGAAGGCCCTGGTGCGGCTGCTGGAACAGGCGGTGATCGATGCCCTGGCCGACTGGGACCTTCCCGGCGAGCGCCGGCCCGGCGCGCCCGGGGTCTACCTGGCGGGACGCAAGATCGCCGCCCTGGGGCTGCGGGTGCGGCGCGGCTGCAGCTACCACGGGCTGGCGCTCAACGTGGACCCGGACCTGGCCCCCTTCGGCCGCATCGATCCCTGCGGCTACCCGGGGCTGGAGGTGACCAGCCTGGCCCGCGAGGGCCGTTCCGTCACCCTGCGCCAGGCGGGGGCGGTGGTGGCGGCCCACCTGCGGCATTGCCTGTCGCCTGCAGCGCGGGGGCATGAGACAATGCCCGGATGAACGGCAGCGACGACCACAGGCGCCAGCGCGGGGCGGCCAAGACCGCGCGCATCCCGGTCCCCATCGAACCGCGGGCCCCGCTGCGCAAGCCCCACTGGATCCGGGCCCGGTCGCCGGCGGATCCCGCCATCGGCCGGCTGAAGAAGGTGCTGCGCGAGCATCGCCTGCACACCGTGTGCGAGGAGGCCTCCTGTCCCAACATCGGCGAGTGCTTCGGTCATGGCACGGCCACCTTCCTGATCATGGGCGACATCTGCACCCGCCGCTGCCCGTTCTGCGACGTGGCCCATGGCCGCCCCGAGCCGCTGGATCCCGGCGAACCGGACAACCTGGCCCGGACCATCCGGGCCATGGGCCTGCGCTACGTGGTGATCACCTCGGTGGACCGGGACGATCTGCGCGATGGCGGCGCGGCCCACTACGTGGCCTGCATCCAGGCCGTGCGCCGCCACAACCCCGGCATCGGCATCGAGGTGCTGGTGCCCGACTTCCGCGGGCGCATGGAGCGGGCGCTGGAGATCTTCACCCAGGCCCCACCGGACGTGTTCAACCACAACCTGGAGACCGTGCCGCGGTTGTACCGCCAGGCGCGGCCCGGGGCCGATTACGCCTGGTCGCTGCGGCTGCTGCAGCGCTTCGGCGCGGCCCACCCCGGGGTGCCGACCAAGTCGGGGCTGATGCTGGGCCTGGGGGAGACGCTGGAGGAGGTGGAGGCGGTGATGCAGGATCTGCGGGCCCATGGCGTGGAGATGCTGACCCTGGGCCAGTACCTGCAGCCCAGCCGCCATCACCTGCCCGTGAGCCGGTTCGTGACCCCGGAGGAGTTCACGTACCTGGGGGAACGGGGCCGCGCCCTGGGCTTCCGGCACGTCGCCTCCGGGCCCATGGTGCGCTCGTCCTATCACGCCGATGCCCAGGCCCGTGGTGCCGGCGTGGGCGGCGACGACTGACGGGGGGCGCGCCTCAGGATGCCGCTGGCTGCGCCGCCACCCAGCGCCGCTTGTAGTCCTGGTACAGGCCGTGCAGCCGGTGGTAGAGCGGGCCGGGCCGGCCGTCGCCCACGATCACGCCATCCAGCTCGGTCACCGGCAGGATCTCGCGGGTCGAGCTGGTGATCCAGATCTCGTCGGCCTGGCGCAGGGCGGACTCGGTGATGTCCTCCTCGCGGCAGGGGAGGTCGTTGGCCACCGCCAGTTCCAGCACCAGGTCGCGCGTGATGCCGGGCAGCAGCCGGGGCCCCTTGGGCGGTGTCAGCAGCACGCCCTCGCGCACCACGAACAGGTTGCTGGCGGCGCCCTCGGTGGCCAGGCCGTCCCGCAGCAGAATGGCCTCCGCCGCGCCGGCATCCAGCGCCTCCTGGCGCAGCAGCAGGTTGGCCAGCAGGGTGATGGCCTTGATGTCGCAGCGGGTCCAGCGGATGTCGTGGCGGGTGATGGCCCGCACCCCCGTCTTGCCCAGCGCGGGATCGGGAGGATGGATGGGGCTGGTCATGGCGAACACCGTGGGCACCAGGCGATCGTCGTAGCCGTGGTCGCGGCGTTCCCCCACGCCGCGCGTGACCTGCAGGTAGATGGAACGGTCCTCGCCGGCATGGTCCTGCAACAGGCGGCGGAAGATGGCCTGCCACTCCGCCGCCGTCAGCGGCGGGCGCATGCGGATGCCGGCCAGGCTGCCGGCCAGCCGTTCCAGGTGGTGGTCCAGGCGGAAGGGGTGCCCGCCGTAGGCCGGGATCACCTCGTACACCCCGTCCCCGAACAGGAAACCGCGGTCGAGCACCGGGACCCGCGCCGCCGCCAGGGGCAGAAACTCACCGTTCAGGTAGGCCAGGGACACGGCCGGGCTACTCGAAGTAGAGCAGCACTTCGTCCACCATGCGCTGCCACAGGCTGCCCTCCGGGTCGTCCTTGAGCGCGACCAGGGGCACGCTGACCAGCGTCTTGCCGTCCAGGTGGACATTCACCTCGCCCAGCTGCGTGCCGGCCTTGACCGGGGCCATGATGGACTGGCGGATCTTCATGTCCGCCTTGAGCCGCTTGTAGCGGCCGCGGGGGATGGTGACGTAGAGGGGCTGCTGCAGGCCGAGGGGGATCTGCTCCCGGGCCCCCTTCCACACCCGGGCATCGGTGAGCCGGGCGCCGCCGGCGTAGAGCCGGTGGGTCTCGAAGAAACGGAAGCCATAGTTCAACAGGGCCTGGCTGGTGCTGGCGCGGGCCTCGTCGCTGCGGGTGCCCATGACCACCGAGATGAGGCGCATGCCGTCGCGTCGGGCCGAGGCCACCAGGCAATAGCCAGCGCTCTGGGTGTGGCCCGTCTTGACCCCGTCCACCGACTCGTCGCGCCACAGCAGCCGGTTGCGGTTGTGCTGGGTGATGCCGTTGAAGGTCATCTTGCGAATGGCGAACCACTTGTAGTATTCCGGGAACTCGCGGATGAGGGCCCGGGTGACGCGGGCCGCGTCGCGGGCCGTGATGTAGTGGTTCGGGTCCGGCAGGCCGGTGGCGTTGACGAAATGGGATCCGGTCAGGCCCAGGGCCTTGGCATAGCGGTTCATGTAGTCGGCGAAGCTGTCCTCCGAGCCGGCGATGTGTTCGGCCAGGGCCACGGTGGCATCGTTGCCGGAATCCACCAGCATGCCCTTGATCAGCGCCTCCACCGGCACCTTCTTGCCCACCTCGATGAACATGCGCGAGCCGGGCATGCGCCAGGCCTTCTTGCTCACCGTCACCTCGTCCTCCAGCCGGAGGTTGCCGCCCGCCAGCTCGTGGAACACCACGTAGGCGGTCATGATCTTGGTCAGGCTGGCCGGGTCGTGGCGGCTGTCGGCGTCCCTCTCCGCCAGCACCTGGCCACTGTCGAAGTCCATCAGGATGTAGGACCTGGCGGCGACGGCCGGCGGCCGCGGCACCGGTTTCTCGATGACCGCCGGGGTCGGCCGGGCCGCCGGTGCGGCCAGGGGCAGGAACAGGCTGAACAGCAGGCTGAACGCAATGACGAAGCGCTTCATCGATGACTTCCGTGTGGCGGTGAATGGTCGATTCGGAGGAGGCCCCATTTTCCGCGGCAGCGGGGGCGAATGCAACGCGACGGGTCAGTCGATGACCACATGGGGTTCCTCCAGGCCCATGTCCTGGATCAGGGCGGTGAGACGGTCGGCCTCGTCCACGTCGCGCAGCGGCCCCAGGCGCACCCGGTAGATGCGCTGTCCACGGCTGATCCCGGCCTCGATGTGGACCCGCGGCCAGCGTTGCTGCAGGCGGCGCTGCAGCCGCTCGGCATTGTGCCGGTCGACGAAGGCCCCGAGCTGGAGAAAGATGCGTGGCGCACGGGCGCCGCCGGCGGCGACCGGGACGACCCCCGGCCCGTGCCGCTCCGCGCTGCGGACCCGGGGCTGCTCGGGGTGGCGCGGGTCCAGTGCCCTGACCTCCACCAGCCCGGTGCCATGGCCGAGGATGCCCAGCTTGGCCGCCGCCGCCCAGGACAGATCGATGATGCGGTTGGGATGGAAGGGCCCGCGGTCGTTGACCCTGACCACCACGCTGCGGCCGTTGCGCAGATTGGTCACCCGCACATAGGTGGGCAGGGGCAGGGTCTTGTGGGCGGCGGTCATGGCGTACATGTCGTAGGGTTCGCCGCTGGAGGTGCGCCGGCCGTGGAACTTGGTGCCGTACCAGGAGGCGATGCCACGCTCGACGTAGCCCCGGGCCGAGGCCAGCACGTAGTAGCGGTGGCCATTGACCACGTAGGAGGCCGGGTTGCCCAGGCGGCTGCGGGGTTCCGGGTGGGGTACGGCGTCGGGGATGCTGTAGGGGTCGATGGGGTGCCGCGGGGGACCGTCGCCGCCACCGATCCAGCCGCCGCAGCCGGTGAGCAGGCCGGCCAGGCACAACCAGAAGGCCCGGCGCCAGCCCGGTCGCCCGGTCCGCGCCCGCCGTCCGCGGGCCCGCCCGGCCCCGCCATCCGTCGTTGCCCTCATCGGTGGGCCAGCTGGGCGGCCCGGTGCCGGGCGATGGCGCGGCTCAGCTGGTAGACGGCCATGGCGTACAGCGGGCTGTGGTTGTAGCGGGTGATGACGTAGAAGTTCTGGAAGCCGACCCAGTAGGCCTTGCCCCGGCGCTGCTGCAGTGCCACCAGCGTCACCCGGGCCCCGGCGGGGGCCGGGCCGTCGATGCGGATGCCGCGCCGCGCCAGTTCCGCCACCGGGATGGTCGGCTGCAGCCCCTTGTCCAGCAGGCCGGCGAGATCCGCGCCGCCGACCCGGGCCGGCAGGGCGATGGGGCCGCCGCGGCGCCAGCCGTGTTCGCCCAGATAGTGGGCCACGCTGCCGATGACATCGGCCGTGCTGCGCCAGAGATCGCGCCGGCCGTCACCGTCGAAGTCGACGGCGAAGCGGCGGTAGCTGGAGGGCATGAACTGGCCTCCGCCCATGGCGCCGGCATAGGAGCCACGTACCGCGAGCGGGTCGATCTTCTCCTCTTCCGCGAGCACCAGGAACTCTTCCAGCTCACTGCGGAAGAAACGCTGGCGCGGCGGATAGTCGAAGGCCAGGGTGGCCAGGGCATCCAGCACGTGGAAGCGGCCGGCATGGCGGCCATAGCGGGTCTCGACCCCGATGATGGCCACCACCACCGCCGGATCGACGCCGTAACGGTCCGCGGCCCGGGCCAGCAGGTCCTGGTACCGATCCCAGAACGCGGCCCCGCCCTGGATGCGGTCCCGGGTGAGGAAGATGCGCCGGTACTGGTACCAGGGCTTCTTCTCCGCCGGCCGGGCGATGGCCGCCAGCACCTTGTCCAGGCGGTGGGCATGGTGCAACAGCGCCGCCAGCCGCGTCCGGCGCATGTGGTGGCGCTGCGCCACCCGGTCGATGAACCGTGCCACCTCCGGGTTGCCGTCGAAGTCGCCGCCGGTGGCGCGGAAGGGCAGGCAGGCCGGGACCAGCGCCACCAGCAGCAGCAACGACAACCTGGGGGAACGAGGCTTGGGCATGGGATTCTCAGTGAGGCAGCAGCTTGCGGTGGGTGTGAATGGACATCAGCATACCGAAAGCCGCCATCAGGGTCACCATGGAGGTGCCGCCGTAGCTGATCAGGGGCAGCGGCAGGCCCACCACCGGCAGCAGGCCGCTGACCATGCCGGTGTTGACGATGATGTAGACGAAGAAGGTCAGGCCCAGGGAGCCGGCCAGCAGCCGAGTGAAGCTGTCCTGGGCGCGGGTGGCGATGTACAGGCAGCGGGTGAGGACGAAGCCGTAGAGGAACAGCAGGACCAGGATGCCCATGAGTCCGAACTCCTCGCCCAGCACCGCGAAGATGAAGTCGGTGGAACGCTCCGGCAGGAACTCCAGGTGCGACTGGGTGCCGTTGAGCCAGCCCTTGCCGTAGAGCCCGCCGGAGCCGATGGCGATGGTGGACTGGATGATGTGATAGCCGGCCCCCATGGGGTCCTGCTGCGGGTCGAGGAAGGTGAGCACCCGCTGGCGCTGGTAGTCGTGCATGAAATGCCAGAGGATGGGGGTCGAGGCCGCCGCCAGGCCCAGCAGGCCGGCCAGCAGCCGCCAGCTCAGGCCGGCCAGGTAGAGCACGAAGAAGCCGGCGCTGCCGATCAGCAAGGCAGTGCCCAGATCCGGCTGGCGGGCGATGAGCACGGTGGGCAGGGCCAGGATGAACACGCTGACGAGGATCTCCAGCGGCCGCGGTGGCAGGCGGCGGTCCGCCAGGTACCAGGCCACCATCATGGGCACGATGAGCTTCATCATCTCCGAGGGCTGGAAGCGCAGGATGCCCAGGTCGAGCCAGCGCTGCGCCCCCTTGCCCACGTGGCCGGTCACCAGCACCGCCACCAGCAGCAGGATACCCAGGCCGTAGAGCCAGGGGGTCCAGCGGAACAGGAACTGGGGCGGGATCTGGGCCACCAGGAACAGGGTGCCCAGGGCGATCCCCAGGCGCAGCAGCTGGCGCAGCAGCACCGCCTGGTTCTGGTCCGCGGCACTGTAGAGGACGACCAGGCCCAGGGCGGCGCAGGCGAGCACGCCCACCAGCAGCATGGTGTCCAGGTGCAGCCGCTGCATCAGGGTGCGGCGGGTGCCGGAGCCGGGGTTAAGGCTGTCCATGATCGCTGTCCACTCCGAAATAGGCGTCCATGATGCGGCGGGCGATGGGGGCCGCCACCGCCCCGCCCGAGCCGCCGTGTTCCACCACCACAGCCACCGCGATGCGGGGGTGGTCCACCGGGGCGAAGGCCACGAACAGGGCGTGGTCGCGCAGCTTCTCCGCCAGCTTGCTGGCATTGTATTTCTCGTTCTCCTTGAGGCCGAACACCTGGGCGGTGCCGGTCTTGCCGCCGATGCTGTAGGCCCGGGTGCGGATGCGGCGGGCGGTGCCATGGGGGTTGGCCACCACCTGGCCCATGGCATGGATCACGGTGGACCAGTGGCGCCGGTCGATCACCGGCACCTGCTGCACCGGGGTCGGCGGCAGCGGCCGTGGCCGGACGTCGCCGGGCAGGGCCAGGGCCCGGGCCAGGCGCGGCGTATGGCGCTGGCCGTAGCTGGCCAGGGTCGCCACCGCCACCGCCAGCTGGATGGGGGTGGCCAGATCGTAGCCCTGGCCGATGCCGGCGATGAGGGTCTCGCCGGGGTACCAGGCCTGGTGGTAGGCCCGCCGCTTCCAGGCCGAGGAGGGCAGGTTGCCGGCCCGTTCCCCCATCAGGTCGATGCCGCTGCGGCGGCCGAAGCCGAAGTGGGCCAGGAAATCGTGCAGCCGGTCGATGCCGAGGGAGTGGGCCAGGTCGTAGAAGTAGACATCACAGGACTGGGTGATGGCATGGGTGATGTCCATGAAGCCGTGGCCGGTGCGCTTCCAGTCGCGGTACTTGCGTTTGCCGCCCTTGAGCATGTAGTAGCCGGGACAGAAGGTGCGGCTGTCGCGGGTGGTGAAGCCGAGTTCCAGCCCGGCCAGGCCGACGAAGGGCTTGAGGGTGGAACCCGGCGGGTACTGGCCGCGCAGGGCACGGTTGAACAGCGGGCGCTCCGGGTCCGTGTTCAGGGCCTGGTAGCGCTTGCGGTCGATGCCGTTGACGAACAGGTTGGGGTCGTAGGTCGGCACGCTGACCATGGCCAGCACCTGGCCGGTGCGGGGATCCAGTGCCACCGCCGCCCCGGCGTAATGGCCGAAGGCGGCCATGGCCGCGCGCTGCAGGCGCAGGTCCAGGCTCAGGTAGAGGTTGCTGCCCGGGACCGGGTCCTGCCGCTTCAGCACCCGCAGGGTGCGACCCTCGGCGTTGGTTTCCACCTGCTCGTAGCCCACGGTGCCGTGCAGCAGGGGTTCGTAGGCGCGCTCGATGCCCACCCGCCCGGTGTGGGTCGTGCCGCGGTAGTTGCGCGGATCCAGCCGTTTCAGGTCCTGCTCGTTCATGCGCCCCACGTAGCCCACCACGTGGGCGGTGAGGCGGCCATAGGGATAGTGGCGGCTGAGGCCCGCGTGGACCTCCACGCCGGGAAAGCGGTAGCGGTTGACAGCGAAGCGGGCCACCTCCTCGGGGCTGAGGTGGAAGCGCAGGGGGATGCTCTCGAAGCGGTGCATGCGCCGGCGCAGCTTCTGGAACCGCTCCCGGTCCACCGGCCGGATGTTGATGATCCGGCCCAGGGCATCCAGGGTTCGTTCCATGTTGGCCTCGCCGACCTGTTCCGGAATCAGCTCCAGGCGGTACGAGGGCAGGTTCTCGGCCAGCAGCACGCCGTGGCGGTCGTAGATGAGGCCGCGGGTGGGCGGGACCGGCTGGATCTTGATGCGGTTGTTCTCGGACAGGGTGCGGTAGTGGTCGTAGGAGACCACCTGCAGGTAGACCAGGCGCGCGATCAGGGCCAGGGTGAGCAGCAGGCTGCCGGCCAGGGCCGCCACCGTGCGGCGGATGAACATGCGCCGCTCCAGCAACGGATCCTTGATGGTGATGGGACGGGCCATGCGGCAGGCGGGGGCTCAGCCGATGCGGTAGTGGCGGCGCAGGCCCCGCAGCAGCCGGTAGACCGGCGGCCACAGCAGGGCACCGGTCAGGGCCGGGGTCCAGTAGCTCCAGGCATGGACCGGCAGGCCCATGATGCCGTTGATCCAGAGCGACAGCAGCTGGGCCAGGGTCAGCAGCACCAGCACCGTCAGGGTCTGCTGCCAGCGCGGGTAGCGCCGCACCCGCAGGTGCAGCTTGAGGGTGAGGTAGGCCACCACGGCGTTGGCCAGGGCGTGCTGGCCCAGCACGGTGCCGGTCAGCACGTCCTCCAGCAGGCCGCTGGTCCAGCCGATGCCCACCCCGACCCGGTGGGGCAGGGCCAGGTTCCAGTAGATGAGCGCCAGCAGCACCCAGTCCGGCCGGTAGATGCGCCAGGCCGGCGGCAGCGGCAGGATGAGCAGCACCAGCGCGACCAGGAAACTGATGCTGATCAGCATGCCGCCGTGGGGGCGCATGACCGCGCTCATGGGTGGGCCGCCCCCTTCGCGGCGGGCGCCGGGGTGGCCGCCGGCGGCGTGCTCTCGGCCCCCGGGGTGCGCGGCCAGACCAGCAGCACCTCGCGGCTGCGGTCCAGGTGCGCCAGGGGCCGGGCCGTGATGCGGGCGAAGCTCTGGCCCGGGTCCCGCGCCACCTGGGTCACCACGGCCACCGGGTAGCCGGGCGGAAAGCGCCCGCCCAGCCCCGAGGTGACGAACAGGTCGCCGGGCGCGACGTCGGTGTTGTTGGGCAGGTTGGGCAGGCGCAGCAGGTTGAGATGGCCGGTACCCAGGGCGATGGTGCGGACCCCGGTGCGGTTGTCCTGCACCGGGATGGCGTGGGCCGGGTCGGTGATCAGCATGGCGGTGGCGGTGAACGGGGTGACGTGGATGACCTGGCCCATGATGCCATGGGCATCCACCAGGGGCTGGCCCTCGAACACCCCGGCCCGGCTGCCCTTGTTGACCAGGATCTCGTGGCGGTAGGGGTCCAGGTCCACCGCCAGCAGCTCGGCGATCAGTACCCGCTCCCCGACCTTGAAGGAGGACTGCAGCAGGTGGCGCAGGCGGGCGTTCTCCTGGCGCAGGGCGTCCAGCTTCTGCAGCTGGGCCTGGTAGACCAGGTGCTGGGTGCGCAGGCGGGCGTTCTCCTCCTCCAGCCGGTGGCGGGTGGCCAGGGACTCGCGGAACCATTCGCCGGTGGTCACCGGCAGGTTGACCAGGAAGCGCAGGGGATAGACCACCACCGACAGGGTGGCGCGCACCGCCTCCAGCTGGTGCCAGCGGTGATCCAGGGTCATCAGCACCAGCGACAGCAGCACCAGACCGCCCAGGCGGGCGGTGAGTGAGGGTCCTTGTGTGAAGAGCAGCTTGATGGCGGCTCCTCCGGCATCAGGTCGTTCGGGGGCGGGCCGGCGCGCGGGGCGTCCCCCGGCACCCGCCGGGGTGGCGGGTCAGTCGACGGCGAACACGTCCATGCCGCGCTCGTCCATCATCTCCAGGGCGCGGCCGCCGCCGCGCGCCACGCAGGTGAGCGGATCCTCGGCGATGATGACGGGCAGGCCGGTCTCCTCCATGAGCAGCCGGTCCAGGTCCTTGAGCAGGGCGCCGCCGCCGGTGATGACGATGCCCCGCTCGGCCACGTCGGCGCCCAGCTCCGGCGGGGTCTGCTCCAGGGCGGTCTTGACCGCCCCCACGATGCCCGACAGCGGCTCCTGCAGGGCCTCCAGGATCTCGTTGCTGTTGAGGGTGAAACTGCGCGGCACGCCCTGGGCCAGGTTGCGGCCCTTGACCTCCATCTCCAGCACCTCGTTGCCGGGGTAGGCGGAGCCGATGTCGTGCTTGATCTGTTCCGCCGTGGCCTCGCCGATGAGGGTGCCGTAGTTGCGCCGCACGTAGTTGACGATGGCATCGTCGAAGCGGTCGCCGCCGATCCGCACCGAGGCCGAATAGACGATGCCGTTCAATGAGATGACTGCGACCTCGGAGGTGCCACCGCCGATGTCCAGCACCATGGAGCCGCGGGCCTCGTCCACCGGCATGCCGGCGCCGATGGCGGCCGCCATGGGTTCCTCGATGAGATAGACCTCGCGCGCGCCCGCCCCGGCGGCGGATTCCTTGATGGCGCGGCGCTCCACCTGGGTGGAGCCGCAGGGGACACAGATGAGCACCCGCGGGCTGGGGCGCAGGAAGCGGCCCTCGTGCACCTTGTGGATGAAGCGCTGCAGCATCTTCTCGGTCACCGTGAAGTCGGCGATGACGCCGTCCTTCAGCGGCCGGATGGCCTTGATGTTGCCGGGCGTGCGGCCGAGCATGCGCTTGGCGTCGACCCCCACCGCCAGGATGCTCTTGGGCGCGCCCGAGCCGCGGTCCTGGCGGATGGCCACCACCGAGGGTTCATTGAGGACGATCCCCTGGCCCCTGGCGTAGATCAGGGTGTTGGCCGTGCCGAGGTCGATGGAGAGATCGTTGGAAAAGAGGCCGAGAAAGCGTTTGAAGCCCAGCATGGACAGGTCCGTCTCCCATTTGGTGCCGGCTACTGTAACAACCCCCGGGGGCTTTGGGCAAGGCGACAACTGTGCTAATTTTGCGCCTTCGGTCCGGGCCCCGTGGCCCGGTCATCGTTTGCGCGTCCCCGGGTCGCGGGCAGCGGCCGGCGGCCGGGGGCGGCGGGAGCCTGAGATCATGGGATTGAAACCATCGGACGTGGAAGGCATCGCCCACCTGGCGCGGCTGCGCATCGCGCCGGAGGACGTGCCGCGCTACGCACAGGACCTCTCTTCCATCCTCGCCTTCGTGGAACGGCTGGAGGCGGCGGACACCGAGGGGGTCACGCCGCTGGCGCACCCGCTGGACATGGCCCAGCGGCTGCGGCCGGACGAGGTGACGGAGACCGACCAGCGGGAGCGGTTCCAGGCCATCGCGCCGCGGGTGGAGCAGGGGCTCTACCTGGTGCCGAAGGTCATCGAATGAAGACGTCCCCGACCCGTCCATCCAGCAGCAACGGCAGGACCATCCCATGCACGATCTGAGCGCAGCCGAACTCGCCGCCGGCCTCCGCAAGGGCGATTTCACCAGCCAGGAGCTGACGCGGCACTTCCTCGACCGCATCGGGCGCCTGGACGAGCGCCTGAACAGCTTCATCACCGTCACCGCCGACCAGGCCCTGGCCGAGGCGGCCGCGGCCGACCGCCGCCTGGCCGCGGGCGAGGGCGGTCCGCTGACCGGCATTCCCTATGCGCACAAGGACATCTTCTGCACCGACGGGGTGCGCACCAGCTGCGGCTCGCGCATGCTGGACGATTTCATCGCCCCCTACGACGCCACCGTGACCGAGCGCCTGCGGGCGGCCGGCGCGGTCATGCTGGGCAAGACCAACATGGACGAATTCGCCATGGGCTCGTCCAACGAGACCAGCTACTACGGCCCGGTGCGCAACCCCTGGGACACCGACCGGGTGCCGGGGGGGTCCTCCGGCGGCTCGGCGGCGGCGGTGGCGGCCGGGCTGGCGCCCCTGGCCACCGGCACCGACACCGGCGGTTCCATCCGCCAGCCGGCGGCGCTGTGCGGCATCACCGGCATCAAGCCCACCTATGGCCGGGTGTCGCGCTGGGGCATGATCGCCTTCGCCTCCAGCCTGGACCAGGGCGGCGCCATGGCCCGCAGCGCCGAGGACTGCGCCCTGCTGCTGCAGGCCATGGCCGGCTTCGATCCACGGGATTCGACCTCGGCCGAGCGGCCGGTGGACGACTACCTGGCGGCGCTGGCGCGGCCGCTGGAGGGCCTGCGGGTGGGCCTGCCGCGGGAATACTTCGGCGAGGGGCTGGATCCCCGCATGGCCGGGGTGGTGGAGGCCGCGGTCGGGGTACTCGAGGGGCTGGGCGCGCAGCGGGTGGAGATCAGCCTGCCCAACATGGAACTCTCGGTGCCCACCTACTACATCGTGGCCCCGGCGGAGTGTTCCTCCAACCTGTCCCGTTACGACGGTGTGCGCTTCGGTTACCGCTGCCAGGACCCGGTGGACCTGGAGGACCTGTACAAGCGCTCGCGCGGTGAGGGGTTCGGGGCCGAGGTCAAGCGCCGCATCATGATCGGCACCTATGCCCTGTCGGCCGGCTACTACGATGCCTACTATCTCAAGGCCCAGCAGGTGCGCCAGCTCATCGTGGAGGACTTTCGCCGTGCCTTCGAGTCGGTCGACCTGGTGCTCGGACCCACCTCGCCGACCCCGGCCTTCCGCCTGGGGGAGAAGGTGGACGACCCGGTGACCATGTACCTGTCCGACATCTACACCATCGGCGTCAACCTGGCCGGGCTGCCCGGGATGTCGGTGCCTGCGGGCTTCATCGACGGCCTGCCGGCGGGGGTGCAGCTGATCGGCAACTATTTCGACGAGGCGCGGTTGCTCAACGTCGCCCACCGCTACCAGCAGGCCACCGACTGGCACCGGCGGACGCCGGAGGGGTTCGCGTGACGGGGCCGACGTCCCCATAGCCGCAACGGAGTGACTCACGAGATGGAATGGGAAGCAGTCATCGGGCTGGAGATCCATGCCCAGCTGGCCACCAGGAGCAAGATCTTCTCGGCGGCCTCCACCGCCTACGGGGCGCCGCCCAACACCCAGGCCTGCGCCGTGGATCTCGGCCTGCCTGGAGTGCTGCCGGTGCTCAACGCCGAGGCGGTGCGCATGGCGGTGAAGTTCGGGCTGGCCACCCATTCCAACATCGCCCGCCGCTCGGTCTTCGCGCGCAAGAACTACTTCTATCCCGATCTGCCCAAGGGCTACCAGATCAGCCAGTACGAGCTGCCCATCGTCTACGACGGCTGGCTGGACATCGAGCTGGACGAGGGCGAGACCAAGCGCATCGGCATCACCCGCGCCCACCTGGAAGAGGATGCCGGCAAGTCGCTGCACGATGCCTTCGAGGACATGACCGGCATCGACCTGAACCGGGCCGGGACCCCGTTGCTGGAGATCGTCTCCGAGCCGGACCTGCGCTCGGCGCGGGAGGCGGTGGCCTACATGAAAAAGCTGCACGCCCTGGTTCGCTACCTGGAGATCTGTGACGGCAACATGCAGGAGGGCTCGTTCCGCTGCGATGCCAACGTCTCGGTCCGCCGCCGCGGCGAACACCGCTTCGGCACCCGCACCGAGATCAAGAACGTCAACTCCTTCCGCTTCGTGGAGCGGGCCATCAACTACGAGATCGAGCGCCAGATCGACATCCTCGAATCCGGTGGCGCCGTGGTACAGGAGACCCGGCTGTACGATTCGGCCCGGGACGAGACACGTTCCATGCGCACCAAGGAGGAGGCCAACGACTACCGCTATTTCCCGGAGCCGGATCTGCTGCCCCTGGTGCTGGACGATGCCTGGATCGAGGAGGTGGGTCAGACCCTGCCCGAGCTGCCCGATGCCAAGAAGGCGCGCTTCGTCGACGACTACGGCCTGTCGCCCTACGACGCCGGGGTGCTGACCGCCACCCGCGAGCTGGCCGACTACTACGAGGCGGTGGTGGCGGCCTGCGGTGGCACGGCCAAGCTGGCGGCCAACTGGGTGATGGGCGAGCTGTCCGGCGCCCTCAACAAGGCCGGCCTGGAGATCGGGGCGTCGCCGGTGACCGCCGAGGCGCTGGGTGGCCTGTTGCGAAGGATCGAGGACAACACCATCTCCGGCAAGATCGCCAAGCAGGTGTTCGAGGCCATGTGGGCAGGGGAGGGCGACGCGGACCAGATCATCGACCAGCGGGGCCTGCGCCAGATCACCGATCCGGCCGCCATCGAGGCCATGATCCGCGAGGTGATGGAGGCCAACCCCAAGCAGGTGGAACAGTACCGCGCCGGCCAGGAGAAGCTGTTCGGCTTCTTCGTCGGCCAGGTGATGAAGGCCTCCCGCGGCAAGGCCAACCCGGCCCAGGTCAATGCCGCCCTGAAGCAGCTGCTGGCCGGCGACTGAACGCGCGGGCATGAAGACCCCCGTCCGCGACCGGGACGTGCTGGTCCGTTTCCTGTTCGAGCATACCCATGTGCGCGGCGAACTGGTGCACCTGGACGCCAGCTGGCGCGCCGTGGTGGAGCGCCATCCCTATCCGGCGCCGGTGCGGGCGTTGCTGGGCCAGGCCATGGCCGCGGCGGCGCTGCTGATCGCGACCGTCAAGGTGGAGGAGGGTCTGACCCTGCAGATCCAGGGCAGCGGGCCGGTCAACCTGCTGGTGGTGCAGGTGACCGGCGGCCGCACCCTGCGGGGCATGGCCCAATGGCGGGATCCGGTGCCCGCGGACGCCCCCCTGTCCGCGCTGGTGGGGGAGGCGCGCCTGGCCATGACCCTGGATTCGGGGCCGGACCGGGACAGTTACCAGGGCATCGTCGGTCTGGCCGGCGAGGCCACTCTGGCCGAGGCGCTGGAGACCTATTTCCGGCAGTCGGAACAGCTGGAGACCCGGCTCTGGCTGGTGGCGGACGAGGCGCGGGCGGCGGGCATGCTGTTGCAGTCCCTGCCGTCGGAGACCGCCGACGAGGATGTCTGGCGCCGTACGGTGCACCTGGGGACGACGCTGACTGACGAGGAGTTGCTGGCCTTGCCCCAGCGCGAGATCCTGCACCGGTTGTTCCACGAGGAGGACGTGCGCCTGTTCGAGCCGGAGCCCTTCGGTTTCCGGTGCAGCTGTTCCCGTGACCGCATCGAACGGGTGCTGCGCGGGCTGGGTTACGACGAGGTGCGCGACATCCTGGAGACCGAGGGCCAGGTGGAGGTGACCTGCGAGTTCTGCAACCAGGTCTACCGCTTCGACCGGGTGGACGTGGAGGGGCTGTTCGCCGCCGCCGACCAGCCCCAGGTGCCGCCCACACGACATTGAGCGCACCCGTCATTCCCGCACAGGCGGCTCCCCGTTGTTGGGCACGCTCGCTGCGCTCGCTTTGCCCAACCTACGGGTGAGGGGTGAGACGTGAGGGGTGAGGTGTAGGATGCGCAAAGGCGCGGAACGCGCCGTGCGCATCGGCTACCACCGTCGCCGTCGACGGTACCTTCTTTGTTGGGCACGCTCGCTGCGCTCGCTTTGCCCAACCTACGGGTGAGGGGTGAGGCGTGAGGGGTGAGGTGTAGGATGCGCAAAGGCGTGGTACGCGCCGTGCGCATCGATGGCCGTGCGCATCAAAGGACTAATCGTCCCCGACCACCAGTTCCACCGGAACCATGGCATCGCCTGCGAGGCGGAACCCGCGCATCTCCAGCACGCCCTTGGTGTTGAGGGATACGATGAGATACAGCGCCTCCGGATAGGCCGCCTGGCGCAGGTCCTCGGCCGAGGGTTCGGCCGGGGCATGGGGGTGGGAGTGGTAGATGGCGTAGAGTGTCTGTCCCGCCTCGCGCAACCGGCGCATGGCATCGATCTGGCCCGCCGGGTCCATGCGGAAGAAGCGTGCCGGTTCGCCGGCGGCATTGGCCACGGGGTAGACCTGGCAGGGTATACCCGCGCAGGCGCCCACCAGGCCGCAGACCTCGGTCTCGGGGTTGCGCTGCGCCTGGGTGAGAATGCGGGTGGCGATGGTGCGAGGGATCCGTGCTGGGGTGGCCGGCATGGTGCCCTATTCTAACGGCCGGGGGGCTCCGGCGTCACCCCGAAGCGCCACAGACCGGGCAGGCCGGGTCGGGGCGGAAACGCAGGCTGCGCCATTCCAGGGTGGCGGCATCCAGGATCAGCAGTCGTCCGCACAGGGGTTCACCGAAGCCGGTGAGCACCTTGATGGCCTCCATGGCCTGGAGGCTGCCGATGATGCCCACCACCGGGGCCAGCACCCCGTTCTCGGCGCAGGTGACCTCCTCGTCCGGCAGTTCCCGGTACAGGCAGCGATAACAGGGGCTGCCCGCCACGCCCGGCAGGAAGACGCTGAGCTGGCCCTCGGTGCGGATGGCGGCGCCGGACACCAGGGGCACCCCGGTCGCCACGCAGGCGGCGTTGAGGCTGAAGCGGGTGGTGAAGTTGTCACTGGCATCCACCACCAGGTCGACGCCGGCGACGGTCTCGTGCAGGGCCTCGCCCTCCAGCCGCTGGTCCAGGGCCCGTACCCGGAGGTCCGGATCGAGCCGTTGCAGGCTGTCGCGGGCCGAGGCCACCTTGGGTCGGCCCAGGTCGGCCTGGCCATGCAGGATCTGGCGCTGCAGGTTGCTCAGGTCGACCCGGTCATCATCGGCGATGACCAGCTCGCCCACCCCGGCCGCGGCCAGATAGAGCGCCGCCGGTGAGCCCAGGCCGCCGGCCCCCACCACCAGCACCCGGCTGTCCAGCAGCTTCTGCTGGGCCTCGAAACCGAATGCCGGCAGCATGATCTGGCGGCTGTAGCGCAGGAGCTGGTCGTCGTCCATGGTGGGGTGCAGGGGGTCGACCACGGGGCCGCGGTCAGAGGTAGCGGCGCCAGTAGTCCGGCCGGTCGTCGCGGCAGCCGTGTTTCAGTTGCTGGTAGCGCTGGATGAACACCGCCTGGGTGCAGTTGCCGCGACCGCGCTTGCAGCCCAGGCTGGCCTGCTGGGCCTCCTCGGCATAGTAGAAGAGGGCACGCTTGAGTTTGCTCATCAGGCTGTTGTCCAGGTGGAAACCCAGCTCGGACAGGAATTCCTCGATCACCTGCAAGGTGATGCAGGTGATGTCGTAGCGCACCCGCAGCAGGTGCGGATGGACCGCCTCCGTCCGCAGCACCCCGTCCACGTTGGCGAGGATGCGCGCGGCCGTCGCCGCCTGCCGCGGTTCGTCGTGCGGGCCGCGGAAGGCGATCTCCCGGTCCTTGATGCGGTCGGTGGTGTCGTCGTCCATGTCTCCATCCTACCCTGTTGGGCGGCATATTCAAGGGTAAAACGCAAGGGAATGCCTGTGAATCAGTATATTAGGAGACACCTGATTTCAGGTCCCGGGGCCGGCTGGGATCGGGCTTGACCTGGAGCCGGCTCCAGCTCGTAAGCTGGAATCCTCGCTACCGACCCCGGGCCGCCGGCATCCGGATTACGAGGGCGGACACAGGGGGCGATGGCAAACGACACCCGTAATCAGGAGGTGAGGAAATGAAACGTCTCGTTGCGACAGTCCTGTTGTCGGCATGGACCCTGGCGGCCAGCGCCGCGGGTACCCATTACATCATGCGGGTCGATGGTCTGGCCTGCCCCTATTGTGCCTACGGCATCGAAAAGAAGCTGAAGCAGATCGACGGTGTGCAACGGATCGACGTGGATCTGAACAAGGGGCTGGTCCAGGTGGACGTGGCCGAGGGCGTCGAGCTGCGCAAGCCTCAGATGATCCGCCTGTTCCAGGAGGCCGGTTTCACCTTCCGCAGCATGAAGGCGCAACCGGAATGAACGGCGCGTTGCGGCCCGATCGCCAGGCGGGTCTGACCTGGCTGACCCTGTTCGCCACCACCGGTACCCTGGTCTGTTGCGCCCTGCCCATCGTCCTCGTCAGCCTCGGCCTGGGAGCGGCCGTGGCGTCCCTCACCAGCGCCTTTCCCCTGCTCATACTGCTCAGCAAGCACAAGGCCTGGGTGTTCGCCTTCTCGGGCCTGATGCTGATCCTGTCCGGCGCCTTTCTCTATCGCCGCAACGGCCACTGCCCGACGGACCCGGAACTGGCGGCACTCTGCAACCGGGCCCGGCGTTGGAACCGGCGTATCTACGGGTTCTCGGTGATCCTCTGGGGCATCGGCTTCTTTGCCGCCTACCTGGCGCTGCCGCTGCGCATCTGGCTGGGTTTCTGAGATGAGGGGGGCGGGCAGGGCCGCGCCCTGACCGACCCGTACCGGGCCTGCCTGAGTGTGCGTTTCAACTTCTGACCCGGACGGTGGCGGTTTTCCCGGCGGCTACGGGATGGCGTATGCTGGTGACAACCCGCGACTGCCGGAAATCCCCATGAACCTGCAGGTCGAACTTTTCACCGTGCCTGGCTGTGCCACCTGTGGCCAGGCGATCGCCGTGCTGGAGCGCGCACTGGCCGATCCGGCGCTGGCCGCTGCCGTGTCCTGGCGTCGGGTGGACGTGGTGGCAGAACTGGACCGTGCCGTGGGCCTGGGGATCCTGGCGACCCCGGCCATCGTCATCGGTGACGAGCTGGTGTTCACCGGCGTGCCGGCGGTGGCTTCCCTGCGCCTGGCGTTGCAGGCCCGCCTGCCGGGGGCTGGCGCGGGTACCCGGGAGCGGGGGACATGAGTTCCACGGCAAGCGGTTCGCGGTCGGGGCAGCGGCTCTACCGCATCGGCGAGGTGGCGCGGCGGACCGGTTTCAGCGTGGACACGCTGCGCTACTATGAGCGGATCGGTTTGTTGCGGCCGGTCAACCGGGCCCAATCGGGGGTTCGCCTCTATGGTGAGGCGGAGTTGTCGCGGCTGCGTTTCATCCAGCGCGCCAAGGCGATGCACTTTTCCCTGGACGAGATCGGCCGCCTGCTGGAGATGCGGGAGGATCCGCAGCATGCGCGGGACGAGGTGCGCGAGTTGACGCGGCGGAAGTTGGCGGAGGTGGAAGCCAGCCTGACGGCCCTGGCCAGCCTGCGTGACGAGTTGACGCTGCTGGTGAATCTCTGCCATGGCAGCGAGGGTGGTTGTCCCATCATCCGGGATCTGGATGGTGAGGGGTAGGATGCGCAAAGGCGCGGAGCGCCGTGCGCATCGGTATGAGCCACGGACCCACACGGAAGCATACGGAATGCAGGTGAGGGGTGAGGCGTGAGGGGTGAGGAGCGCCCCGTCATTCCCGCGCCCGCGGGAATCCATCATCACGTTGGCGCCCTGGTCCAGGCGGCTTGCGCCAGCGTTCGGTCACCACGTAGAGCACCGGCAGCAGGTTCAGGGTGAACAGGGTACCGGCCGTCAGTCCACCGAACAGCATGATGCCGAGGGGTTGCAGCAACTGGGGGCCGTGGCCCAGGCCCAGGGCAGCCGGGACCAGGGCCAGCAGGGTGGTCAGGTGGGTGAGCAGCATGGGTCGGCTGCGCAGGGCCACGGCCCGTTGCACGGCAGCCACGGCATCCAGGCCCCGGGCGCGGAAGTGGCGGGTGAAGGTCAGCAGCATGATGCCATTGTTGGTGGCGACACCGACCAGGGTGATGAAGCCGATGGCCACGGTGAGATCCAGCGGCTGGCGGGTGAGGAACAGGGCCAGCGCCGCCCCGGCGAAGTCCAGCGGCAGCTTGGCCAGCACCACGGCCGGGTCCAGCAGGTTGCCGAGCTGGATGGCGATCAGCCCGTAGACCAGGACCGCTGCGGCCAGGAGGATCCAGGCCAGCTGGCGGCCGGTGTGCAGCAGGACGCCGTACTCGCCACTGTAACGCCACTGGATGCCGGCCGGCAGCGGCAGCCGCTGCAGCGCGGCAGTCAGGCGGCGGAGCACCGTCAGGGGATTGCCCTCGATCTCGGCCGTCAGGGTGAGGGAACGGATGCCGCGCTGGTGCTGGATCAGGGGGAAGCCGGAGTGGATGCCGATGTCGGCGAGGCGGGACAGAGGGACCTGGCGGCCATCTGCCGCGGGTATGCGCAGCCGGCGCAGGTCGGCCAGGCGGCGGCGCCAGGCGGGTGCGAACCGCAGGAATACCGGCACCGGACGTTGATCGATGAGCACCTCGGTCAGGGTGTCACCCTGCATCGCCCGGCGCAGGGTGGTGGCGGCGGTGCGGGCGTCGATACCGAAGCGGGCCAGGGCCGACCGGTCCAGCCGGACATCGACCTGGTCCACCGGCACCTTGGTGTTGTTGACCACGGTGGCCAGTCCGGGGGTGCGGCGGGCGGTGCGCTCGACCTGCCGGGCCGCGGCATAGAGCCGGTCGAGATTACGCCCGACCAGGGTGATGCCAAACAGGGCCGGCAGGCCGGAGAAGGATTCGTCGAGCTTTTCCGTGGTCGGTTCGTTGACCCGTCCCACGATGCCGGGGGTGGCGGCCAGCAGCCGTTCCAGCCGCGCCTTGACGGACAGCGGATCGGCGCTGCCGCGCCGGTCCAGGCGCACCATCAGTTCCCCTTCGGCGGGACCCTCGATGTAGAAGGAATCCTCCGGTGAGCCGGTGCGCCGGTAGACCGCGGCCACGCCCGGCACCGCCAGCACCCGCTGCTCCAGGGCATCTCCGGCGCGGTTGCCCTCGGTGAGCGAGGTGCCGGGCGCCAGGCCATAGCTGAGCAGCAGGCTGTCCTCGTCCAGCAGGGGCAGCATCCGCGCGGGGTTGAAGGCCAACAGGGCCAGGCTGGTCGCGAGCAGGACCAGGGCCAGCACCAGGCTGCGGCCGGGATGGCGCAGCAGGCGGTCGAGCAGGTGGAGATTGAAGCGGCGAAAGCGGTCGGTCAGCCAGGCACCCGGGCCCCCGTGCGGACGGGCCGGACCGGACCCCATCCAGTGGGCGCTGGCCAGTGGGATCAGGGTGAGCGACAGGATCAGGGAGAAGCCGAGCAACAGGCTGAAGGTGATGCCGAAGGGATGCAGCAGGCGGCCGGCCAGCCCGCCCAGCAGGACCAGGGGGGCGAAGGCGGCCAGCACCGCCAGGGTGCCGGTGACGTCGGCGCCGAGGATCTCCCGGGTACCGCTACGCGCGGCCGCCATGGGGGCGTTGCCCTCGCGCCGGTGCCGGTCGATGTTCTCCAGCACCACGATGGCGTCGTCGGCCACCATGCCGATGGCCACCGTGAGGGCGCCCAGGGTCATGAGGTTGAGGCCCATGTCCAGTTGGCCCATCAGCCAGAAGGTGGCCAGTGCGGTAAGGGGCAGGCTGAGGGCGATGACCAGCGAGGCGCGGTTGCGGCCCAGGACCAGGAACAGGGCGAGGACCGCGAGCAGGGCGCCGCTCAGCAGCTCATTGCGCATGTTGCGATAGGCCAGGCCGATGATCTCCGCCTGGTCGTAGAACTTCTGCAGTCGGGCCTGGGGTGGCAGCTTCATGGCCGCCAGGGCGGTATCGACCGCGTGGGAGACGGCGAGCGTGCTGGCGCCGGGCTGTTTCTGGATGGTGAAGGCTACCGCCGGCAGCCGGTTGCGGGTGGTCAGGTAGCGCTGCGGCAGGATGCCGGCGTGGACCGCCGCGACCTCCCCGAGCCGCACCGGGCGGCCGTCCGGCCCCTGGCCGACCCGTACCTGGCGCAGGTCCTCCGGTCGGTGCAGGCGGCCGTCGGTCCGGACCAGCAGGTCCCGGCCAGGGCGTTCGATGAAGCCCCCGGTGTCCAGCACGTTGCTGCGACGCACCGCCCGGGCGATGTCGTCGAGGGTCACCCCATGTTGCAGCAGGGCACGGGGGTCGACGTCGATGCGCCAGGCGGCCCGGCCGCCCCCCATGACCTGGACGCGGGCGACCCCGGGCAGGGCGGCCAGCCGGGGCGCCAGTTCGTAGCGGGCCCAGCCGCGCAGCGCCACCGGATCGCCGCCGTACAGGGTGTAGGTGGAGACCATGGCCAGCGAGGTGCCGACGTTCTCCAGTGCCGGCCGCACCCCGGCCGGCAGCCGCAGGCCCGCCAACCGGGCGGCGACCTGCTGGCGTGCCTGCAGGGCATCGATCCCCCAGGTGAATTCCACCGTGACCTGCGAGAAGCCCGGCGCCGAGGTGGAACGTACGCGTCGCAGGTCGATCATGCCCAGCAGGGCATTCTCGATGGGGGTGGTGATCAGCTGTTCCATGTCTTCCGCCGTGCCGGCGGGATAGTGGGTGACCACGTTGATCAGGGGGTAGTCCAGGCGCGGGAACAGGTCCACCGGCAGCCGGGGCAGTGCCGCCACCCCGGCCAGGGCGAGCAGGACCAGGGCCAGGACGACGGGCAGGGGGTGCTGGAGGAGTCGCTGCATCATGGCGGGAACCGGTGCCCTAGTCCACGAACTCGATCAGGTCCTTGA
>JALWSQ010000121.1:0-423 GCA_026993645.1 Thiohalobacter sp.
TGATGTGCACGGCCCTTCGGGCCTTTGCGCATCCTACGGCCTTGGCATGTCCTGCAACCGGACCTCAGGGCACCAGGGCCGAGGGACCCGGCGGCTTGCCGATGAGGTCGATGAAGGCATAGATGTCGCCGATGTCCACCACCCCGTTGTTGTTGAAGTCCCCGTTGGCATTGTTGGTGCCGATCATGCCGATGAAGCTGTAGATATCCCCGATGTCCACCACCTGGTTCTGGTTGAAATCGGCATCGCAACGGTTGCCATAGCCATCCTGGTCGGTGTCGATCTGCTGCGGATTGCTGAGCTGGGTACAGTTGTCACAGATGTCGGGTACCCCGTCGCCGTCGGTATCCGTTCCACCGGAACAGTGCAGGAAATCGTAGCTGGCCTTGACGTCGATCAGCCCCGCACCGAACAGGTTGTCCG
>JALWSQ010000121.1:433-6159 GCA_026993645.1 Thiohalobacter sp.
GGGAAAGGCACTGCGCAGCAGGGCGATGGCACCGCTCACATGGGGTGCGGCGAAGGAGGTGCCGCTGACCGTGGCGTAGCGCGCCATGCCGCCGAAGGAGAGATCCGACGACTTGACACTGACCCCCGGCGCCGTCACCTCGGGAAACACCGCCCCGTCACAGGTGGAGGGACCGCGGCTGCTGAAGTTGGCGATGTTCATGGCATTGTCCACCGCCCCGGCGGCGAAGGCATTGTTGTTGTTCGCCGGGCTGATACTGGTGGCACTGTTGGGGCCCTGGTTGCCCGCCGAGAACACCACGGCGATACCGGCATTGCGCAGGGCCTGGATGTCCGGCTGGAACTCGGTCAGGCACTGGTCGATATTGGAATTGAAACCCCAGGAATTGTTGACCACGTCCGGGGCATCGTTGGTGGCCGGGTTCCCGTCCGGGTCCAGCATCCACTGGTATGCCAGGTGGATCTTGCTGATGGGCGCCTGCCCCGCGTCGTTGAAGATCTTGGCCGCGATCCAGCGGGCATCCGGCGCCATGCCGATGAAACGGCCACTGGCATCCCCACCCAGCATGATGCCCATGGCCTGGGTGCCATGGCCCGTGGCATCGTAGGGAATCACCGGGTGTTCACCGAAGGGGTCGTACCAGCTGTTGGTGCCACCGCGGAAGCGCGTGGCCAGGTCCGGGTGAGCGGCATCGACGCCGCTGTCCAGGCTGCCGATGACGATACCGGTCCCCGTGATGCCCAGGTTCCACAGCTGGGGGGCCCCCACCAGGGCCAGGTTGGCCTCCACCGGCGAACCGCCCGTGGGCAGGCCCAGGGGCGAAACCGCCGCCAGCGACCGGGATCCGATGCCGCCCTGGGGCCGTACCACGCCCGGGGCCTCCGGATCCCGCGGCGGCCGCAGTTCCTCCCTGGGCACCTGCAGCACATAGTCCAGCTGCACCGAGGCCACGCCGGGCAGGCGGCGGATGACGTCCACCAGCGAGGCCGGCACCCGGGTGGCCAGGCCGTTGAGCATCCAGAGATCGTCCTCCCGCTGGATGCCGTGGCGCCGCAGCAGGCGGCGCAGGGCCCGGCTGCTCAGCTCGGCCTCGTCCTTCATGTCCCGCACCAGCCGGCGCCGGTCCACCCGGCCGTCGGCGCGCAGGACGCGCCGCAGCGGCCGGCTGCGCCGCAGCCGGATCACCACGGGCACCAGCGGGTCCCCCTGCACGGACTGGAGATGACGTTCGAGTTCCGGCTCGATCCGGCCCTGGGCCAGGGCCGGGCCCGACAGCAGCAGGCCCGCGAGCCCGAGCCACAGCCCGGCCGCGGAGACCAAAAATCGACTTGGCAGGATGCTCATTCGCCCCGGGCCCCCGCCACCCGCAGGTGCTCGAAGCGGTGACCGCCCAGGACCACGGTCACCTTGGCCCCGGGCTTGATGAGCCGTCCCGGGTTGACGAACAGCGCGAAGTAGATCCGGTTCTTCTTCAGGTTCCGCCCGCTGGAACGGATGGGCCCCAGCTTACTGCTCTCGGGCACGAACACCTTCTCCCCGGTGGCCTCGTCCAGCAGGTAGGGCCGCTTGCGGCTGTTCAGGAGCCGGGCCGCCTTGGCGGGGTCCAGCACCCGGTAGCGGAAATCCAGCAGGTAGTCGGCACCGGTCAGGCGCAGGCTCTCGATCCGAATGCCGAGATCCGCGTAGGGGCCGGGATCCGGAACCGGGGCCTGATGGACCACCGGCTGGGGCGCGACGGCCGCCTGGGCGGTACCAGCATCATGGGCCGGGCCGGAACAGGCCGCAAGCGCCAGGACAGGACCCAGGACACGACAAAGGACGGCGGCAGACCGGCAAGGCGTGGGCAGGTACGGCATGGATCACCCTCTCTTCCCCCCAATGGAAAATCCGGCGAGGGCGCGTTTGCGCCCTCGCCCACCCGAGCAAGCCTTGATGCCAGGAAGGATGCCTTCAGTTCTGGCGCCGGCGGCCAATCCCCACCAGGCCGAGGAGACCGGTACCGAACAGCCACAGGGCCGGCGGCACGGGTACCGCGGTGGAACCGCCGGCGACGATGCTCACGTTAGCACCGTAAACATTGGTGAAGTTGTAATCGTATACCTGGAATTGGTTAGCAACCGGATCAAACTGCTCACTGGCCCAGCCCAGATAGTTACCACTGTTGGCAACCAGGTTGACGTTGACCGTGGTGCCAGCCGCCGCCGGATCGGCGGTGAAATCCAGCTTCATGAAGTCGAACTGCGCTGACTCAGCGGGATTGAACACCGGCGTAGGGCCGACGAATCCCACGTTGCCCGCCGTGAGACCGCTCACACCGTTGGCGGTCACCGTGGGGGTACTGAACGAGAAACTCAGGCCACTCTGCCAGCTGTAGCCGGTGAAGTTCAGGCCGCTCCCCCAACTGACATCCACGCTGCCCTGGACGATCTGGGCGGTCCCCACATCGGCCTTCACGTACAGCGAAAAGGCCGAACCAGCCGTCACGCTGATGTTGGTGTTGCCGGTGGCATCCGCCAGTTCGAGGATGGAGGCCTGGGCGGCCGGGAGCGCCAGGGAACCGCTCACCAGGGCCAACGCCAGGGCCAATTTGTTGAAACGCTTGCTCTTCATGGGTAACACCCTCCGTCTCTTGCTGTTATGTTCACATTCGACGTCCGTGGCCATCGGTCGACGGCCATGACTTCCGGGTCGTTGGGCTGCGGGCCGACATGCCACCGGCGAAGGGCCTGCGGGCACTTCACTGTGCCTTCTGCTTCCGCCGATTTCATGCAAGCCTGATGCCATACCATTCAACCCACTGTTTCCAAAGACCTTTCCTTTCTGCTTCAGTCGGCTGCTGCTCCTTTTGTAAACCTTACCGACGCATGCTGGACTCATATCCCGCTCGCCAGCTGGCATCGAACCGGGAACCAGCACCAGATATGTTTATTCATCAACGACATATGAGCGCATCCTTCCATTTCGCACCGAATCCGACCGGATACCACGGAATGTCAGGTATACCGACAGTTCAGGGCGCCAGGGCCGAGGGACCCACCGGCCGACCAATCATCGGGATGAAGGCATAGATATCCGCCAGATCCACGATGCCGTTGCCGTTGAAGTCCCCATTGGGGTTGTGGGTACCGATCATGGGAATGAAGGCGTAGATGTCCCCCAGGTCCACGATCCCGTTGTTGTTGAAATCCCCGTCGCAGGCGTTGCCATAGCCGTCGTAGTCGGTATCCACCTGGTTGGCATTGGCCTTCAGCAGACAGTTGTCCTGATCGTCGGTGATGCCATCGCTGTCACTGTCCACCGGGGGGTTACAGCGGTACAGGTTGACCATCATGCCGCCCGGCGCATGGCCGTTGTTGCTCAGGCGCAGGCGCCCGCCCTGCAGCAGGCCACGCCCGGCATCCGCTGGACAGTTGACTGTGATCCGTACGTCACGGGTACTTCCCGCGGGCAGGGGTATGGCGTCGAAATAGCGCTCCAGGCCCGCACCCAATGGACGCCCATCCACGGCGATGACCTCCCCCTGGCCGTCCGGCAGCATCGCCGACTCGTTGTCCAGCCCCGCATTGAGCAGCCGCAGCAGGGTGGTCCCCGGCCCCATGGTCACCGCCGAGGTGGCGGGGAAGGGCTTGCCGTTGACCAGCCAGTACTTGGGTGCGTAGTCGATGGTGCTGGTCATGGCGGTACCGGGGCCGTAGTTGTGCGTGGCCACGGCGTTGTGCAGCGCCGGGTCGATCTCGCTGAACAGCAGGATGGCATCCTGGTCGTAATTCTTGCCGGCATAGGCCAGGCCGGTCCCGGCATCGGTGACCATGGCGCCATAGAGTCCCATCTGCACCTGCACCGCCGGGTGGGTGCCGCTCTCATACAGGTAGGTACCGGGCTTGAGATTGTTCCAGGTATAGACCGCCGTGCCCCCGTTGGGCGCTGCCTCGTGGGTGAAGGACCGCACCCGGGCAGCGGGGCCGGGGCGGGCCACGCTCGAGGTGCCATCGGTCCAGACCGGTGTCGCGACCGACACTGCCTCATCCTGGCCATTGATGACGATGGAGACGGGTTCCTGCAGGTCGTTGCGCAGGTGGATCCTGAGCGTGGGGTCCCCCACCGGCACCCGGATCACCGGCCCGGGCAGGCTGGGCAATTCGGACCCCACGGTGGCCAGGTTGGCATCGGCGTCCTGGGCGAAGCCCCAGATCACCACCTTGACGCCATCGGGCATGGTCACCGTGCCCTGCCGGGCCACCAGGTAGACATCCTGCCCCAGGGCTGGCAGGGCCGTTGCCACGCCAGCCGCCACGGCCAATGCCCGGAACAGTCGGCGCGCCCCCCCGCGGGCACGACGGGTCGATTGGATCATTGTTCTGGATGACTTGTTATTCACGGTTCTGTCCTCCGCCTAAACCGGTTCGGTCCGTACGGCTGGTTACTGGATGTTGACGGGCTTGCCATTGGCATCGACCCAGGGCTCAATCACCACGAAGGTCAGCATGCCGCCGGGATAGATGTCCGCATTGGTCAGTTCCTTCTCGGTATGGGAGTGCCAGATCAGGAAGTAACCACCCGTGGCGTTGAGGCTCTGTTGCCCCTGGGGCAGCAGGCCGGCATGGCCCAGGAAGGGACTGCCGCTGTAGAAGCTGCCATAGGTGAGGTCCTGCACGCCGGGCAGCACCACCGGGATGGGCTTGTCGTGATCCGGGCAGTATTCGTGCGTGGTGTCGTCGAACAGATCGCCGTTGTTGTCCACACACTGGACACCGTCACCCGGGTGATGGCCCCAGATGTCCCAGCCCAACCCCTTGCCGGTCCACTCGAAGATGGCATCGATGGTCTGACCCGGCGTGGTCGTCAGGGTGTAATCGCTGTAGGCCAGGTCCGCCCGCACACCACCCCCCGGAGCAGGTACCGTCCCGGTGCTGAGCAGGTGCCCGTCCTTGGCAATGACGGTGCTGTTGTTGCCGTGATGGTGGAACGGATGGGGATCCCGGCCGGCCCCGATGACCCGCATCAGGATGCGCTCGCCGGGATGCATGCGCGGCAGGGCGCTGTAGGGCTGGTGCGGCAGCCAGGGCAGGTTGTCCGGCGCCACGGTGTCCGGCCCGTTGCGGCCGTTGATAAACCAAAGGGTCGGGAAATAGGTGCTGTCGTCCACCAGGTTCAGTTGACCCGCTTCCACCTTGGCATGGATGTCCGGGTCCATCTCGGTCAGCAGCAGCAGGTACTCGTGGGTGTAGGCCGAGTCGGGGCTGTGGTAGGCGATGCGGTTGTTGACCGGATCGTAGCCGCTGGGCCGCACGATGAGCGCGCCCACCATGCCCATCTCCACCTCCAGTTCGGAGCGGGTCCCGCTGCGATACAGGTAGGTTCCCGGATGACGGGCGACGAAGCTATAGGTCACCGTCTCGGTGCTGTTCCGGCTCTCCTGGGTGGCCACTCCCTTGTGACCGCCGGTGGCCACGACGTTTTTCTGGCCCGGGAACAGGATCGAGACCGGCAGCGGCACGTCGATGTTGCGCAGGTGGATGGTGACCTGGTCGCCCTCGTTGACGATGAGGGTCGGTCCCGGGTACTGCATGCTGCTGGCGGCCCCCTGGTCGACACCATAGCCCCAGACCAGGATGGAACCGCCATCGGGCGTGGGGATGTGGGCGGTGGCCGTCACCAGGTCGAACACCCGCTGTCCCGGCGCCGTCAGGGTGCCGGTGATGCCGCGGACGTCGTGCGCCGCCCAG
>JALWSQ010000122.1 GCA_026993645.1 Thiohalobacter sp.
CCGGTCGCCGCGCCGGAACCGTTCGAACAGGGCCTCGCGTTGTTCCGCCGGGATACCCGGACCATTGTCCCGCACCTGCAGTTCGACCTTCTCCAACCGCCGGTGAACCCCCACCCGAACCCGCCCGCCGCCCGGGGTGTAGCGAATGGCATTGTCCACCAGGTTGCCCAACAGGATACCCAGGGCCGCCGGATCGCCGCAGACACTGGCCTCCTCGCCCTCCAGTGCCAGGTCGATGCCCTTCGCCACCGCCGCGTGACCCCGCTCGGCCAGCACCGACTGCGCCAGCAGGAACAGGTTCGTCTCGGTGAAGGAGGCGTCGCGTTGCCGCGCATCGGCGCGCGCCAGCACCAGGAGCTGGTCCAGCAGATGGCTGATACGATCGACGCTCTCCAGTACCCGGCCGAGCAGGGCCTTCTCCCGCTCACCCCGGAGCGTGAGGGCAAAGGCCTGTACCTGGGTCTTCACCGCGGCCAGTGGATTGCGCAGCTCATGGGCGGCGTTGGCGGTGAACTGGCGCTCGTTCTCGATGGCCGCCTCCACCCGCTGGAACAGCTGGTTGAGGGCGACGATCAGGGGCACCACCTCGGCCGGCACATGGCGTACCGAGACCAGCTCCAGGGAATCCGGATCCCGCTGCTGCAACAGGCCCGCGACCCGGCGCAGATGGACCAGGCCATCGCTGACCGCCAGCCAGATGATCACGGCGAGAAGGGGGATCATGAGCGACAGCGGCCACAGTGCCTTGTTCAACAGCTCGGTCACCGTTCCCTCGCGCAACAGGGTCTTTTCGCTGACCTGGACCAACAAGCCGGTATCGGGCATGGTCATGGAATAGACGCGCCAGTCCACGCCGTTGCGCTGCAGGGTCTGGAAACCGCTGTGCGCCCGCCCGAACAGGCGGGCCTGCGGCGACCGCACCATGATCTGGCCAGTGGGATAGCGGACCAGGAAGCTGATGTTGGGGGAAAAGGGGGAATGCCGGCGGTATTCGCTCCGCAACAAGGGCAGGTAGTCGCGCTGGTCCGAGGCGTGGCGGGCCCGGGCCGCCAGCTCGGCGAGAAATGGCGACCGCTGCAGGGCATCGGGCCCGAGCTCGGCCAGCAGGCGCCGTATCTCGCCGGTCCGCTGTTGTTCCTCCCTGGCCTCGTGATCCAGCAACAGGCCGAGCACCACGGCATCCTTGGCCAGGCTGCTGTCGAACAACAGGTTGACCTCGGTCCGGGTGGACTGGTAGACCAGCCAGGCCGTGCCAATGGTCATGAGCAGCACCGCCGTCAGCAGGCGGACCAGCAGGCGGCCCCGGATGGAGCCGCTAGGCATCGTCCCCGAGCGGCGGCACGATGTAGCCGACGCCGCGGACGGTATGGATCAGCGCCCGGCCCAGCTTCTTGCGCAGGTGATGGATGCAGACCTCCAGCACGTTGCTCTCGACGCCCTCGTCCCAACCATAGAGCAGGTCGAGCAGCTGGGTCCGGGAAACCACGCGCCCGCGACGGTGGAGCAGCGTCTCCAACAACAGGTATTCCTGCCCGCTGAGCGCCACCGGCCGACCGTTGCAGGTGACGGCCCGGGCGGCGGGATCGAGGCGGATGGCGCCATGCTCGATCACCGGCTGGGCATGGCCCGTGGTGCGCCGGGTGATGGCACGCAGGCGGGCCGCGACCTCCATCAGGTCGAACGGCTTGACCAGGTAATCGTCGGCCCCCTGGTCCAGGCCGCTCACCCGGTCCTCGATCCGGTCACGCGCCGTCAGCACCAGCACGGGGATGTCGTTGCCCCGCCTGCGCAACCGGCCCAGCAGGTCCATACCGTCCATGTCCGGCAGCCCGAGATCCAGCAACAGGGCATCGAACTCGCTGCTGCCCAGCGCCTGCTCGGCCATCAGCCCGTCCCGGACCCAGTCGACACGGTAGTCGAAATGCCGCAGCCCCAGGCAGAGCCCCTCCCCGATCAGGGGATCGTCTTCGGCCAGCAGAATGCGCATGGAATCCAGCCCTCCATGGTCGGGCGCGAGCGGCTCAGTCGTCCCGCGGGCAGGGACGGGCCAGCCGTGGCAGGTCACCGGCCAGGCCCATGGCCCGGGCCGCCAGCCAGCGCTTGAGCGGAGGGGCCCGGTCCACCAGCCCGAGCCCCAGGTTCCGCAGCCCCGCCACCGGGGCCAGGGGACTGCCGAACAGGCGCTTGAAGGCGTCCATCAGCTCCATCATCAGCCGGTTCTCGCCCCGGCGCCAGCGTTCGAAGGGACGCAGGTTGGCGCGCCGGCCGAAGTCACGCCCGGCCGCCCGCGCCCCGAGCACGACCTCGGCCAGGGCCGCCGCGTCCAGCAGCCCCAGGTTCATGCCCTGCCCGGCCAGGGGATGGATCACGTGGGCGGCGTCCCCCACCAGCACCAGCCGCTCGTCCAGGTAACGCCGGGCGTGCATGCGCCGCAGCGGGAAGGCGGCCCGCTCGTCCACCCGCGTCACGGCGCCCAGGCGATACTCGAAGGCCTCGGCCACGGCCGTGGCGAACTCCGCCTCCGGCAGCGCCATCAAGGCCTCGGCCCGCTCCGGGGTGGTAGACCAGACGATGGAACTGCGCCCGTCGGCCAGGGGCAGGAAGGCCAGCGGCCCTTCCGGCAGGAAGCGCTGCCAGGCGGTCTCGCCGTGCGGCCGCTCGGTGGCCAGGGTGGCCACCAGGGCGACCTGGCCGTAGGGCCGCACCTCCACCGGTATGCCGGCCAGGTCGCGGACCCGGGAACGGGCGCCATCGGCCCCCACCAGCAGCCGCGCCCGGGTCCGGGTACCGTCTTCCAGCCGGACCTCGATGGCCCGGTCGCCGGCCTCCAGGGCCGCGACGGCCGTGTCCCAGCGGGTCGTCACCGAGGGCAGCGCCTGGAGCCGGTTGGCCAACGCCGCCTGCATGACCCGCTGCTCGATGATGTACCCCAGCAGGGGTTCGGCCAGGTCCGCGCTGTCGAAGTGGATCTCCCCCGACCCGGCGGCATCCCAGACGTGCATCTCCCGGAAGGGGCTGACACCGCGGGCCACCACCTCGTCCCAAGCACCGGCATTGCGCAACACCTGTTCCGAGGCCCGGGTCACGGCATAGACCCGGATGTCCAGGGTGCCCGTCTCCCACACCGCCAGGGGTTCATGCGGATCCACCACCAGAATCCGCAACCCGGCCTGACCCAGGAGCGCGGCCAGGCTGGCGCCGACGATGCCGGCACCGGCCACCACCAGATCGTACGCCACGGCCTGCTCTTCGTTCACAGCGCCAGCCCCCGCACCAGCCGCGGCGCGCGGCCGGCCCGGCCCATCATCACTCCCGCCAGCAGCGACTTGGCCGGCGGCAGGGCGTCCATGGCCAGCATGCCCAGGTTGCGCGCCAGCACCAGCGGCGGGAAACGGCTGCCGAACAGCCGTACCAGGCCGTCGGTCAGGGCGATGGCGCGCCGCTGGTCGCCCCGGCGCCAGCGCTCGTAGCGGGCCAGCACCGCCGGGCCACCGATGTCGTCGCCCGCGCGCCGCGCCGCCACCACCAGCTCGGCCAGCGCGGCCAGATCGCGGATCCCCAGGTTGAAGCCCTGGGCGGCCACGGGGTGCAGGCTGTGGGCGGCGTTGCCGACCAGCACCATGCGGTCCCCCACCGAGCGCCGTGCACGCACCAGGCGCAGTGGATAGCTGCTGCGCCGGCCCACGGCCAGGAACCGGCCCAGCCGGTACCCGAATACCGGCTGCAGCTCGGCCAGAAAACGTTCGTCGGACCAGCCCATGACCTCCTCGACCCGGTCGTTGCGCCAGGTCCAGACCAGGGCGCAGCGCCCCTCGGTCAGGGGCAGCACCGCCAGCGGCCCGTCGGCGGTGAAGCGTTCCCAGGCGGTGGCCGCCGGATCCCGTTCCGGCACCAGGTTGGCGATGACCGCCGTCTGGCCGTAGTCGTGGGTCGTCACCGGTACCCCCATCTGCTCCCGCACCGCCGAGGTGGTGCCGTCGGCCCCTACCAGCAGCCGGGCCCGCAACCGCCGGGTCCCCTCCGGCTGGCGAATGCGCACCGCCACGGTGGCGGTCCCCGGCTCGATGGCGACCAGGGTCGCCGGACAGAACCAGTGCACGTCGTCGAGACTGCGCGCCCGGGCCACCACGGCCTGGCCCAGCTCCCGGGCGCCGATGACATAACCCAACGCCGGCACGCAGGCCTCCTCCGCATCCAGGTGGACGAAGCCGAAGTGGCCGCGGTTGGAGACGTGGATGTGGCGGATGGGCGCGGCCTGGGGCGCCAGGGCCGGCCACAGCGCCAGCGCCCGGAACACCTGCCGCGTGGCCCGCGCCAGGGCCAGGGCCCGGTCGTCGAAACCGGGCGGTTGGCGGTCGTCCCCGCCCACCGCTTCCACCAGCGCGATACGCAGCCCCTGGCCGCCCAGGGCGCAGGCCAGGGTGGCCCCCGCCAGCCCACCGCCCACGATCAACAGATCGAAAACCTCGTCGTTCGTCCCATCCATGATCAGTTCATCAGGGCCTCGATCTCGTCCACCTGCTTGGGAATGCCGGCACTGAGCACCTCGTGCCCGTCCCGGGTCACCACCAGGTCGTCCTCGATGCGGATACCGATCCCCTTCCACTTGCGCGCCACCCCGCGGGTGCCCGGCGGCACGTACAGGCCCGGCTCCACCGTCAGCGCCATGCCGGGTTCCAGCACCCGCCACTCGTCACCCACCTTGTAGTCACCGACGTCGTGTACGTCCAGGCCCAGCCAGTGGCCGGTGCGATGCATGTAGAACCGGCGATAGGCCCCGTCCCGCACCAGGCGCGCCGGCCGCCCCTCGAGCAGCCCCAGCCGGACCAGTCCCCGCGTCAGCACCTTCACCGCGGCGTCGTGAGGGTCGTTCCAGTGGTTGCCGGGCCGGACCTGCTCGATGGCCGCCGCCTGGGCATCCAGCACCAGCTCGTAGAGCGCGCGCTGGGCCGGGCTGAAGCGCCCGTTGACCGGGAAGGTACGGGTGACGTCCGAGGCATAGCAGCGATACTCGGCCCCGGCATCGATGAGCACCAGGTCACCATCCCGCAGCGGGGCATCGTTGCGCGTGTAGTGCAGGATACAGCCATTGGCCCCACCCCCCACGATGGGCGCATAGGCGTGTTCGCACCCCTCGTTGCGGAAGGCCCGGGTCAGCTCCGCCTCCAGCTGGTACTCGTACAGACCCGGCCGGCAGCACTGCATGGCCCGGCGGTGACCCTTGCCGGCGATGCGGGCGGCGCGGCGCATGGCGCGGACCTCGGCGGCCGACTTGTACAGCCGCAGGTCGTGCAGCAGGTGTTCCAGGGCGATGAACTCCAGCGGCGGATGGGTGCCGGCCCGGGCCTGGGCGCGCAACCGGTTGACCCAGCCGATGAGCTTCTGGTCGAACTCGGGCCGCACACCCAGGGTGTAGTAGATGCGCTCACGGCCCTCGATGAGGCCGGGCAGGATGTCGTCCAGGTCCCCGATGGGGAAGGCATCGTCGGCACCGAAGTCCTCCACTGCTCCCTCGGGCCCGGCGCGGTGGCCGGTCCAGATCTCCTGTTCCCGGTTGCGCTCGCGGCAGAACATGAGAAAGGCGCCGGCCTTGCGCCCGGGCACCAGCACCAGCAGGGCCTCGGGTTCCGGGAACCCCGACAGGTAGTGGAAATCACTGTCCTGGCGATAGGGATACTCCACGTCCCGGTTGCGCAGCTGCTGCGGCGCAGCCGGCAGGATGGCGATGGAATTGGGCTCCATCATGCGCATGAGCTGGCGGCGGCGGCGGGCGAATTCCCTGGCGTTCACTGGCAGGCCTCTCCTGTTCCGGTCCGCTACTGCAGGCGCGGCGGCGCCTTGACCGGCTGCAGTTCCTCGTTGATCAGCAGCACCCCCATGCGCACGTATTCCGTGATCTCCATGTAGGCCCGCTCGTCCTCCTCGTCCACGCTGTCGGTGTCGAACTCCACGCGCGCGATCTCGGACAGGTCACGCAGGATCTCCTGCACATTGTCCGGTAACCGGTCGGGCTCACCCAGGCCGCCCACCCCCAGGCCGAGCAGGAAACCCTGGCACCATTCCCCCAGGGCAGCGGCCCGTCGGCGCAGGGCGATGCTGTCGTCGGGCAGCAGCAGGGTCAATCCCAGCCCGCTGTCGTTCATGCCGGTGAGGGTGGTACGGGCCAGCGCCCGCAGGCGGCTCCCGGCGCCGGCCTCCGGCAGGGGTGTGTCGGGCAGCAGCTGGCCGGCCCAGGCGGCCTCGTCCAGGCGACCGGACGCACACACCAGGCCGCACATGAGGCCCTGGGCCTCGGCGGCGCCCATGGTGGCATGGACCTGGTCCAGGTCCCTCTCCAGTTCGTCGAAATCCGGCAGGCCGGCAGTCATGCGCATCCCTCCTCGGCGGCATTATCGCATACCCGCCGTGTCCGTCATTGACCGGTGCATCGGCGCCCACTATATTGGGCGGTCATGAAGGAGGATACCTACAAGAGACTGGAAAGCGAGATCCAGCGCCTCGAGGCCTGGGTGAACGAGCTGGCGGACACCGTGGTCCGCCTCAAGGAGGAGAACCGCTCCCTGCGGGCACAACAGTCCAACCTCACCACCGAGCGCGCCCACCTGATCGAGCGCAACGAGCAGGCCCGGTCGCGGGTGGAGGCCATGATCAGCCGTCTCAAGGCCATGGAGCAGACCCCATGACCCGGCCCAAGGCCGTCACCATCCGCATCCTGGACCGGGAATTCCAGGTGGCCTGCCCGCCCGAGGAGCGGGACGAGCTGTTCGCCTCGGCCGAGTACCTCAACCAGCGCATGCGGGAGATCCGCGACGGCGGCAAGGTCATCGGCATCGACCGTATCGCCGTGATCGCGGCCCTCAACCTGGCCCACGAGCTGCTCCGCCAGCAAAACCGGGAACAGCGGGTGGAAACCCACCTCATGTCCCGTATCCGCAACATCCAGCAGAAAATCGAGGTCGCGCTCAACACGGGCAAGCAGATGGAGCTCTAGCAGGCTATAATGGGCAGGCATCCTCTGCGTTGTGCGTTAGTGGCCTGGTACTCTTGAGCCTACAATCTACGACCTTGGGGGTGGTTTCCCGGCGGCGGTGTGCATGACCGCTGCGGCGGTAAGCCTGAAGCCACCGGTTGCGCCCCCACCTGAACCTCCGGTTCAAGGTCGAAAGCCACGACGGCAAAGGCGGAGGGTGCATTTTTCGTTTGCCCTTGCCGGAACGGAACCATGACGGCAACCCCATTGCGCCGCCAGCTGCGCGACCGGCGTCGCGCCCTCACCGCCGAGGAACTCGATCATCACAGCCGGCTGGCCACGCGACGGGTGCTGGCCACGCGCTGGTTCCTGGCCGCCCGCCGCATCGCCCTCTACCTGGCGGTGGACGGCGAGCTGGACCCCTGGCCACTGGCACAACGCGCCTGGGCCATGGGCAAGCAGGTCTACCTGCCCGTGCTCCTGCCCTACGGCAGCAACCGGCTCTGGTTCGCCCCCTTCCAGCCCGACAGCCGTCTGCGGCGCAACCGTTACGGCATCCCCGAACCGGTCGACGGCCCGCGCCAGCGCGTGTCGCCCCATGCCCTGGACCTGGTCTTCACCCCCCTGGTCGCCTTCGACCGCGCCGGCAACCGGCTGGGTATGGGGGGCGGTTACTACGACCGCACCTTCGGTTTCCTGCGCTGGCACCGCTGCTGGCAACGGCCCCGCCTGATCGGGCTGGCCCACGATTTCCAGTGCCAGCGCGCCCTGCCCCGCCAGGACTGGGACGTGCCCCTGGCGGCGGCCGCCACCGAACGGCACCTGTACCTGTTTCCCGACCCAACCACTGGAACCTGCCCATGACCCGTTACTGGCTGATGAAATCGGAACCCGAGGTCTACGGCCTCGATCACCTGCGGGCGGAACGCCGCGACCACTGGGACGGCGTGCGCAACTACCAGGCCCGCAACATGATGCGCGACCAGATGAAGAAGGGCGACCTGGCCTTCTTCTACCACTCCAATTGCAAGGAACCCGGCGTCGTCGGCATCATGAAGATCGTCCGCGAGGGTTACCCGGATCACACCGCCTTCGACCCCGAGTCCAAGTACTACGACCCCAAGAGCGACCCGGAGAACCCGCGCTGGTACATGGTGGACGTGCAATACGTGCGGCGCCTGAAACGGCCCATCGGCCTGCGCGAACTGCGCGCCTATGCCAACGCCGAGCTGCGCGACCTGCCGTTGCTGCGCCGCGGCAACCGGCTGTCCATCATGCCCGTCACGCCCGACCAGTGGACCTTCATCCTGGACCTGGAGCGGGCCCCGCCCCCCACGGCAGGCGACTAGGCGGGGGAACCAAACGCCGGGACGATGGTCCACCTCGACAAGGCAGGCGACGGCAACGACCGTCGATTTCGACAGGGAGCAGCGGCAGGGGATGAACCGGTACCCGACAAGCGCATGGATTCGCGTCCTGGTGGCGGGCCTGGTCCTGAGCCTGACCATCCCCGGTCTGGCCTTCGCCCGGGTCCCGGCGCCATCCTGCCCGGGCATGGCCGGCCAGGCAGGGAATGTCCAGGCCCCGGTGGTCCAGGCGCATCAGCCATCGGCCATGCCGGCCATGGGCTGCTGCCAGGACCTGCTGCACAAGCTCCTGTGCCCGCACCACTGCCACCTCTCCGACCTGACCCCGGGCCTGCTCACGCCGGGCCTCGGTCATCCGCCGCGGCCCTGGCAGGCCGTCCTGGTCACCGGGCGACCCATCCCCCTGCATGGCCGCACCGCCCCGGTGCCGCGACACCCTCCCCGTAGCTGAAGCCCATGGCTCGAGCGCCGGTCCTGGCGGGCAACGCCGGCACCACGTCACCGCCAGGGCAGCAGGAACCCCACGCCTGGGAAACAAGATTTCGGTCAACTTTATCGTAAGGAGGGTACATATCATGGCCATCGATCCCGTCTGCGGCATGACCATCGACATCGAGCAGGCAGCGGCGAGTGAAGTCTTCGCCGGCCAGACCTGGTACTTCTGCAGTCACGGCTGCCACGAAAAATTCACCGCCGACCCGGAGCGGTACACGAAGCCCGACACCCGGGACGAGCGGCCGGCGACCTCCGAGGACGCCAAAGCGGAGCCACCGCCCCCGAAGGATGCCGAAACGGACCCGTCCTGCCACGACGGTACCTGCGACATCGCCGCTACCGTCTACACCTGTCCCATGCACCCGGAGATACGCCAGGCCGGACCGGGCACCTGTCCCAAGTGCGGCATGGCACTGGAACCCCTGCTGGAACCCATGGCGACCGACCGGGTGGAATATACCTGCCCCATGCACCCGGAGATCGTCCAGGACCACCCGGGCAGCTGCCCCAAGTGCGGCATGGCACTGGAACCCCGGACCGTCACCGTGGAGGAGAAGAACGAAGAACTGATCGACATGACCCGCCGCTTCAAGTTGTCCGCGGTCCTCGCCATCCCGGTGTTCCTGCTGGCCATGATCGCCGATCTGGCGCCGGGCTGGCTGCCGGAATCCCTGGCGACCCGGACCGTCCAGTGGATCGAGTTCATCCTCGCCACGCCCGTCGTACTCTGGGGAGGCTGGCCCTTCTATGTGCGCTTCTGGCAATCCGTGCGCACCTGGAACCTGAACATGTTCACCCTGATCGGTCTGGGTGTCGCGGTGACCTGGACCTACAGCCTCATCGCGCTGCTCTTTCCCCAGGTCTTTCCCCCGGTCATGCGCCAGGCCGATGGTACCGTCCCGGTCTACTTCGAGGCCGCCGCAGTGATCACGGCCCTGGTATTACTGGGTCAGGTCCTGGAACTGCGTGCCCGCAGCAGCACCAATGCCGCCATCAAGGCCCTCCTGGGACTCGCCCCCAAGACCGCCCGCATCGTCCGCGCCGACGGGCGCGAGGAGGACATCCCCCTGGAGCAGGTCAAGCCGGGTGATATCCTGCGCGTACGTCCAGGGGAGAAGGTACCGGTCGACGGGACCGTGGTGGATGGCGAAAGCCACGTCGACGAATCCATGATCACGGGCGAACCGATTCCCGTGGGCAAGGTGGCCGGCGAACACCTGATCGGTGCCACCGTCAACGGCAACGGTACCCTGCTGATGCGCGCCGAGAAGGTTGGTGCCGACATGCTGCTGTCCCAGATCGTCCACATGGTCAGCGAGGCCCAGCGCTCCCGGGCCCCGATTCAGAAACTGGCCGACACGGTGGCCGCCTGGTTCGTGCCTGCGGTCGTGCTCATCGCCGTGCTGGCCTTCGCCGCCTGGGGCCTTTGGGGGCCGGAACCGAGACTCGCACACGCCATCGTCAATGCCGTGGCGGTACTGATCATTGCCTGCCCCTGCGCCCTGGGCCTCGCCACCCCCATGTCGATCATGGTGGGCACCGGTAAGGGTGCCAGCATGGGTGTCCTGATCAAGAACGCCGAGGCACTGGAGATCCTGGAGAAGGTGGATACCCTGGTGGTGGACAAGACCGGCACCCTCACCGAGGGCAAGCCGGAACTGGACCGGGTGGAAGCGATCGCGGATATCGATGCCGACCGGATCCTGCAACTCGCTGCCAGCCTGGAACGGGGCAGCGAGCATCCCCTGGCGGCCGCCATCGTGCGCGGCGCCGAAAGGAAAGGCATCGAACTGAAGGAGGCCCGGGACTTCCACGCCCACACCGGCAAGGGTGTCACAGGCACGGTCGATGGCCATCCCATCGCGCTGGGCAACCTGCGGCTGTTCGAACAGCTGGGGGTCGCACCCGGGACACTGGCAGAACGCGCCGACACCCTGCGGCACGAGGGTGCCACGGTGATGCTGGTGGCGATCGATGGCCGGGCCGCCGGCCTGATCGGGGTGGCGGATCCCATCAAGCCCTCCACGCCGGAGGCCATCCAGCAGCTGCACGACGAGCGGATCCATGTCGTGATGCTCACCGGCGACAGTCGGGCCACGGCGGAGGCCGTCGCCCGCAGGCTGGGGATCGACCGGGTCGAGGCGGAGGTCCTGCCGGAGCAGAAGGCCGAAGTGGTCAAGCGGCTGCAGGCCGAGGGCCGGATCGTCGCCATGGCGGGGGATGGCATCAACGATGCGCCAGCCCTGGCCCAGGCCCAGGTGGGCATCGCCATGGGCACGGGGACCGACGTGGCCATGGAGAGCGCGGGTGTCACCCTGGTCAAAGGGGATCTGCGCGGTATCGTGCGGGCCGTGCGGCTGAGCCGGGCGACCATGCGCAACATCCGCCAGAACCTGTTCTTCGCCTTTGTCTACAATTCGCTCGGCGTACCGGTGGCGGCGGGGGTGCTCTATCCCTTCTTCGGCCTGCTGCTGTCCCCCATCATTGCCGCCGCCGCCATGAGTTTCAGCTCCGTCTCGGTCATCAGCAATGCACTTCGGCTGCGGCACCTGGAACTCTGATGCGGGTCTCCGATGCGCACGGCGCTGCGCGCCTTTGCGCATCCTACGGGCCACCGGATCCACCGTGTTCGTGGCACCCGTAGGTTGGGCAAAGCGAGCACAGCGAGCGTGCCCAACAATGACGGCGCCGTTGATCCCGCGATGGTGGCATCCGATGCGCACGGCGCTGCGCGCCTTTGCGCATCCTACGGGCCACCGGATCCACCGTGTTCGTGGCACCCGTAGGTTGGGCAAAGCGAGCACAGCGAGCGTGCCCAACAATGACGGTGCCGTTGATCCCGCGATGGTGGCATCTGCCATTGACCGCGACGGTACGGCGCCCACAGTCATGATGAAGCGGCCATAATGACGTGGCTCTTGAAACAAGGGGATGAAGATCATGAAAGGAAAAGACCAATGTCCCGTATGTCACATGCAGGTGGAGCCAGGCCAACTCGGCCTGGACTACCTCGGCCTCCACTTTGCATTCTGTTCCGAACAGTGCCGGCAGCGGTTCCAGGCCAATCCCCACCTCTACGTTGGACAACCTGGACAGCCGGCACCCAAGCAGCAAGGCGCTGAAATCGTCAAGGAACGGACCCTGCGACTGAACCATCCTCTTTCCGACACGCAGGCACGGGAGATCATATCAGCGCTGCAGAATATGATGGGTATCCACCGGGTGACGGTGGAAGGGGACCGCATAAGGATCTGCTATGACCTGCTACAGGTCACCACCGAGCAAATTGAGCAACAGATCGAGGCCACGGGCGAACAACTGCAGGGCGGGCTGGGTACCGCCCTGCGCCGGGCCTTCATCCATTACCTGGAGGAAACGGAGTTGGCCAGCCTGGAATCGTCTGGCAGCACACATGGGCACCATCATCACTGACCTACCCTACCTGTGGACTGGACAGACCAGTTGTCACAGTATCGAGGGATCACCAATACCCTGTGCCGGCAGTGGACAGGATGCCGAATACCGGCGTGGACGGCCCTGGCCCGTTCCTCGCTTTGAATCCCAGGCTGGACAGGTACACGACCGGCTGACGGGCTTGTCGTGGGCACCTGATGCCAATCTCGCTGGCTACCCTCTGAACTGGCAAGAGGCACTCGATTTCTTGGTGGAATTGAATGCCCGCCGGTACCTCGGCAGTGATGACTGGCGGTTACCCAACCGCCGCGAACTGCGCAGCCTGATCAGTATGCAGACCCGGCGGCCCGCCCTGCCCACGGATCACCCGTTTCAGAACGTTTTTTCCGGGTGGTACTGGTCTTCCACGACAGCAGCCATTGCACCCGCCCATGCCTGGTACCTGCACATGGAGGGCGGCAGGATGTTCTATGGCGGCAAGGATCAGGCCTTTCTCCTGTGGCCGGTACGCGGAAAGGGTCGCTTGCCATGGACCGGCCAACGACACTGCTATGATGAGAAAGGCGCCCCCTGCCCCTGTGCCGATACGGGCCAGGATGCCGAATGGTCCATGGGCACCCCGTGGCCCCGACCCCGATTCATACCACACGATGATGGTATCGAAGACCGGCTGACCGGCCTGATCTGGTGGCCGAGCGGCGACCTGACCGCGAATCCTGTGACCTGGGGCCAGGCACTGGCTGCAACCCGAGCACTGAATACCAACTATGACAAGCCCTGTTGGCGCTTGCCCAATATCAACGAACTGGAATCATTGGTGGATGCGGACCGCTACTCACCGGCGGTTCCAGAAGATTCGCCCTTCCACCATTTGCGGGACGTCTATTGGTCATCCACCACCAGTATGTTTGAACCTGACTGGGCATGGGCTCTCTATCTGGACAGCGGCGCGGTGGGCGTGGGCCGCAAGGACCTGGCGGTCTACCACGTCTGGCCAGTGCGGGACGGGGATGGCTAATCGCCAAGCACCCGTAGGTTGGGCAAAGCGAGCACAGCGAGCGTGCCCAACAATGACGGCGCCGTTGATCCCGATGGTGGCATCCGATGCGCACGGCGCTGCGCGCCTTTGCGCATCCTACGGGCTCCTCTCCCCTCACGTCACAATGGATTCCCGCCTGCGCGGGAATGACGGGGCAATTCCGTGTGTTTCGGTGTGCTTCCGTGGCTCAACCCATGATGCGCACGGCGCTGCGCGCCTTTGCGCATCCTACGAGACTGGCCAGTACGGGGACGGGGATGGCTAATCGCCGAGGAAGAGCCGGTAGGCGGGATTGTCGGTCTCCTCGGCGAAGGGATAACCGGTACCGGCGAGGAAGGATCGGAACTCCCGGCGGTCCGCCGGTGGCACCTGGACCCCGGCCAGGACCCGGCCATAGGCGGCGCCATGGTTACGGTAGTGGAACAGGGAAATGTTCCAGCGCCGGCCCACCTGATTCAGGAACCGCAACAGGGCACCGGGGCGCTCCGGAAACTCGAAGCGATAGAGCACCTCGTGCTCCAGCCCGGGGGCATGGCCACCCACCATGTGGCGGATGTGCAGCTTGGCCATCTCGTTGTCGGTGAGATCCAGCACCTCGTAGCCCTCGGCCAGCAGGCGCTCGAGCAGCTGTCGCCGCTCGTCGTCACCCTCGGTCAGCTCGACACCAGCGAAAACCCGCGCCTCGGTGGCATCGGCGTAGCGATAGTTGAACTCGGTGATGCTGCGCTGCCCCAGGACCTGGCAGAAGCGGCGAAAACTGCCCGGGCGCTCGGGAATGGTGACGGCCAGCAGGGCCTCGCGGCGCTCCCCCAGCTCGGCCCGTTCCGCCACGTGGCGCAGGCGGTCGAAGTTGATGTTGGCACCACTGTTGACGGCCACCAGGTCGGCCCCGGCCAGGCCCCGCTCGGCGACATACTTCTTGAGCCCCGCCACCGCCAGGGCGCCGGCCGGCTCGACGATGGAACGGGTGTCGTCGAATACATCCTTGATGGCCGCGCAGATCTCGTCACTGGTCACCAGGATCACCTCGTCCACCAGCTTGCGTGCCAGCCGGTAGGTCTCCTTGCCCACCTGGCGCACCGCCACCCCGTCGGCGAAGATACCCACCTGCTTGAGCCGGACGCGCCGGTGCCGTGCCAGGGCCTCGTGCAGGCTGGGCGCATCGTCCGGCTCCACACCGATGACCCGGATCTCGGGCCGCAGCTCCTTGATGTAGGCCGCCATGCCCGCCAGCAGGCCGCCACCGCCCACCGGGATGAACACCGCGTGGATGGATCCCGCATGCTGGCGCAGCAACTCCATCGCCACCGTGCCCTGGCCGGCGATGACCAGGGGGTCGTCGAAGGGATGGATGAAGGTCAGCCCCTTCTCCTCCGCCAGGCGGCAGGCCTGGTCGTAGGCATCGTCGTAGGCGTCCCCGTGCAGCACCGTGCGCGCCCCCATGCGCCGTACCGCCGCCACCTTGATCGGCGGCGTGGTCCGGGGCATGACGATGGTGGCCTTGATGCCGCGGTTGCGCGCGCTCAGCGCCACCCCCTGGGCATGATTGCCGGCCGAGGCCGTGATCACCCCACGCTCGGCATCCGCCGGCGCCAGATGGGCGATACGGTTGGCCGCCCCGCGCAGCTTGAAGGAGAACACCGGCTGCAGATCCTCGCGCTTGAGCCAGACCCGGTTGTCCAGGCGCCCGGACAGCCCCGGCGCCGCCTCCAGCGGCGTCTCCCGCGCCACGTCGTAGACACGGGCATTGAGGATCATCTTGAGATAGCGTAACGGCATGGCGGTTCATCATAGCAGTTGCATGGCGCACAGGTCATGCCCCCGCGCCGGGACCGCCCGAATCCGGTATCATGCGCCCCAGAAATCCTGAAGGGAGGTGATCCATGAACCAGGACGAACTGAAGAAGCAGGTGGCAGAGGCCGCCCTGGACTATGTGGAGGCCGGCACCGTCATCGGCGTGGGCACCGGCTCCACCGCCAACCATTTCATCGATGGCCTGGCCCGGGTCAAGGGCCGGATCGAGGGCACCGTGGCCAGTTCCAACGCCTCCGCCGAACGGCTGCGCGGCCACGGTATCCCGGTGCTGGACCTCAATGCCGTGGACGAGATCTCGGTCTACATCGACGGCGCCGACGAGACCACCCGTCACCTGCACCTGATCAAGGGCGGCGGCGGCGCCCTGACCCGGGAGAAGATCGTGGCCGCGGCCAGCCGCCGGTTCGTGTGCATCTGCGACCAGTCCAAACTGGTGGACCGCCTGGGCGCCTTCCCCCTGCCCATCGAGGTCATCCCCATGGCCCGCAGCCTGGTGGCCCGCGAGCTGGTGAAGCGGGGCGGCCGCCCGGTATTGCGCGAGGGCTTCGTCACCGACAACGGCAACGAGATCCTGGACATCCATGGCCTGGACATCATGGATCCGGTCGCACTGGAGGACGAACTCAACAACCTCCCCGGTGTGGTGACGGTGGGCATCTTCGCCATCCGCCCGGCGGACATCCTGCTTCTGGGCACGCCGAACGGGGTCGAGACCCTGAGCTGAGGCGGCTTTGAAAGCCGGCCGGCGACCCCCATATGCCAGACAGGAGTGACGCATACCGGCAACAGAGGGGGACGGGCTCATGGAGGCAGAAACCGGACGCATCACGCCGGATCCCCGGACGGTCCAGGCCCTGGCGGCACGGCTGCAGGAACGCTTCGACACGCTGCGCGAGCGTATCCGCCAGCGGCTCATCGCGTCGGACGAACAGAGCTACATCGAACTCGCCGGCAGGGTCGCCGATCCGGGCGACCAGTCGGTGGCCTACCTGTTGCGCGATCTCGACTACGGCCTGATCGACAACGAGCTGGCGGAGCTGGCCGCGGTGGAACGGGCGCTGTGGCGGGTGCGGGAAGGGCGCTACGGGGTCTGTATCGATTGCGGTGGACCGGTCGAGACGGAGCGCCTGCTGATCGAGCCGGAAGCGGAACGCTGCAGTCAATGTCAGGCGAAGTACGATCACGAGCACGGCAAGGACCGGCCGCCCAGGTTGTGAGGGTGATTCGGGTGAACGCACGGCGCGCCCTCGATGATGCGCACGGCCCTTCGGGCCTTTGCGCATCCTACACCTCACCCCTTGCGATTCCGTGTGTTTCGGGGTGGTTCCGTGGCTCATACCACTGATGCGCACGGCGCTGCCCGCCTTTGCGCATCCTACACCTCACTCCTCACTCCTCACCCGTAGGTTGGGCAAAGCGAGCGCAGCGAGCGTGCCCAACAATGATGCGGGCAGCGGATCAGCGCCGGAACAGCCAGAACAGCAGACTCAGCAACAGGCTGATGACGATGGAACTGGTGAGCGGAAAGTAGAACCGGAAATTGCCGCGCTCAATGACGATGTCCCCCGGCAGCCGCCCCAGGCCGAGGCGACTGAGCCAGGGCCACAGCAACCCCGTGACCAGCAGTATCAACCCGAGCACGATCAGCCAGCGTCCCATGATGGCCTGCCTCACAACAACACGCGTTCGATCCCGCCCTGCTGCACCCGGCGTAGAAAACCCTGTTCCCAGTCCTCGCCCATGAGCCGGCGCGCCAGTTCCACCACGATGTAGTCCGTCTCCAGCCCGGTCTCGGCACGATAGCGGCACAGGCCCTGCTGACAGGCCGGACAGGAGGTCAGCATCTTCACCCGCTGCCCGGCCGCCACCCGTTCGCTGCCGGTCAGCGCCCCCAGCCCGGCCCGCAGCTCCTCCAGCTTGCGATAGCGCACCTGGGCCGCGATGTCGGGCCGCGCCACGGCGAAGGTACCGGCCTCGCCGCAGCAGCGGTCAGACAGCCTCACCTCGGCCCCCATGAGCCGGCGGGCCACGGCCAGGGGCTCGTGCACCTTCATGGGCGTGTGGCAGGGGTCGTGATAGAGATAGCGCATGCCGCCGTCGTCCGCCAGCGCCACGCCCTGTTCCATGAGGTACTCGTGGATGTCCAGCAGCCGCGACTCCGGGAAGATGCGGTCGAAGGCGTACTGCTGCAACTGATCCATGCAGGTGCCGCAGGAGACGATGACGGTGCGGATGTCGAGATAGTTGAGGGTGTTGGCCACGCGATGGAACAGCACCCGGTTGTCGGTGGTGATGCGCCGGCCGCGCTCGATGTCGCCCCCCGCCTTCTGCGGATAGCCACAGCAGAGATACCCCGGCGGCAGCACCGTCTGCACCCCCAGGTCGTAGAGCATGGCCAGGGTGGCCAGACCGATGCGCGAGAACAGGCGTTCCGAGCCACAGCCGGGAAAATAGAATACCGCCTCGGCGCCCGCCTCCGCCCGCGCCGGATCCCGCACGATGGGCACCATGCGGCCATCCTCCAGGCCCAACACCTGGCGCAGGGTGCGCTCCGGCACGGACACCGGCAGCGGCTTGTCCAGCATGCGGCGCACCTGCACCGGCATCGACATGCGCCCCCCCGTGGCGGGTGGCGGGCGCCCGTCGCCCGCCAGGCGCAGCAGGCGCGCGGCATGCCAGCCCAGGCGCTGGGCCGGATAGCCCCAGCGGACCAGCAGCCGGCGCAGCAAACGTACAGCGGCCGGATCGGTCACGTTGAGGAAGGCCATGGCGGCCCGGGCCGCGGGCACCGTGCGCTTCTGGCCACGGCTGCGCAGGATGTGGCGCATGCGGATGCTGACGTCACCGAAGTCGATGTTCACCGGGCAGGGCGGCAGGCACTTGTGGCAGACGGTGCAATGATCGGCGACGTCGTTCATCTCGTCGAAGTGGTGCAGCGAGATGCCGCGCCGGGTCTGCTCCTCGTACAGGAAGGCCTCGATGATGAGCCCCGTGGCCAGGATCTTGTTGCGCGGCGAATAGAGCAGATTCGCGCGGGGCACGTGGGTGTTGCACACCGGCTTGCACTTGCCGCAGCGCAGGCAGTTGCGAATGTCGTCGTTGAGATCCCCGAGCTCGCTCTCCTCCAGGATCAGGGCCTCCTGCTGGACCAGGCGCAGGGAGGGGGTGTAGGCCTGGTCCAGCCCGGAGCCGGGCATCAGCTTGCCGCGGTTGAAACGTTCCTCCGGATCCACCTGCCGCTTGTAGCGGACGAAGGCATCGACGTTGTCCGGTTCGAGGTAGCGGATCTTGGTCAGCCCGATGCCGTGCTCACCGGAGATGACCCCGTCCAGGGACCGGGCCAGGGCCATGACCCGGTCGACGATGCGGTCCGCCTCGTGCAGCATGCGGTAGTCGTTGGAATGCACCGGGATGTTGGTATGGACGTTGCCGTCACCGGCATGCATGTGGGTGGCGACGAACAGGCGCCCGGCCCGCACCTCGGCGTGAATGGCGTCCAGCCGTTCCACCAGCCAGCGCCACTCCAGCCCGGAGAAGATCTCCCGCAGCGGCGCGCGCACCTGGCTGCGGAAGGAGATCCGCACCTGGTCCCGCAACAGCAGGTCCAGCAGCCGGTCACCGGGCTGCAGCTGTCCGACATCGGCACAGCGTGCCAGATCGGCATGGTCCCGGGCCGGATCGTCCAGGTGTTCCAGCCAGCGCCGCCAGCACTGGGCCACCTCCTGCAGCCGGGCCAGGGCCGCCGCCCGCTTGCCCTCGGCGATGGCCCGCGCCTCCTCGCTGTCCATGCCCGGCTGCTGCGCCAGCCCCGCGGCGAACGACTGCTCGAAGAAGGCCTGCAGGGCGGCGAGGATGTCCAGCTTGTTGCGGATGGAATACTCGATGTTGATGCGCTCGATGCCGGCCTCGTAGTCGGCCAGCCGCTCCAGCGGAATGACCACGTCCTCGTTGACCTTGAAGGCATTGGTGTGCGCCGCGATGGCCGCGGTGCGGGCCCGGTCGGCCCAGAATGCCTGGCGCGCCTCGGGGCTGACCGCCACGAAGCCCTCGGCCCCACGGGCGTTGGCCATGCGCACCACCACCGAGGCGGCCTCCGCCACTGCCGCCTCGTCGTCGCCGGAGACATCCACCAGCAGCACCATCCGCGGCAGCTCCCCGCGCGGGGCCTTGGTGCTGTAGTCGATGGCGCGCAGGTAGCGGGCATCCAGGTGTTCCAGGCCCGACAGCACCACGTCCGGGCTGGCATCGAGGAAGTCCTTGGTCTCGACGATGGCGGGCACCGCCCGGCGCAGGTCGTGACCGAAGAACTCCAGGCACAGGGTGCGGGTGAAGCGCGGCATCCGGTGCAGGACGAACACCGCCGAGGTGATCAGGCCGTCACAGCCCTCCTTCTGCACCCCGGGCAGGCCGGAGAGGAACTTGTCGGTCACGTCCTTGCCCAGCCCCTGGCGACGCAGGCTGGGGCCGGGAATCTCCAGGAGCTCGGGTTCACCCAGGCGGCTGCGGCCATCGGGCCCGAACCGGGTCAGGCGAAAACGCACGCGGGCCTGCTCGTGGATCCGTCCCAGATTGTGGTCCAGGCGCTCCACCTCCAGCCAGTTCCCGTCCGGCGTCACCATGCGCCAGGACAGCAGGTTGTCCAGGGTCGTGCCCCAGAGCACCGCCTTCTTGCCACCGGCGTTCATGGCCAGGTTGCCGCCGATGGTACAGGCGTCCTGGGAGGTGGGATCCACGGCGAACACGTAACCCGCGGCCTCGGCCCGTTCCGCCACCCGCCGCGTCACCACCCCGGCCTCGGCGCGGATACTGGGCACGGGCTCCGCCAGGCCCGCCACCGGCCGCATCTCCACCTCGCCCAGGCGGTCGAGCTTCTCCAGGTTGATCACCACCGACTCGGCATGGAGGGGCACGGCACTGCCGGTATAGCCGGTGCCGCCCCCGCGCGGGATGACGTTGAGGTCCAGTTCGATGCAGGCGCGCACCACCGCCCCCGCCTCCGCCTCGGTATCCGGCGTCACCACCACGAAGGGCATCTCCACCCGCCAGTCGGTGGCGTCGGTGGCATGGGACACCCGGGCCAGGCCACTGAAGTCGATGTTGTCCCGGCGCGTCACCCGGGCCAGCCGCCGCTGGACCCGCCGGCGCAAGGCCAGGGTGCGCGGGAACCAGGCCTCGAACTCCGCCACCGCGGCCCGTGTCCGCTCAACCAGGCGTTCCACCCGCGCATCACCGTCGGAACGGGCCAGGATCTGGTCCAGGCGGTGATGCAGGGCATGGATGAGGGAGGCATGCCGCTTGCGGTGGGTGAGCAGGTCGTCCTGGATGTAGGGGTTGCGGGTCACCACCCAGAGATCGCCCAGCACCTCGAACAGCATGCGGGCCGAGATACCGGTGCGGCGCGCCGAGCGCAGGGCACCGATCACGTCCCACATCTCCTCGCCCAGGAAACGGATGACGATTTCCCGATCGGAAAAGGAGGTGTAGTTGTACGGTATCTCGCGGATGCGCGTGGGCATGGAAGGTCACCGGAAAGGGAACGGGACGCGGCGGCATTCTAGCATGCCGGCCCCTGGCGCCGGCCGGCCTCAGGCGAGGCGGTCGAGGCGCAGCCGCTGCTGCTGATCGAACAGCCGCCGGGCCGCCACCCAGACCGCCGCCATCACCCCCAGGCCGGTGCCGCTGGACACCAGGAACATGATCATCACCTGGTACTTGACCGCCTCCACCGGCGGCGAACCGGCCAGGATCTGGCCGGTCATCATGCCCGGCAGGCTGATCAACCCCGCCGCCGCCATGGAATTGATGATGGGGATCAGGCCGGAGCGCAGGCTGTCGCGGCGCAGCTCGCGCACCGCGTCCGCGGCCTCGAACCCCAGCATCAGCCGGGCCTCGATGGCGGGCCGGCGCTCGCGCGCCCCCTGGGTGAAGCGGTCCAGGCCCAGGGCGACGCCGGTCATGGTGTTGCCCAGCATCATGCCCAGGAGCGGAATGGCGTACTGCGGCTGGTACCAGGGATGCGGCCCCACCACCGCCAGCAGGGCGAACAGGGTGACCGAAAACGAGGACAGGAACATGGACAGGGCGCCGATGCCAAAGCCCCACCCCCCTCGAAAGGGCCGGTGCTGGCGGGCCCGGACCTCGCGCGCGGCGGCGGCCAGCATCACCAGGGCGATGAGCGTGACCCAGCCCAGGCCGGCGCGCTGGAACACCAGCCGCAGCACCAGCCCCACCAGCAACAACTGCACCGTGGTGCGCAGGGCGGCGACCAGCAGGCTGCGCGCCAGACGCCGATCCCAGCGGCCCGACAGCAGGCCCAGCAGCAAAACCAGGCTGGCGGCGACGGCCAGGTCCCAACCGTCCAGGCGGATCATGCCTCCGCCCTCACCGCCGGCGCCTCTCGCTGCAACCGGCCACCGACCATCCACAGGCGACGGCTGGCCACCCGCTCGGCCTGGGCCGGGTCATGGGTCACCCAGACCATGGCCATGTCACCGGCCCGCCGCTCGGCCTCCAGCCGGCGTTCCACCCGCAACCGGCTCTGGGGATCCAGGTTGGCGGTGGGTTCGTCCAGCAGCAACAGCCGTGGCCGGTTGGCCAGCAACCGCAGCAGCCACAGCCGCTGGCGCTCGCCGGTGGACAGGCGCGACACCGGGCGCTCCAGGATGTCCGCCGGCAGGCCCAGGGCCGCCAGCGCCTCCGGCGCCGGCGGGCGCGGGAAATGCGCGCCCGCGTGCTCCGCCCACCAGACGGG
>JALWSQ010000123.1 GCA_026993645.1 Thiohalobacter sp.
CCGGCGGGCATCCTCGGGGTTGAGAATGCCACCCCAGGAGGCCATGGCCGTTCCCGGCTTGCCGTAGAGGATGGCATGCCGCATATCGGCATCGCTCAGGTGCTCCATCTGGCGCCGGTCGGTGAAGTTACGCGGGTGGGGATAGAGTGCCCGGCCCAGGGGGGTGTTGGCGTCTCCCTTCTCGCCGTGGCAGTTGACACAGTAGCGGTGATAGATACGCCCGCCCACCACGATGTCCAGCTGGTCGGACGACATGCCGGGCGGCAGCGGCTTCTGCAGGCTGCGGACGTAGCGCATGACGTCGATGATCTCGGCCGGGCTCAGGCGGCTGCCCCAGCTGGCCATGGCCGTACCCGGCACGCCCAGCTTGATGGCGGCATAGAGCCGGCCATCGTCCACCCGCGCCATCTCGATGGGATCGGCGAACTTGCGCGGCCGCGGCCGTAGCACCTTGGCGGCCTCCGTATCCGCCTCACCGTGCTTGCCATGGCAGAAGGCGCACTCCTTCTCGTAGATGCGCCGCCCCACCGCCAGGCTCAGCTGCTCCGGCGAGAGCCTGGCCGATCCCGGCGGGATGAAGCTGCGGATGTAATCCATCAGATCGCCGATCTGGGTCTCCGTCAATACCTTGCCCCAGGCCGCCATGGCCGTGCCCGGCCGGCCCTTCTTGATGGCCTGGTAGATCTCGTCGTCGGTCACGCGGGCCATCTCCACCGGGTCGGCGAAACGCCGCGGCCGCGGCGTGAGGATGCGACCCACCGGCGTATCCGCCAGGCCGTCCGCGCCATGACAGAAGGCGCAGTACTTGTCGTACAGCGCCTTGCCCGGCAGGGCCGGTGCCTTCACCTGGGCCAGCGCCGTCCCACTCGCCAGCAGCAGCCCCGCTGCCATACCCGCCATCGACAACCGCCACCTCTCGTTCATGGTCTCACTCCTTTGGTTCAGCCCTGCACCCGGTCACCGGTGCCGCGCCGGCGCAGCCTTCCCGGACCCGCCGGCCGCCTTGACCGGATAGTGGAAATCGGAACGAATGAACGCGATCAGCCGGCGGATGTCGCGCGGCGACAGCAGGGCCCGCCAGGGCACCATGGCCGTGCCCGGCTTGCCGTAGGCGATGGCCCGAAACATCTCGGCATCGGTCAATTTGGCCATGGCCGCCCGGTCCGCGAAACGGCGTGGTGACACCGGCAGGGCGCGGCCGACGATCGTGTCTGCCCGCCCGTGCAGGCCGTGGCAGACCACGCAGTACTGGCGGTACAGCCGTTGCCCCACGCGGATATCGAACTCGGCCTGGGTCATCCCCGGCGGAATGGGCCGTTGCAACCGGCGCACGTAGGCCAGCACCGCCCGGATCTGGTCACCGGTGAGCACCCGGCCCCAGGCCCCCATGGCGGTATTGGTGCGGCCGTCGCGAATGGACTTCAGCAGGCGGGCATCGCTCAACCCGGCCATCTCCACCGGATCGGCGAAGCGGCGCGGGGGCGGGTCCAGCACTCGGGCCGCGGGGGTATCGGCCTCACCCCGGATACCGTGGCAGAAGGCGCAATCCTGCTCGTAGATGGCGCGACCATCGGCCGTGGCCAGCGCGGAATGCAGGGGAAGAAGCAGCAGGGACCAGAACAGGGCCCGGAACGTACGGGCCACCGCCCTCGTCACTGGCGGCCGGCCACCATCCTTGCCTGGTACCGGAACATGACAGCAGTTCATGGGACAGCTTCCTCGCCTGGTACGGCACTCGGCGCCATACCTGTTGCCCTCATGGCGCGAAATCCGCCCCCCTTGCTACCACCCAACCGGTTTTCGCACCCCTGGTGCCGATGGCCCCCTGATCGCTCGAAGGTGAAATGGATCCCAAGGGCACCGCCCGGGAATGGCCGGCCCCCTGGCCGGCCATTCCCCTCCCGGGCAGTTTACCCCCGTACGCCGATTACTTCACGTGGCACTTCAGGCAGATGTAGTTGGTATCGTTGCCCGCCAGCGAGCCGCGCAGGAACATGTCGTCCACCGCCTGCTTGTTGTGCGGATCATGGCACGAGGAACACTCGATACCGGTCTTGCCCGCCACCGGGCCCGCCGTGATGTTACCCGAACCGTCGTCGTTGAACAGGCGAATGCCCAGGGCGGTCGGGTCAGGCTGCCACTCGTCGAGATAGGCATTGCTGCCCGTGGTCGCGGTATTGTAGGTGTTGGGCGCATTGCCGAACGGATAGGGCACGGCCACCGGGTGGTTGGTGGCCAGGCTGCCGGTGGTGCTCGCGATCCGGAAGATCGGGTCGCTCGGTGACTGCCCCATCTTGGTCGGCTCCAGGGTCAGCGGGCCGGTCTCCTCGTACCAGAAGACGTCACCGATGGCCACCGAACCGTCATGGCAGCTCAGGCACTTGGCCGACACCCCGTTGTAGGTCTGGCCCGAGAACGACGGCAGCGTGGTGCCGGCCGTGGTGCTGGGCACATCCCAACTGAAGGTATTGGCCGAGAGCTTGTGGTTCCACAACAGCCGGGTCGTGGTGCCATGGTGCGGGGTATGACAGTAGGTGCACAGGCCCACGTCGTTGATGGGCAGGCCGTCACCGTTGAGCGCCGTGCCCGCCTTATAGGGCAGGTGCCCGCCACCGGCCGCGGTGAAATCGTGCGCCGTGCCCAGCAGGCCCGGCCCCGGTGTCGCCGGCGGAGCGGAGAATGCCACCGGCGCCGCCACGAGACCCGCGGTCAGTACCGGAACCCAGAGATATCTCTTTTTCATCGGTCTTTCCTCCCACGCTCGTTGATCCAGATCCTCACCGCCCCGGCGTGATCAAGGCAGTGGGGCACCACTCACTTTGAGGTTGGTTTGTGCCCAGGATCGCCCTCGTCCGTGGAGGCAAAGCTGTCAGCAGCGGTCGTATTGACCAGTTTGTATTGTTCGATACGATGGTTGATGTAATCTCCTACGAAGATATCGTTCTTTGGATCAATGGCGATGGCCGTCGCATTCTTCAACATGCCGGGCAGGCTGCCGCGGCCACCGAAGAACAGCAGCACCTGGCCCTTCTGGTTGAAGATCTGCACATTGCTCCAGCCGGAATCCGCCACGTAGACGTTCCCGAACGAATCCAGCGCCACGCCCTTGGGCTTGTCGAACATGCCCCAGCCGTTGCCGCGCTTGCCGAACGACATCAGGTACTTGCCATCCGGCGTGAATTTCTGCACCCGCGAGTTGAGGGTGTCGGTCACGTAGACATTGCCCTGCGGGTCCACGGTGACATAGGTGGGAAACATGAAGCTGCCTGGCGCCCCGCCGCGGCCCTTGCCGATCTGGCCGATGAGCTTGCCCTTCATGTCGAAGATCTTGACCGTGTAGACCTTGGTCCTGGTGTGGCCGGTATCCGCCAGGTAGATGCGGCCGCGCTTGCGATCGACGGCGATGCCCGTGGGCCGCACGATGGAGGGATCGGTGAAGAAGCGGATCTTGTCGCCCTTGCGGTCAAAGACGCTGACGCCCTTCTTCTGCTGTTCCACCACATAGAGGTTCTCATCGCCGTCCAGGGCGATGCCGGCCGGCCGCGCCAGGCCCTCGATCTTGCGGAACTTCTGCTGGCCGAAGTCGAACACGAACACCGCCAGCTGGGCGAAATCGGAGACGTACAACCGCTGCCCGTCGTCGGAGACCGCGATCCCCAGCGGCTCCACGATCTGGTTCTTCTTCGGCTTTTCACCGCCGAGGAAATTCTGGACTCGTTCGGAGAAGGTCTGGTCGTGGGCGATGGCATCCTCGCCGTAGATACTGCGCACGAACACAATGCGCGTCTTTTCGGGGGGTGGCGGCCACTTGAGATGGAGTTCGGCCCGCTGCTTGGGTGCGGTGGCACAGCCGCCGAGGGCCAGGAGCCCGGCCAGGGCCAAGGACCCCAGGATGACGCGTACGTAGTCCATCGACCGCATGGGATGACAACCCTCCTGACGCCATTCTCCGTGCTGGTACCGGGCCCTGTCCGCGCCCGATCCCCGCTTTTGCGATAGGTATACACCCCGCGATGGAAATGTGCCACAGGTCACCTTGATCCAGATCAACCAGGGGGAAGATTTTCCCGGTGCCTCCCTGTACCCGGCGACGCGGATGACCCCTGTCAGCCTGTGGTTATGGCGGCCCTGAAGACACCGGCAGCCGCCGCGCCTGCTGCAAATTCCCCATCGATTGCAGGGTCCGGAGCTGGCTGGGAGAACTATACTCCAATTAGATCAAACAGTTTTGCGGCGGCATCGCGGGCGATGCCAATGCAGGAGGGTGGCACCATGATCGAACCCATGACGACCGAGACGATGGTACAGCTGGCATGCCGCATCTGCCTGAGCGAGATTCCCGCCTCCGCCAAGGACAGCCCCGAGGCACAGGATTACGTCTTGTACTACTGCGGAATCGATTGCTTCGATGAATGGAAGCGCCAGCGTCCGGCACCCACTACCGCCTCCACCTCCCGCTCGCCCCAACAGTAGGATGCGCAAAGCACCGTAGGATGCGCAAAGGCCCGTAGGATGCGCAAAGGCCCGTAGGATGCGCAAAGGCGCGCAGCGCCGTGCGCATCAAGCCCCCACGGCATGCCATACCCCCCTTGCGGCATGCCATACTCCCTTGCGGCACGCCGTAGCACCGTAGGATGCGCAAAGGCCCGAAGGGCCGTGCGCATCATCACCACGCGCATCACCCACCACACACATCAAACCAACCAAACCGCTCCAACCTCTTGATGGGCACGCTTTGCTATGCCCATCCTGCGGGTGGTGGGACCGAACCGGCGGGGGTTGTTGGGCACGCTCGCTGCGCTCGCTTTGCCCAACCTACGGGTGCCTAGCCCAACCGGTGGGTGCCTCGTCCAACCGGTGGGTGCCTCGTCCAACCGGTGGGTGCCTCGTCCAACCGGTGGGTGCCTCGCCCAACCGGTGGGTGCCTCGCCCAACCGGTGGGGATGTGCCGGGGTTGTTGGGCACGCTCGCTGCGCTCGCTTTGCCCAACCTACGGCGGCTTTGCCCAACCTACAACATGCCTCCGAGGCCCGGGTGAACCCCCGTAGGATGCGCAAAGGCGCGCAGCGCCGTGCGCATCAACCCCCCACACGGCATGCCATACCCCCTTGCGGCACGCCGTAGCACCGTAGGATGCGCAAAGGCGCGCAGCGCCGTGCGCATCGATGGCCATACGCATCACAAACCAAAAAGGAATTCCAATTGCAGAGGAACCCCAAATGGACTATCGCCGCGTGAAACAGCCCGGTGGTTGCTATTTCTTCACGGTCGTGACCGAACGACGCCAACCCCTGCTGATACACCACATCGCCCGCCTGCGAAACGCCTTTCGCCACGTCCAGGCACAGCATCCTTTCCATGTCGATGCCATCGTCATTCTACCGGACCACATACACTGCATCTGGACACTCCCGCCCCATGACGCGAACTACTCCATGCGCTGGAACCTCATCAAGCGTCATTTCTCCATCGGGCTCCCGCATGGAGCGATTCGGCCATCGCGGCGCAGACGGCGGGAAAAGGGGGTGTGGCAACGCCGATTCTGGGAACATTGCATCAGGAATGAACAGGATTGGTCGAGACACATGGATTACATCCATTTCAACCCCGTCAAGCATGGATATGTCGATGCCGTAGGGGCCTGGCCCTACAGCTCATTCCGTCGGTTGGCGAAGGCGGGGTGGTATCCGGAAGATTGGGGTCGGTGCGAGCCGGAGAGTATATCGAACATGGATCTTGAATAAGGCGATTCCTGTTGGGCACGCTCGCTGCGCTCGCTTTGCCCAACCTACGGGTGCCTCGTCCAACCGGTGGGTGCCTCGCCCAACCGGTGGGTGCCTCGCCCAACCGGTGGGTGCCTCGCCCAACCGGTGGGGATGTGCTGGGGTTGTTGGGCACGCTCGCTGCGCTCGCTTTGCCCAACCTACGGCGGCTTTGCCCAACCTACAACATGCCTCCGAGGCCCGGGTGAACCCCCGTAGGATGCGCAAAGGCGCGCAGCGCCGTGCGCATCAACCCCCCACACGGCATGCCATACGCCCTTGCGGCACGCCGTAGCACCGT
>JALWSQ010000124.1 GCA_026993645.1 Thiohalobacter sp.
CCCCGGCGGCGGACACTGAGCCCGGCCCCGGTGCCCGAACTGCCGGAGGTCGAAACCACCCGCCGCGGCATCGCACCCGCCCTCACCGGGCAGCGGGTGACCGCGTTGCGGGTCCGCCAGCCCCGGCTGCGCTGGCCGGTCACCGCGGCGGCGCGCCGCGACCTGGCCGGGGCCCGGATCCAGGCGGTGGACCGACGGGCCAAGTACCTGCTGCTGCGCACCGACCGCGGCACCGCCATCCTGCACCTGGGCATGTCCGGTTCACTGCGACTCCTGCCCTGCACCGAGCCGCCCGGTCCCCACGATCACCTGGACCTGGTGCTGGCCAACGGCGACTGCCTGCGCTTCACCGACCCACGCCGTTTCGGCGCCCTGCTCTGGACCCGGCGCCCACCGGAACGCCATCCCCTGCTGGCCCGCCTGGGCCCGGAACCCCTGGGACCCGATTTCGACGGCGACGAACTGGCCGACCGGGCGGCGGGGCGTCGCACCGCAGTGAAAAACCTGATCATGGACAGCCGCGTGGTGGCGGGGATCGGCAACATCTACGCCAACGAGGCCCTGTGGCGCGCCGGCATCCATCCCCGCCGGGCGGCCGGCCGCATCGGCCGCACCCGCTACCGGCGCCTGGCCCAGGCCATCCGCGAGGTGCTGACGGAGGCCATCGCCGCCGGCGGCACCACGCTGCGCGATTTCCGCAGTGGCGACGGCAGGCCGGGCTATTTCCGCCAGGCGCTGGCGGTCTACGGCCGCGCAGGCGCACCCTGTCCCCGTTGCGGGACGCCGCTGCGCCAGACCCGCATCGGCCAGCGCTCGACCTTCTACTGCCCGGCCTGTCAGCGCTGACCAAGAGGTGTTCGCGATATAGACCGAAAAAACCCCAGGCATCAGCGATGTGTACCCTCTACCGCAGGCTCAAGTGCTACGGCATCTCCTGACCGGAGGCCCCGCCGGGCGCGGGTTTGAAAACCGGCCCGGCCATCCCCATGTGCAGGGCGGGAACCCGCTTCCCGTAGGTTCCGGTATGGTTGTCAGGCCCCCGGTGAGGCATGGGCCAGGGCGAGGGATCCGCGCAGCCTGGCACCTCTGCGGGGCAAGGAGGTGAAACACTGCCCATGAAGATCGCCCAGATCGCACCCCTGCACGAAAGCGTTCCCCCCAGGCTCTATGGCGGCACCGAACGGGTGGTCGCCTTTCTGACCGACGAACTGGTGCGCCAGGGCCACGAGGTGACCCTGTTCGCCAGCGGCGACTCCCGTACCCGGGCGCGGCTGGCCCCGGTGATCGACGCCGCCCTGCGCCTGGACCGGGTCCCGCCCGACCCCCTCTCCGCCCATGTCCTGCTGCTGGAACAGGTGCTGCAGCGGGCCGACGAATTCGACGTGCTCCATTTCCACATCGACTACCTGCACTTCCCGGTGCTGCGCCGGCTCGCGGTGCCCCATCTCACCACCCTGCACGGGCGCCTGGACCTGCCGGGACTGGACCGGCTGTACCGGGAATACCGTGACATGCCGGTGGTCTCCATCTCGGACAGCCAGCGCAGCCCGCTGCCGGCGGCCGGCTGGATCGGCACCGTCTACAACGGCCTGCCGGAGAGCCTGTTGCCGTTCGACCCCCGGGGCGGCGACTACCTGGCCTTCCTCGGCCGGATGTCACCGGAAAAGGGCCCCGAGACCGCCATCCGCATCGCCGTGACCTCCGGGCTGCCGCTGCGCATGGCGGCCAAGGTCGACCCGGTGGACCAGGCCTATTTCGACCAGCGCATCCGGCCCTGGCTGGACCACCCCGGCATCGAGTTCGTGGGCGAGATCGACGAGCGGGAGAAGGCCCGCTTCCTGGGACGGGCGCGCGCCCTGCTGTTTCCCATCGACTGGCCCGAGCCCTTCGGCCTGGTCATGACCGAGGCCATGGCCTGCGGCACACCGGTGATCGCCTTCCGCCGTGGTTCGGTGCCGGAGGTGATGGCCGACGGCGTCACCGGCTTCGTGGTGGACAGCCTGGACGAGGCGGTGGCGGCGGTGGGTCGCATCGGGACTATCCGGCGCCGGGATTGCCGGCGGCATTTCGAGCAGCACTTCTCCGCCCGGCGCATGGCCCGCGACTATCTCGCCCTCTACGAGCAGGTGCGCGCCCGGCAGCTGCAACCCCGGCTGGCGAGCTGACGGGCACCCTCGTGGACGATGTCATCCGCATCAACGATCAGTGGTACGTGCTCGCGGGCTCGTCCCGCGCCGACGACCGTACCCGGGCGCTGAAACAGGACGAGACCTTCGCCCTGTTCGATCGCTATGGCGACATCCAGCACATCGGCATCGGCGAACAGGGCCTCTACCACGCAGGCACCCGCTACCTGTCGCACTTCGAGCTCAGCGTCGACCAGCGCCGCCCCCTGCTGCTCAACTCCGGTGTCCACCGGGAGAACCGCCTGCTCACGGTGGACCTCACCACCCCCGACCTGTACCGGGACGAGCGCCTGGTGCTGCCCAAGGGCACCCTCCACATCTTCCGGGCCAAGCTGCTGTGGCAGGGGGTCGAGTACGAGCACCTGCGGGTGACCAACTTCGGCCAGGACACCGCCGAACTGTCCCTGGACCTGGCGTTCGCCGCCGACTACGCCGACATCTTCGAGGTCCGCGGCATGCGCCGTCCCCGCCGCGGGCGCATGCTGCCGACACGACTGGACCGGCGCAGCGTGCGGCTGGGCTACCGCGGCCTGGACGGAGTCACCCGCGAGACCCGGATCGAGTTCAGCCGTCCGCCGGACCGCCTGAGCGAACAGCAGGCGGGATTCGACCTGCGCCTGGAGCCCCACGCCCAGGCCGACCTCTACATCAGTGTCGGCTGCCTGACCGGCAGCGCCGGAGAACCCCCGCTGGACTACGCCGAGGCCCTGGCCGAGGCGGAACGCGCCTGCGAGGCCGAGCGCCGCCAGGCCCCGCGGCTGTTCAGCTCCAACGAGCAGTTCAACGACTGGATCAACCGGTCCGCCGCCGACCTCGACATGCTGGTCACCCAGACCCCCGAGGGCCCCTACCCCTATGCCGGTATCCCCTGGTTCAGCACCGCCTTCGGCCGCGACGGGCTGATCACGGCCCTGCAGACCCTGTGGCTGCAACCGGGGCTGGCGCGCGGGGTCCTGTCCCTGCTGGCCGCCACCCAGGCCCGGGAGGACGACCCGGAACGGGACGCGGAACCGGGCAAGATCCTGCACGAGATGCGCCAGGGGGAGATGGCGGCCCTGGGCGAGATCCCCTTCGATCGCTACTACGGCACCATCGACGCCACCCCCCTGTTCGTGATGCTGGCCGGCGAATACCTGCGGCGCACGGGGGACCTGGACTTCATCCGCGCCCTCTGGCCCGCCATCGATGCCGCCTTGGGGTGGATGGCCGGCCCGGGGGATCCGGACGGGGACGGCTTCCTGGAATACCGGCAGCGCAGCGCCAAGGGCCTGGTGCAACAGGGCTGGAAGGACTCCAACGACTCCATCTTCCATGCCGACGGGCGCCCGGCCCGGGGCCCCATCGCCCTGTGCGAGGTCCAGGGCTATGCCTACCGGGCCTGGCGCCTGGGCGCGGAGATGGCCGCCCACCTGGGCCTGAACGACCAGGCGAGCCTGCTGTCCCAGCGGGCGCGGCGGCTGCGGCAGCGCTTCGACCAGGCCTTCTGGTGCGAGGACATCGGCAGTTATGCCATCGCCCTGGACGGCGACAAGCAGCCCTGCCGGGTACCCGCCTCCAATGCCGGCCACGCCCTCTACTGCGGTATCGCCGAGCCGGAACGGGCCGAGGTGGTGGCGCGCACCCTGCTGTCCCCCGCCGCCTTCAGCGGCTGGGGCGTCCGCACCATTGCCGCCGGGGTCAGCCGCTACAACCCCATGTCCTACCACAACGGCAGCATCTGGCCCCACGACAACGCGATCATCGCCGCCGGCCTGGCACGTTACGACTTCAAGGAGGCGGCCCTGCGCATCCTCACCGCCCTGTTCAACGCCAGCATCTTCGTGGACATCAACCGCCTGCCGGAACTCTTCTGCGGCTTCGACCGCCTGCCCGGCCAGGGGCCGACCCTGTATCCCGTGGCCTGCTCACCCCAGGCCTGGGCGGCCGGCTCGGTGTTCATGCTGCTGCAGGCGGTCCTGGGGCTGTCCTTCGCCATGGGCAAGCCGCAGATCCGCTTCCAGCACCCGCGCCTGCCGGACTACATCGAGCGGTTGCGCATCGAGGGCCTGCGCATCGGCGATGCCGAGATCGACCTGCGCCTGCGCCGCCACGAGAACGACGTGGGTATCAACATCCTGCGCAAGACCGGTGACATCGAGGTCACCGTGGTGGTGTGACCGGCGCCTGGACCACCAGCGCCTGGCCGATGCCGCGCGGATCCGAGGCCGCCTCCAGCTGCCCGCGGCGGCGGTCCCAGAGCACCGCCTGCATGTTGCCGTAGCGGCTGTCCAGGGGCCGCAGGCGATGGCCCATCCGCCGCAGGGCGCGCAGGGTGCGAGCGCTGAAGGCACCCGGCTCGAACTGCACCTCGTCGGGCAGGTACTGGTGATGGAAACGGGCCCGGCGCACCCAGTCGGCAGGCGAGGCCCCGCGGTCGAAATCCAGCACCGCCAGCAACACCATGCTGATGATGCGGCTGCCCCCGGGGGTACCGAGCACCGCCACCCGGTCGTCGTTCTCGACGAAGGTCGGCGACATGCTGGACAGCGGCCGCTTGCCGGGCTCGATGGCGTTGGCCCGCGCCCCCACCAGGCCATAGACATTGGGCACGCCGGCCTTGGCCGCGAAATCGTCCATCTCGTCGTTGAGCAGCACGCCGGTCCCCGGCGCCATGAAACCCGAGCCGAAGGGATAGTTGATACTGAGGGTGGCGGCGACCCGATTGCCTTCGGCATCGATGATGGAGAAATGGGTGGTGTGGTGACCCTCCCCATCGCTGGGCACGGCCCGCAGCATGGCGCTGGGCGTGGCCCGGTCCAGGCGGATGCCGGCCCGCAGCCCGGCGGCATACCAGGGGTGGATGAGCCGGGCCACCGGGATGGTGACGAAGTCGGGGTCCCCCAGGTACTCGGCCCGGTCACGGTAAGCGCGACGCATGGCCTCGATGATCAGGTGATCGCGTGTGACCGGGTCCAGGTCGTCCAACGGATAACCGGACAGGATGTTGAGCATGCCGAGCAGGACGATGCCGCCCGAGGAGGGTGGCGCGGCGCTCACCACGCGCAGGTCGTGATAGTGGCCGCTGATGGGGGTACGCGCCACGGCCCGGTAGCGGGTCAGGTCGGCCATGGCCCAGATGCCCCCCGCCTTGCGCACCCCCTGCACCAGGCGGCGGGCCACCGTCCCGGCATAGAACCCCGCGCGGCCCGCGCGGGCCAGGCGCTCCAGGGTCCGGGCCAGGTCGGGGTTGCGGATGCGGGCGCCCTTCTTCGGCACCTTCCCGCCAGGCACGAACACGGCCTGGGCCGCGGGTGAACGCCGCAACACGTCCAGCCGGAACCGGGCCATGGCGCGGTAGCGGTCGTCCACCGGGAAACCTTCCCGGGCCAGGCGGATGGCCGGGGCCAGGGAACGGGCCAGGGGCAGGCGGCCGAAGCGCTCCGACAACTGCACCAGGGCCGCCGGCTCCCCGGGGATGCCTGCCGCCAGCACGCCGTCGATGGAACGCCGCGGCACCACCCCGCCCTTGCTGTCCAGGTAGAGGTCCGGCCCCGCCGCCAGGGGCGCGCATTCCCGGCCGTCCAGCATCAGTTCGCGGCCGTCGGCGGCCCGGTGCAGGAGCCAGAACCCGCCTCCGCCCAGGCCGGAGGCATAGGGCTCCACCACGGCCAGGGCGGCACTGACCGCCACCGCCGCATCGAAGGCGTTGCCCCCGGCCCGCAGGATCTCGGCACCGGCGGCCGTGGCCAGGGGATGGGCGGTGGCCAGGGCGAAGCCGGGGGGGTGGGCGCCGTCGTCGGCCGCGGCCAGGTTGGCCGCCAGCAGCGCAGCGGCACCGGCCAGCAGCGCCCCGAGCCAGCGCCCCAGGCCGGCGCTCCTCAC
>JALWSQ010000125.1 GCA_026993645.1 Thiohalobacter sp.
GTCCCATACGGAAAAGGCCCCGTCCGGGGACGGGGCCTTCCGCATCCGTTACCCGTGCCTGCCTGCGTCACTCAGTCCGCCGGCACCACGTCCACGTACTTGCGGCCCCTGGGCCCGCGGACGGCGAACCGGACCACGCCGTCCGCCTTGGCATAGAGGGTATGGTCCTTGCCGCATCCCACGTTGACACCGGGATGAAACCGCGTGCCCCGCTGCCGCACTATGATATTCCCGGCCACCACCGCCTGGCCACCGAAGCGCTTCACGCCCAGGCGCTTGGATTCCGAGTCGCGACCGTTCCGGGTGCTGCCACCCGCCTTCTTGTGAGCCATTGCAAAACCTCCGCTGGTTCAGGTCGACCGCTTCAGGCGGACACGTCCTTGATCACCACCTCGGTGAAATACTGCCGGTGCCCCTGGCGCTTCATGTGGTGCTTGCGGCGGCGGAACTTGATGATCTCCACCTTGCGCGCCCGACCCTGGGCCGCCACCTCGGCCACCACCCGGCCGCCCTCGACGAAGGGCGTGCCCACCTTGACGTCCTCACCCTCACCGACCATCAGCACCCGGTCGAAGGTCACCGATTCGCCCACCGGCGCGTCCAGCTTCTCGACCCGCAGCCGGTCGCCCGGGGCTACGCGGTATTGCTTGCCGCCCGTCTGAATCACTGCGTACATCCCGAACTCTCCGCATGCCGTGCCCGCCGGACCTTTGCCCGCCGGGCGGAAAAGGCCGGTATTCTATAGGGGTCCACCGGGCGCGTCAATCCGCCCGCCCGCCGGCTGTGGCACGGAGGCCGCCGGACGGGTACACTAGGCGCCTCATTATCGTACAGGTGCAGGCCGGGCCTTCCGCCCGACGCATCCGTCGGATGCAGCACCGAACCCCTGGCAGAGGCATGGGCGAATCACTGGCACAGGCCGGCCGCGGCATGACGCTCGACGACGTTCGGGCGCTGGTGGCCGATGACATGGAACAGGTCAACCGGCTCATCCTGGGCCGGTTGAGTTCCCACGTGGTGCTGATCAATCAGCTCGGCCTGTACATCGTCAACAGCGGTGGCAAGCGCCTGCGCCCGCTGCTGGTGCTGCTGGCCGCCCGGGCCTGCGGCTACCAGGGCCGGCACCATGTGGATCTCGCCGCCATCATCGAGTTCATCCACACCGCCACCCTGCTCCACGACGACGTGGTGGACGATTCCCAGTTGCGCCGCGGGCGGGAGACCGCCAACTCCCTGTGGGGCAACGAGGCCAGCGTACTGGTGGGCGACTTCCTCTACTCGCGCTCGTTCGAGATGATGGTGGACGTCTCCAGCCTGCGGGTCATGGAGATCATGGCCCACACCACCAACACCATCGCCGAGGGCGAGGTGATGCAGTTGCTCAACTGCCACGACCCGGACACCACCGAGGCGCGCTACATGGAGGTCATCCGCTGCAAGACCGCCAAGCTGTTCGAGGCGGCGGCACGGGTGGGCGCCGTGCTGGCGGGCCAGAGTCCGGCGGTGGAACAGGCGCTGGCGCACTACGGCACCGCCCTGGGTACCGCCTTCCAGCTGATCGACGACGTGCTCGACTACAGCGCCGACAGCAAGGAGACGGGCAAGAACATCGGCGACGACCTGGCCGAGGGCAAGCCGACCCTGCCCCTGATCCACGTCCTGCGCCAGGGCTCGCCGCAGCAGGTGGCGCTGGTGCGACGGGCCATCGAGCATGGTGGCCGGGACTGCATCGAGGCGGTGCGGGATGCCATTGAATCGACAGGGGCGATCGCGTACACTGCGCAATCCGCCCGGGCGGCGGCTACCGAGGCGATGGGGGCACTGGCCCCGATCCCGGCATCGCCCTACAAGGATGCCCTCTACGCCCTGGCGGAATTCGCCGTCAACCGCACCTATTGACGGTGCCTGTTTTCGGGGTGTAGCTCAGCCTGGTAGAGCACTGTCTTCGGGAGGCAGGGGTCGCTGGTTCGAATCCAGTCACCCCGACCATTTCTTCGAACACCGTCATTCCCGCGCAGGCGGGAATCCATCGTCACGCCACCACCGGATGCCCGACCACACCCGTAGTGAGCCACTGAACCACACCGAAACACACGGAATTGCAGGTGAGGGGCGAGGAGGATCGTCATTCCCGCGCAGGCGGGAATCCATCGTCACGCCACCACCGGATGCCCGACCACACCCCGTAGTATGAGCATCGTAGGATGCGCAAAGGCGCGGCACGCGCCGTGCGCATCATCCCCCCATACCATGACCCCACGGGCTTGGTTACGGCACCGCAGCCACTGCCCCAAGGGCAGCCGGTTTCAATCCACGTCCGGATTGGCGCGGATCTTGTGGATACTGAGGTCGGCGCCGTCGAATTCCTCCTCCTGGCTCAGGCGCAGCCCCACCAGGGCGCGCAGCGCCCCGTAGACCACCGCCCCGCCCACCAGCGCGATGACCACGCCCAGCAGCGTGCCGACCACCTGGCTGGTCAGGCTCACGCCACCGACGCCGCCGAGCGCCTTGAGGCCGAAGATGCCCGCGGCCACGCCGCCCCAGGCACCGCACAGACCGTGCAGCGGCCAGACCCCCAACACGTCATCGATGTGCCAGCGGTTCTGGGTCACGGTGAACATCCACACGAACAGCGCCCCGGCCACCCCGCCGGTGATCAGGGCCCCGATGGGATGCATGAGGTCGGAACCGGCACAGACGGCCACCAGGCCTGCCAGCGGGCCGTTGTGCACGAAACCGGGATCGTTGCGGCCCACCACCAGGGCCACCAGGATGCCGCCCACCATGGCCATGAGCGAGTTCAGGGCCACCAGGCCGCTGATGTTGTCGATGCTCTGGGCCGACATCACGTTGAAACCGAACCAGCCCACGCTCAGCACCCAGGCGCCGGCGGCAAGGAAGGGGATGTTGGATGGCGGATGGGCCGCCGCCAGGGTGCCGTCCTTGTTGTAGCGCCCGTGGCGGGCCCCCAGCAGCAGCACTGCCGGCAATGCGATCCAGCCGCCCATGGCATGGACCACCACCGAGCCGGCGAAATCGTGGAAGGCCGCCCCGTAGTGCTGGGTCAGCCAGTCCTGGATGCCCAGGTGACCGTTCCAGGCGATGCCCTCGAAGAAGGGATAGACGAAGGAGACCAGGATGAAGGTGGCCGCCAGCTGGGGATAGAAGCGGGCACGCTCGGCGATGCCGCCGGAGATGATGGCCGGGATGGCGGCAGCGAAGGTCAGCAGGAAGAAGAACTTGACCAGCCCGTAGCCATGCCGGGCCGACAGGTCCGTGGCGGCATGGAAGAAATCGGTCCCGTAGGCCAGGGTATAGCCGATGAAGAAGTAGGCCAGGGTGGAGATCGCGAAGTCGCTGATGATCTTGACCAGGGCATTGACCTGGTTCTTGTGCCGGACCGTTCCGAGCTCCAGGAAGGCGAACCCGGCGTGCATGGCCAGCACCATGACGGCGCCCAACAATACGAACAGAACATCGGTTCCGGCGTGCAAGGTCTCCATTGTGGCTCCCCATTTGGTTTCGGTTGCACAAAATTGGGGCAAATCTACCACAAACCGTGCAAAACCCAAACCGGGATCACCCTCTTGCACCAGCCGGGTGCACGCCCTGCCCGGGAATCAACCGCCGCCCGTCCGGCGCTTGACCTGCTGCCACAGCCGGTCCAGCCGTTCGGGATCCGGTTCCTCGCCCGCCGCCCCCTCCGCATCGAGGGCCGCCATCACTGCCTGGACCCGCGCCATGAACTTGCGGTTGCTCCGCCGCAGCGCTTGCTCCGGATCCAGGTCGAGCCGGCGGGCCAGGTTGACGCAGCTGAACAGCAGGTCGCCCAGTTCCATGGCCAGGGCCTCCCGGTCGCCCGCGGCCATGGCCTGGCGAACCTCCTCCAGTTCCTCCGCGATCTTGGGCAGAACGGACTCGGCATCGGGCCAGTCCAGGCCCAGCCGGCTCGCCCGCCGCTGCAGCTTGGCCGCGCGGCTGAGCGCGGGCAGGGTCCGGGGCACGTCCTCGCCCCAGGCCAGGTCACGCGGCCGCCGGGCCCGCTCCGCCGCCTTGATCGCCTCCCAGACGCGAGCCTGATCGGCGAAGTCCCCGACCGGCTCGGTGCCGAACACGTGCGGATGGCGGCGCACCAGCTTGGCGCAGAGCCCCTGGGCCACGGCGGCGAAATCGAACCGTCCCTGTTCCGCCGCCATGCGCGCATGGAACACCACCTGGAACAACAGGTCCCCCAGTTCGTCCTGCAGATCCTCCATGTCGCCACGCTCGATGGCATCCACCACCTCGCAGGCCTCCTCGAAGGTATGGGGCGCGACGCTGTCGAAGGTCTGGGCGCGGTCCCAGGGGCAACCGCCGGGTTCCCGCAGCCGGTCCATGATCGCCAGCAGTTCCTCTATGGCCGCCAGGGCGGCACCGCGATCCCGGCGCGTCATCGCGCTCTGCCCCGGCGGTCCATGGCCCCGCCCGGACCGGCAATACCGCGCCCGGGACAAGGATGCGGTGACCGCGTCCATCTGCCACAATGCCTTGGCGGCACGGGCACCCCGCCCGGTCCCTGGACCTCGTATCCGGATCCCTGCATGATCAGCTGTCCTCCCGATCGATGGCACGCACTCGCGCTCGTGGCCGGCGCCTGGACCCTCTATTTCCTGGCCCACTCGCTGCTGGCCGCCCATGGGGTGAAGCGCTGGGTCCAGCACCGGCTGCCCCGATTCTGGCCGCGTTACCGGCTGGCCTACAACCTCTTCGCCGGCATCGGCCTGTTGCCGCCCCTGTGGCTGACCTACCGCGCGTCGGGCCCCCTGCTCTGGGCCTGGCAGGGCCCCTGGGCCTGGCTGGCCAACGGGCTGGCGTTGCTCGCCCTGGCGGGCTTCCTGTACACGGCGCGGGCTTACGACATGCAGGCCTTCCTGGGGCTGGGTCGGGCGGGAACCCAGGAGGGTGCCGGGGACGAGCTGGGACTGTGCCAGCTGCACCGGTTCGTGCGCCATCCCTGGTACAGCCTGGGCCTGGTGATCCTCTGGACCCGGGACATGGACTGCGCCCGCCTGGTGGCGACCCTCTGCGCCACCGCCTATCTGTTCATCGGTGCCTGGTTCGAGGAACGCAAGCTGGAAATCGAGCTGGGCGAGCGCTACCGGGACTATGAACGGCGGGTACCGGGTATCATCCCCCGCCCCTGGCGCTACCTGGCACGATACGACTACGACCGGCTGCGGGGCGGCCACCGCAGCCCCGACTGAACCCCGCTCTCAACCGGCGGCGCGGCGACATTCCTTGCCGTGCAGGGCCTCGATGATCTGGTCCTCGAGCTGGATCCGCTCCGCCAGCATCTCGCCCAGGCGGGAAAGATCGTCCTCCAGCCAGTTCACCCGGTCGTCCAGCGGCGAAACATCGTAGCGATCGTTGAACTCCAGGATGGCATCGGTGGCCAGCGCGATCCGGGGATAGACCTGTTGCGCCACGTCGAGCACGGCGCGCCGGCGCTCGCGGCCATCGGCGATGTATCGGTAGAGCTGGAAATGGGCGCTGGCGGCGTAGTCGATCAGAACCTGGCAGAAGCGCTTGAGTGCAAGCTCGGTGGCCTGGTCGGCCAGGAAGGGCCGGCGCCCGATGAGTTCAGAGAACAGCACCAGGGTCTCATTGCGGCAGGCCACCAGGTTGACCAGTTTTTCCCGGGAACGGTTGCGCCGGTCCCGCTTGTGCGTGGATTGATCCGCCATGCCCATCCTCGAACCTTGGTTTCGTTATGCGGTCGAGTATACCAGCAAACGGTGGTGCTGCCGGGGTATCGGGATCGGCTTTACTTGACTATTGTAGTCAAGTACTCGTATTATTTCCCGACAAGAACAGTCAGGCATTATCCCTGGCAAAGGGTACCGTAATTCAAACACAGCAACACAGGACGAGGTTCCAACCGTGATGAAACTATCGACCAAGGGCCGCTACGCCATAACCGCCATGATGGAACTGGCACTCCGTGACAAGGAAGGACCGGTCACCCTGGCGGACATCTCCGTCGAGCAATCGATCTCCGTCTCCTACCTGGAGCAGCTGTTCGCCCAGTTGCGCAAGCATGGCCTGGTCACCGGACTGCGCGGTCCGGGCGGAGGCTACTGCCTGCGCCGGCCGGCGACGGACATCAGCATCGCGGAGATCCTGCAGGCGGTGGATGAGAACGTGGCCTCGGCTGCCGAGCCGCCGCTGTCGCTGGAGGCGGATTCACCGCGGCCGCGCAGCCTCCGGCTGTGGGACCAGCTCAGCCACCAGCTCTACCACTACCTCGACGGCATCAGCCTGGCCGACGCCATCGTCGACAAGGCCCTGGTACAGCCCGACGCCGGCAACGGCCGCGCCCGCCCCGCCGCCTGAACCCGGGACCCCCGCCAGGGACGGCGGTGACCCAGCCATAGCCGGCTTCCCGATCGGCCGGCGGGGGGGCATAATGGCGGCCGCGCGCTGCAGCCCCCAGGAGCGGAAACCGGCCGGATGCAAGACCAGGTGCTCGAACTCTACCCCGCGGCCGGTGACAGCCACCCGCGGTCCGGGCTCTACCTGCATCACCCCCGGCACCGGATCCACGCCTCCGGTGCGCCCCTCGTCTATGCCAACTTCATCGCCAGTCTGGATGGCCGCATCGGCCTGCCGCGGCCGGGTGCCCGCACCCACCAGGTGCCGGCGGCCATCGCCAATCCCGTGGACTGGCGCCTGTACCAGGAACTGGCCGCCCAGGCCGACCTGCTGATCACCAGCGCCCGTTACTTCCGCCAGGCCGCCCGCGGCGAGGCCCAGGACCAGTTGCCGCTGGGCCCCGAGGATCGCTTCGCCGACCTGCGCGCCTGGCGCCTGGAGGTCGGCCTGCCGCCGCAACCGGACATCGCGGTGTTCTCGGCCAGCCTGGACCTGCCGGCCGAGGCGCTGGCCCCCTACCGGGAACAGGGACGCCGACTGCATCTCTTCACCGGCGCCAGCGCGCCACCGGAGGCCCTGGCGCAGCTGCAGGCCGCCGGCATGGAGATCCACCCCGCCGGGCCAGGGCGCCAGGCCCAGGGGCGCGCAGCCATCGACCGCCTGCTGCAACTGGGCTATCGCCACATCTACAGCATCGCCGGCCCGGCCGTGCTCCATGCCCTGGTCGCCGCCGGCGCCCTGGACCGCCTCTACCTGACCCTGGCCCAGCGCCTGCTGGGGGGGGAGGACTTCGACGGCCTGCTGTGGGGCGAGGTGCTGGAACCGGCGCCCCGCTGCCGGCTGCGCAGCCTGTTCCTGGAGACCTCCCAGCCCGCCGGTGCCGGCCAGCTGCTCGGCTGCTACGACCTGGCCAAGGCGGAAGAACCGGCATGACCCGTCTCTATCACGGCCGGGTGGTGGACCTCTCCCTGGAACAGGTCCGGCTGCCCAATGGCGAACTGCTGGAGCTGGAGATCATGCACCACCCCGGCGGCGCCGCGGTGGTGGCGGAGGATGCCGCCGGCGCGGTCTGCCTGCTGCGCCAGTACCGCCACGCCGCCGGCGACTGGCTGTGGGAACTGCCGGCGGGCAAGCGCGAAGGGGACGAACCGCCGCTGGAGACGGCCCGGCGGGAGCTGCGCGAGGAGGCCGGGCTGGAGGCCGGGGACTGGCTGCCCCTGGGCCAGATCCTGACCACCCCCGGCTTCTGCGACGAGGAGATCCACCTGTTCCTGGCCCGCGGGCTCTCGGCCCGGGACATCGAGCGCGAGCCTCAGGAATGCATCGCCGAGGTGCGCTGGGTGCCCCTGGCCGAGGCCCTGCAATGGCTGGCGGACGGCCGCATCCGCGATGCCAAGACCCTGGCCGGCCTGTTCCTGGCGGCCCGCCTGCGCGGCAACGGATGAACCCGTGGATACCGGCATCGTCGTCGCCTTCCTGTTCTACCTGGTGACCATGGCCGGCATCGGGCTGGTCGCCTACACCCGCACCCGCGACCTCGCCGATTACCTGCTGGGCGGGCGCCGCCTGGGACGCTGGGTGACGGCCCTGAGTGCCGAGGCCTCGGACATGAGCGGCTGGCTGCTACTGGGCCTGCCCGGCCTGGCCTACAGCAGCGGCCTGCAGTCGCTCTGGCTGGCCGGCGGCCTGCTGGCGGGGACCTGGCTCAACTGGCGCTTCATGGCCCGGCGGCTGCGGGTGGCCACCCAGGCCTGCGGCGACGCCCTCACCCTGCCCGATTACCTGGCCCAGCGCTTTGGGGACGATTCCCATGCCCTGCGCCTGCTGGCGGCGGTGATCATCCTGGTGTTCTTCACCATCTACACCACCTCCGGCCTGGTGGCGGGGGGCAAGCTGTTCACCACGGTCTTCGGCATCGACTATCCCCTGGCCGTCCTGGCCGGCGGTGGCGTCATCCTGCTCTACACCTTCCTCGGCGGTTTCTTCGCCGTCTGCTGGACCGACCTGGTACAGGGGCTGCTGATGGTGCTGGCCCTGGTGGTGGTACCCCTGGTGGCCATCCTCGACCAGGGCGGACCGGCCGCCATGATGCACCATCTCGCCGCCGTCGACCCCGCCCTGCTGGACCCCCTCAGCGGCAAGGGGGGGGCGCCCCTGGGTCTGGTCGGCCTGCTGTCCCTGCTGGGCTGGGGACTGGGCTATTTCGGCCAGCCCCATATCCTGGCCCGGTTCATGGCCATCCGCGACCCGGCAGAGATCGGGTCCGCCCGGCGCATCGCCGTCGGTTGGGTCTGCCTCAGCCTGGCGGGCGCCGTGCTGGTGGGGCTGGCCGCCCCCGGCTACCTGCCACCGGGGACCACCGGCGACGCCGAAAAGGTGTTCCTGCAACTGGTGCGACTGGTGTTCCATCCCTGGATCGCCGGTATCCTGCTGGCCGCCGTACTGGCGGCGATCATGAGTACCGCGGACTCCCAGTTGCTGGTGGCCTCCTCCGCCCTGGCCGACGACTTCTACAAGGCACTGCTGCGCCCCGCCGCCAGCCCGCGCGAACTCATGTGGGTGGGCCGGCTGGCGGTGCTGCTGGTGGCGGCGCTGGCCACCTGGCTCGCCCTGGACCGCAACAGCCGGGTACTGGACGTGGTCGCCTATGCCTGGGCCGGGTTCGGGGCGGCCTTCGGCCCCACCCTGCTGCTGGCCCTGTACTGGCCGGGCATGACGCGGGCCGGCGCCTTTACCGGCATGCTCGTGGGCGGGGTCACGGTGGTGGTGTGGAAATCGCTGCACGGCGGCCTGTTCGATCTGTACGAGATCATCCCCGGCATGCTCGCGGCCACCGCCGCCATCCTGCTGGCCAGCCTGGCCGAACGGCGTCTCAGTCGCCGCTGAGCAGGCGCGCGATACCCCCCAGGGCGGCGGTATTCACGGTAAAGGTGCGCTCGGTGGCGAAACCCGGCAGGTAATGGGGCCCGCCGGCCTTGGGGCCGGTGCCCGAGAGCCCCTCGCCGCCGAAGGGCTGAACCCCCACCACGGCACCGATCATGTTGCGGTTGACGTAGAGGTTGCCGACCCGGGCGCGCTCGCGCACCCGCTGCCAAGTGTACTCGATGCGGCTGTGCACCCCCAGGGTGAGGCCGTAACCGGTGGCATTGATGGCGTCGATCACCTGATCCAGGCCGTCGGCCGGGTAGCGCACCAAGTGCAGCACCGGGCCGAACACCTCGCAGGTCAGGGGGTGCAGGTCCTCGATCTCGAACAGGTGGGGGGCGAAGAAGGTACCGCCGGCGGCCGCCACCGGCAGCGCCAGGGCCTTGAGCAGGCGCCCCTCCCGGTGCATGCGGTCGACGTGTGCCTGCAGCCGGCGCTGGGCATCGGCGTCGATCACCGGGCCGATGTCGGTGGCGGGATCCATGGGATCGCCCAGCACCAGCTCGTCCATGGCCCCCGCCAGCATGTCCAGCAGCCGGTCGGCGATCTCCGCCTGCACGAACAGGACCCGCAGGGCGGAGCAGCGCTGGCCGGCACTGTCGAAGGCGGAGGTCAGCACGTCGCGTACCACCTGTTCCGGCAGGGCGGAACTGTCCACGATCATGGCGTTCTGGCCGCCGGTCTCGGCGATCAGCGGCACGATGGGTCCGCGCCGGGCGGCCAGGGTCCGGTTCAGGTGGCGCGCGGTGTCGGTGGAACCGGTGAACACCACGCCCGCCAGGCGCGCGTCGGGCAGCAGGCGTTCACCGGCCGCGGCGCCGGGACCGGGCAGCAGCTGCACCACCTCCGGCGGGATGCCCGCCTCGTGCAGCAGCCGCACCGCCAGCGCGGCCACCAGGGGGGTGGCCCGCGCCGGCTTGGCGAGCACGGCATTGCCCGCGGCCAGTGCCCCGGTCACCTGGCCGAGGAAGATGGACAGGGGAAAGTTCCAGGGACTGATGGCGAGAAAGACGCCCCGCCCGTGCAGGCTCCATTCGTTGCGTTCCCCCACCGGGCCGGGCAGGGCCCGCGGGCGACCGAAAAGGCGTCGTGCCTCCGCGGCATAGTAACGGCAGAAGTCCACCGCCTCGCGCACCTCGGCCAGGGCATCACGCAGGCATCGGCCCGCCTCGCGCACCAGCAGGTAGACCAGCCCTGCACGCTCCGCCTCCAGGCGCTCCGCCGCCCGTTCCAGGCAGCGGGCGCGCTCTTCCGCCGCGGTACGGGCCCAGGCCGGCGCCGCAGCATGGGCACGCGCCAGGGCGTCCATCAGCTCCGCCCCCGTGGCCTCCCGCACCCGTCCCACCACCAGGGTGGTGTCCTGCGGCGCCCGCACCATCCGCCACTCACCCCCCGGATCACCGTCCGGCAAGGGGGTCGCCGTCCAGTCCCGGCTGGCACAGTCCGCCAGGGCGCGCTGCAGCGCACCCAGGGCGAGGGGATCGCTGAGATCCAGGCCGCGGGAGTTCAGGCGCTCGGGCAGGAAGATGGCCGGCGGCTCGGGCAGGGCCTCGGTCCCGGCCTCCGCCCGCAGCCGCTCCAGGGGATCGGTGACCAGGGCGTCCAGGGGCCGGGCGGGATCGGCCAGCTGGTTGACGAAGGAGCTGTTGGCGCCGTTCTCCAGCAGGCGCCGCACCAGGTAGGGCAGCAGGTCGCGGTAATCACCTACGGGGGCATAGACCCGCAGCACCAGCGTCGGCACGCGCTGCAACAGCTCGGCCTGGAGTTCCTCGCCCATGCCGTGCAGCCGCTGCAGCTCGAAGTCCGCCTCGTCCCCGCGGTAGCGTTCCAGCACCCAGGCCAGGGTGTAGGCGTTGTGGCTGGCGAACTGGCCGTAGAGCCAGCGGCGGTGGTCATGCAGCCTGGCCACGCCGGCCAGGTAGGCGAGGTCGGTGGCCGCCTTGCGGGTGAAGACGGGATAGCTGGCGAGACCGGCCTCCTGGGCACGCTTGATCTCGGTGTCCCAGTAGGCCCCCTTGACCAGGCGCACCGGGATGCGGCGGCCGCCGGCCGCCGCCAGGGCGGCCAGCCAGTCCAGCACGGCGGGACAGCGGCGCTGGTAGGCCTGCACCGCCAGCCCGAATCCCTCCCAGTCCGCCAGCAGGGGTTCGCGCCATACCGCGGCGAAGACGTCCAGCATCAGCTCCAGCCGGTCCGTCTCCTCCGCATCCAGGGTCAGGCCGATGCCGGCATCGCGGGCGGCCAGGGCCAGTTCCCGCACCCGGGGCACCATTTCCGCCAGCACCCGTTCCCGCTGGGCGAACTCGTAACGGGGATGCAGGGCCGACAACTTGACCGAGATCCCATCCGCCTGCTGCACGCCCGTCCCGCCCGTGCCTGCCAGCCGGTGGATGGCATCCAGGTAGGCGTCCTGGTAGCGGCGCGCATCGCGGGCGGTCACGGCCGCCTCGCCCAGGCAATCGAAGGAATAGCGCAGGCCACCCGCGCGGTCGGCCAGCTTGAGCGCCGTCTCCAGGTCCGGCGCCAGGACGAAGTGCCCGGCCAGCATGCGCATGGCGCGGGTCAGCGCCAGCCGTACCCCGGGGGCGCCCAGGCGTTCCACCAGCCGGTGCAGCAGGTGACGGGGATCCCAGGCGGTGCCGGTTCCGGTCTCCAGCAACCGCCCGGTGAGCAGCAGGCCCCAGGTGGAGGCGGTCACCATCAGGGATTCGCCGTGTCCCAGGTGCTGGTCCCACTCGCCCTGGGACAGCTTGTCGCGGATCAGCCGGTCCGCGGTGGCGGCATCGGGGATGCGCAGCAGGGCCTCCGCCAGGGACATGAGCAGGATGCCCTCCTCGCTGGACAGGTTGTACTCCTGCAGCAGGGAGGGGAAACCACCCCGGGTCCGCAGGCGCTCGCGCACCGCCGCCGCCAGCGCCAACGCCTCGGACCGGACCCGGGCCGCCTGCTCCGGTGCCAGCCGCACCTCACCGGCCAGCGCCTGCAGGCAATCGTCCTCGGGTGCCAGGTAGCCTTCACGGATGCGCTGCCGCAGCAGCGCCAGCTCTTCCTCGCTCATGGGTGGTACCGGTTACGCCGTCGCATCGCCCCCTCCCGGGCAGGGTGCCACCGGTCCGTGCCGCTGTCACCCCCACCCCGGTACAATAGCGCGTCTGGACCAAATGCCGCGAGTCTGCCATGACCCCCCAACGTTACCGCCGCATCCGGGCCGTGCTCGACCGGCGCCAGCCGGACCTGACCCTGCTGTTGGAAGGCGTGCACAAGCCGCACAACCTGTCCGCCATCCAGCGCACCTGCGATGCCGTGGGCGTGCTGGACCTGCACGCGGTGGCACCGGCGCGCCCCTACCGCGCCCACCGCGCCACGGCCTCCGGCAGCGAGAAATGGACCCGGGTCCACCGCTACCAGGCCCTGCAGCCGGCCATCGACCGGCTGCGCCGGGCCGGCTTCCAGCTGTGGGCAGCCAACCTGTCGGAGCGCAGCCGGGACTTCCGCGAGCTGGACTACCGGGGGCCGGTGGCCATCGTCATGGGCACCGAGAAGTTCGGTGTCAGCGCGGCCGCCTGCGCCGCCGCCGACGGCGAGATCCACATCCCGATGCTGGGGATGGTGGCCTCGCTCAATGTCTCGGTAGCCGCAGCGGTCATCCTGTACGAGGCCCAGCGCCAGCGCGAGCAGGCCGGCCTGTACGACCGGCCGCGACTGTCCCCCGAGCGTTACCAGGCCCTGCTGTTCCGCTGGGGCTATCCCCGGCTGGCGGCCCGCTACGATGCCCTGGGCCTGCCCTACCCGGAGCTGGACGAAGAGGGCAACGTCCACACGCCTATCCCCGAGGCGGTGCGCCGGGTACGCCCCTGAAGGACGGGCTGCCCGCCGGGGCATCCATCGAAGCGGCCCAGCGGACGCGAGCGTTAGCCTTTGGACGGGGTTCGCGCTAGACTGTCGCCGTTCGTCCAACGGAGGGGTGACGCCCGATGGCATTCGACTGGGGGATGGCCGCGCTGGCCCTGGGACTGGGACTGGGCATCGGGTTTCTGGCGGCCGTTCTCATCCTGCCGGGCAGCAAGCGGCTCAAGCAGCTGGAGGAAGAGCTGGAACAGGCCCGGGAGGACCACAGCCGCTACCGCAACCAGGTGACGAACCACTTCAAGCGCACCGCCGAGCTGTTCGAGGAACTCACCGACCGTTACCGCGCCGTCTACCAGCACCTGGCGTCCAGTGCCCGCGACCTGTGCGAAGGCGAACCGGAGATGCAGCGGCTGGATTTCACCGGACCGCACCGGTTGGAGCGGGAACCGGCGCCGGCCGCCACCAGGACACCCCCGCCCGCCGACAACGGCCTGCTCGGTGATGCGCCCCAGGTACCGCGGCTGGACGACGAGGTGACACGCGAGGAAGCGGGCCAGGCCTCAGGCGCCGCCGTCCATTGAGTGGCCCCAGAGGGTCAGGGTCAGGCGCCGCTGATGCGGCGCGGTACGATGTTCCCACAGGTAGATCCCCTGCCAGGTCCCGAGCCGGCAGCGCCCTCCGCTCACCGGCAGCGTGAGGCCGGCCAGGGTCAGCATGCTGCGCACGTGCGCCGCCATGTCGTCCGGGCCCTCGGAGCGGTGCCGGAACATGGGGTCACCATCCGGCACCAGGCGCCCGAGAAAGGCCTCCATGTCGCTGCGCACCACCGGATCGGCGTTCTCGCACACCACCAGCGAGGCGCTGGTGTGATGCACGAAAAGGTGGCACAGGCCTGTTATAATGCCCGAGTCCGCCACGACCTCCTGGATACGCTGGGTCAGTTCCTGACTCGATCGACCGTGGGTCTGAACCAGGATTTCCGTCTGATGTAACAACACCTCGAGCACCGCCTCTCCTGCAGCCTGACACCGGATTCCCAATGACACAGAAGACCGCCTTTTCCGCGGATCACCTGCGGAACGTCGCCATTATCGCCCATGTCGACCATGGAAAGACAACCCTGGTCGACCAGCTCCTGGCCCAGTCGGGCACCCTCGAATCCGGTGCCGGCCAACAGGAACGGCTGCTGGATTCCAACGCCCTGGAGCGGGAACGGGGCATCACCATCCTGGCCAAGAACACGGCCATCCACTGGCGGGACCATCGCATCAACATCGTGGACACGCCGGGCCATGCCGACTTCGGCGGCGAGGTGGAACGCATCCTGTCCATGGTCGACTCGGTGCTGTTGCTGGTGGATGCCGTGGAGGGGCCCATGCCCCAGACCCGGTTCGTGACCCAGAAGGCACTGGCCCGCGGCCTCGAACCCATCGTGGTCATCAACAAGATGGACCGGCCGGGGACCCGCCCCGACTGGGTGCTGGACCAGACCTTCGACCTGTTCGACCGGCTGGGCGCCAGCGACGCGCAGCTCGACTTCCCCGTGATCTATGCCTCGGGGCTGCAGGGCTTCGCCACCCTCGATCCCGACCAGCCCGGTGAAGGCATGGCGGTCCTGCTGGACACCCTGGTCGACCAGGTGCCCGCCCCGCAGGTGGACCCCGAGGGCCCGCTGCAACTCCAGATCAGTGCCCTCGACTACAACAGCTACGTCGGTGTCATCGGTATCGGCCGCATCAACCGCGGCACTCTTGGCACCAATACCGGTGTGACCATCATCGACCGCCATGGCAACAGCCGGCGCGGGCGCATCCTCCAGGTCTTCACCTTCCTCGGCCTGGACCGGCTGGAGACCGACCGGGCCGCGGCGGGCGACATCGTCGCGGTGACCGGCATCGACCAGCTGCATATCTCGGACACCCTGTGCGATCCGCAGCGACCGGAGGCGCTGCCGGCACTGGATGTGGACGAGCCCACGGTCACGGTGACCTTCCAGGTGAACGACGCCCCCTTCGCCGGGCGCGACGGCAAGTTCGTCACCTCGCGCCAACTGGAAGAACGGCTGCAGCGCGAGCTGCTGCACAACGTGGCCCTGCGGGTGGAACCGACCGACGACCCGGACCGGTTCCGGGTCTCCGGCCGGGGCGAACTGCACCTGTCCATCCTGCTGGAAACCATGCGCCGGGAGGGCTACGAGATCGGTGTCTCGCGCCCGGAGGTCATCGTGCGCGAGATCGACGGGGTGGCCAGTGAACCCTATGAGCAGCTGCTGGTGGACGTGGAGGAGACCCACCAAGGGGCCGTCATGGAACGGCTGGGCAGCCGCGGCGGCGAACTACGGGACATGGTGCCGGACGGCAAGGGTCGGGTGCGGCTGGAATACCTGATCCCCTCCCGTGGCCTGATGGGATTCCGCACCGAATTCCTGACCGCCACCCAGGGCACCGGCATCCTCCACCACGTGTTCGATCATTACGGCCCCCTGCGGGAGGGCCGCTACGGCCAGCGGCGCAACGGGGCCATGATCGCCAACAGTACCGGCAAGGCCATCGCCTATGCCCTGTTCAACCTGCAGGAGCGTGGCCGGCTGCTGGTGGGGCCGGGCGAACAGGTCTACGAGGGCATGATCATCGGCCTGCACGCGCGCGCCAACGACCTGGTGGTCAACCCGCTCAAGGCCAAGCAACTCACCAACATCCGGGCCGCCGGTTCGGACGAGAACATCCTCCTCACACCGCCGCTCCGCCTCAGCCTGGAACAGGCGCTGGAGATCATCAACGACGACGAACTGGTGGAGATCACCCCCCACCACATCCGTCTGCGCAAACGACTGCTCACCGAGCAGGATCGCAAGCGCGCCGGCCGCAAGGCCGCGGGCTGAGGAGGCTGATAGCCACTCCACTGCCCGGACAGGCGCCTAGGGATCGTCGAGGCGGCAGCGATCGCCGTAGACCGCCATGATGCTGCTCAGCTCGGCCAGCAGCAGGCGCCGCTCGGCCGCCGTGAGGCCGGCGAAGACGGCCAGGTCACGGCCTTCGCGCAGGGCCGCGATATAGCGGGTCACGGCCCGGCACCCATCCAGGCACAGGCGCTCCACGTACTGATCGACCCGCTGTGGACTGCACGGCATGCTGGTTCCTGTCTGGTCGCGTGATCCCAATCACAAAAATAGCGGTATCGACCCCCGGCGTCAAAAATCCGTGATCCAATACCGGACCACCGGGGGCCGGGGCGCGATGATACATCGGGAGAGAACAGAGCGATCCAGACCATGAACCGGCGCACCTCCAGTCATATCGCCCTCCTGGGCCTCCTGCTGCTGACCAGCGGTTGCAGCATGGCGCCCTGGCAGCCCGCGGCGCGGCTGATGGAGGCACCCGCCGGCTACTATGCCCCGGGTGACCCGCAGATCATCGCCATGGTGCCGCAACGGCTGGCGCCGACCGCCGCCGCGGCCCGGGCCGCGGCCATGGACCGCCTCACCCGAGCCAAGCATGCGGCCGAGCGCGAGCTGTGCCAGAAGCGCTGGGTCTTCAGCGGCCACATCCGGGAATACGAGTCCCCCCATGCCGTCGTGGTCGGCGCCCCCGGCACGCACCGCGCCTGGCGGCTCCGGCTGGGCTGGCAACCGGACACCACGGTCTGTGGCCTGTCACGGGACCACTACCTGGTGCAATTGAGCCGGCACCTTCCTGCCTGGATGATGCTCCAGGGTGCCTCACCCCTCGCCTTCTATCACCAGGGCCGGCGTCGCAGCTGGAAGCCCGACGCCCCGGCAGCCCCCGTCGTCGCCCTGGCACCCTGATACCACCCCGTTGCGGGTTCCGCCCACAGCCCCCTCACGGTCATCATCGATCATCACCGGGCGTGACATCGGCCGGTGTTGCCGCCACGGGTTCCGCTTGCAACAACCCCAGCACCAGATCCCTTACCGAGGTCCGGCCCAGGCCCTGGCCGATACCCGCCTCGATGGACTGCATCAGGTCGTCCACCGGACCCAGGCGCGACAGCTGCGACTCCGCCAGGAAGCGGTCCTCCTCTGCAGCCCGCACACCGGCAATGAGATCCACCAGCGCGATGTTGCCGATGTCCCGTGCCGGCAGAAAGCGCGAGCGTTCGTCGCAGGTCTCCACCACCAACCCCAGGTCGATGAGGATCCGCAGCACCCGGGCGATGGTCTCACCGGGCATGTGCAGGTACGCCGCCAGCTCGTCCACGTCCCAGGGGCGGCGGTCGGCATAATGATTCACCCCGATCAGCGCCATCACCGCCAGTGCCAGGTGTTCCTTCAGCCGGTTGCTGATGCGCAGCTGTACCCGTTCCAGGCTGACGTACTGCGGATGCTGGACATAGAAGGCGACCTGGGCCCCCAGCAGCAGCACCAGCCAGCTCAGGTAGAGCCAGATCAGCAGCAGGATGAGGATGGCGAAGCTGGAATAGATGGCCGCGTACTTGGAGGAGGAGGTCACGATGAAGCGGGCGAACCCCCAGCCAGCGGTCTGCCACAGCACCCCGCCTACCAGGCCACCGGTGAGAGCGGCCCGCAGCCGCACCCGGGTGTTGGGAATCAGGATGTAGAGAAAGCTGAAGGCCCCGCAGACCAGCACGTAGGGCAGCAGCCGGCCCAGCTCCACCAGCATGGCACCCAGGGGCTCTATGGTCAGCAGGCGATGGACGAAGGCATTGCTGGTGACCGAGGCCGTGATTCCCAGGGCACCGAATACCAGTACCGGGCCCACCAGGATCACACTGAGGTAGTTGCTGAAGCGCTCGGAGAAGCCGCGCAGGCGGTCGACGCGCCAGACGAAGTTGAAGGCGGATTCGATCTTCTGCAATAGCGAAATCACCGTATACATGAGCAGCACCAGGCCCAGGGAGCCCAGCACGCCCACCTTGACATTGGCCACGAAGGACAGGATACGCTCCGCGATCTCGTGGCCCTTCTCCCCCAGGGGCGCAAAGGCCTGCAGCAGCAGCGGCTCGATCTGGTTGTGGACACCGAACCCTTTGAGCACCGAGAAGCTCACCGCCAGCAGCGGCACCAGCGACAGCAGGGTGGTGTACACCAGGCTCATGGCACGCAGGTTGAGCTGGCCGTGCAGCAGGTCGCGCAGCACCACGTAGGTGATTCTCAAGGCCATCACGACGGCACGCTGTGCCGTCGGAACGGAACGCAGATCCGCATTCCATATCCACTGGAAGAGGGGTCGCCAGGGATTGATCGGGTGCATCTTCGCCTCCCCTTTGCTGCCGATGGCCACACCCGTTGCACGTTAGCATATCCTGCAACCGACGTCCCACTCCAGCGGTCCCTTTGACGGAAATGCCAGCAATAAAGGTGTTTCCAGCCCCGATGCCAGAGCGGGCGGGGGCCCCCTACAGGCCGGAACACCGCAGCGGCGGCTGCATCGGCAACGGCCCGTACCGAGACAAGGACGCTCGTACCAGGCATCGGCGTCAACAAACCGCGCCTGGCACGCCACGATTTTTTTTGCCGCCTAATCTTTTCTTTTTCGTTAAAGTTTCTACAATAGAGTGCCGTTAAGTTGCGCGAATCACTACACAGGAGGGAATCCTCATGGCTGTTAGGAAGAAGACGGCGAAACGGAAGACGGCGGCAAGGAAGAGCGCCAAGAAGAAGGTGACCACCAAACGCAAGGTCGCTGCCCGCAAGAAGACGGCGACCCGGAAGAAGGTGACCCGCAAGGTGGCCAAGAAGAAGGCCACGCGCAAGAAGGCCGCAAAGAAGAAGGCGGCCAAGAAGAAGACCACGCGCAAGGTCGCCAAGAAGAAGGCCGCAAAGAAGAAGGCGGCCAAGAAGAAGACCACGCGCAAGGTCGCCAAGAAGAAGGCCGCAAAGAAGAAGGCGGCCAAGAAGAAGACCACGCGCAAGAAGGCCGCAAAGAAGAAGACGGCCAAGAAGAAGACCACGCGCAAGGTCGCCAAGAAGAAGGCCGCAAAGAAGAAGGTGGCCAAGAAGAAGGCCACGCGCAAGAAGGCTGCAAAGAAGAAGGCGACCCGCAAGCGGCGCTGACCGGCACCGCCTTCCGGAAAGGGCCCGGTTCTGCCGGGCCCTTTCGTTTTGCAGGGGGTACCCCGGGATGCGGCTGGCGAGGGCCGCGGGACGACTCAGGGCACCCGCTGGACCCAGTCCCCCATCGCCGCGTGGAACTCGGCCGCCGTCAGCGGACCGGCATAGACATCGTAGCCCCAGCGTTCGCACTCCAGTGCCAGGGGCTGGCCGGCGACCGGCGCGAAGTCGATGCGGGTGACCCAGCTGACGATGCCCCGCCCCCAGAACGCCAGCTCCTCCCGTGCCCGGGCTCGGATCACGGGCAGCCGGCCGGCGGCCAGCACCCAGCGCCGGGCCGGCCGACGATAGGCGACCCAGGCGCAATGGGGCTCCCACACCGTCAGGTCCTGTGCCCGCTGCTGCCGACCGTGCTGAAAATACAGCCGCGTCTCCCCCGCCGGGAACACCAGGACCCGCCGCAGCACCAGGCTGTGCCCTCGGACCTGATCCGCCAGCCCCGCAGGGGGCAGCGGCCGCTGCCATGACGTACAGGCCGTGCCGGCACCCAGCCATGCCAGAATCAGCACCACTGCCCGCCCCGATCTCCGGTTCACCGCCATGACGGCCTGCTCCCGATCCATTCCTTTGCCCCCTCTTATAACACCCATTCGGCCACGGCCCATAATCGGGTACAATGCGCCCTTCCCGATACCCGATCCAGAAGAGTCGCTCCATGGCCAGCCCGGAACCCCCTGCCTTTCCCAGTCAGTTCTCCTACGACGACCTGATCCGCTGTGCCCGTGGTGAACTCTTCGGACCGGGCAATGCCCAGTTGCCCCTGCCGCCCATGCTGATGTTCGATCGCATCACCCATATCAGCCAGAAGGGTGGCGCCCATGACCGCGGCCTGATCCGGGCCGAGCTGGACATCCGGCCCGACCTCTGGTTCTTCGCCTGCCACTTCGAGGGCGATCCGGTCATGCCTGGCTGCCTGGGGCTGGATGCCATGTGGCAACTGGTGGGATTCTACCTGGGTTGGATCGGCGGGCCCGGCCGCGGCCGGGCCCTGGGCGCGGGGGAGGTGAAGTTCACCGGCCAGGTCACCCCCGCCAACCGCCTGATCGACTATGAGATCGATATCAAGCGGGTGATCCGGCGCAAGCTCTACATGGGAATCGCGGATGCAAGGATGCGCGTCGACGGCCGCGAGATCTACCTGGCCAAGGATCTCCGCGTCGGCCTGTTTGCATCGACGGAAGGTTTCTGAAAGGGGACAGACTCATGCGGCGTGTAGTCATCACCGGAATGGGGATCGTTTCCAGTCTGGGCAACGACAAGCAGGAGGTCGTCGCGAGCCTGCGCGCGGGGCGCTCGGCCATCCGCGCCAGCGAGACCTATCGCGAGATGGGCTTCCGCAGCCAGGTGGAGGCCCCCCTGCATGTCGATACCGAGGCCCTCATCGACCGCAAGCTGCGGCGCTTCATGGGGGACAGTGCTGCCTTCAACTATCTGGCCATGCGCGAGGCCATCACCGATGCCGGGCTGGACGCCGAGCGGATCTCGGACCCCCGCATCGGCCTGATCGCGGGTTCGGGCGGCGCCTCCACCGCCAACGTGGTGCAGGCGGCCGACACCCTGCGCAGCCGCGGGGTGCGCCGCATCGGCCCCTATGGCGTCACCCGCACCATGTCCAGCACCAACTCGGCCTGCCTGGCCACCGCCTTCGGTATCCGCGGCGTGGCCTACTCCATCAGCTCTGCCTGCGCCACCAGCGCCCATTGCATCGGTAACGCGGCCGAGCTCATCCAGCTCGGCAAACAGGATCTGATGTTCGCCGGGGGCGGCGAGGAACTGCACTGGACCATGAGCTGCCTGTTCGACGCCATGGGGGCACTCTCCTCGGCCTTCAACGACCGGCCGGAGGTCGCCTCGCGCCCGTTCGACCAGGCCCGGGACGGGTTCGTGATCTCCGGTGGCGGCGGCATGCTGGTGCTCGAGGAACTGGAACATGCCCGGGCCCGCGGGGCACGTATCTATGCCGAGCTGGTGGGCTACGGCGCTACTTCCGACGGCCACGACATGGTGCAGCCCTCGGGCGAGGGCGCCGTGCGCTGCATGCAGCAGGCCCTGGCCGGTATCGAGGAACCGGTGGACTACGTCAATGCCCATGGCACCAGCACCCCCGTCGGGGACGCGCGTGAACTCGAGGCCCTGCGCGCGGTGTTCGGTGACCGGGTGCCACCGGTGAGTTCCACCAAGTCCCTCAGCGGCCATGCCCTGGGC